>DASWFT010000031.1:0-7542 GCA_036394075.1 Streptosporangiaceae bacterium
GGCTCGATGCCCTGGTCGTCGTCGTGCCCGGCATCATCGGGATCTTCTGGGGGCCGCCGCTGGTGGCCCGCGAACTCGAGACCGGCACTTACCGCCTGGCATGGACCCAGGGCGTCACCCGCCGACGCTGGATGGCCGCCAAGCTCGGCGTCGTCGGCCTGGCCAGCCTGGCCGTCGCCGGGCTCCTCAGCCTCATGGTGACGTGGTGGTCAAGCCCCGTCGACCGGGTCAACATGAGCCCGTTTGTATCGTTCGACCAGCGCGCCATCGTCCCCGTCGGCTACGCCGCCTTCGCCTTCGCTCTCGGCGTCACCGCCGGCCTGCTGATCCGCCGGACCCTGCCCGCCATGGCGACCACCCTCGCCGTCTTCGTCGGCGTTCGGCTGGTCGTAGCGCACTTCCTGCGGCCGTACCACCTCATCGCCCCCCTCCACCGCACCGTGCCTGACACCGCGATCGCCGCGATCGCCTTCAGCGGACCGGGGTCGCCGCCCACATGGGGGCTCGCCCCGCGCGACTGGCTCATGTCCAACCAGACCATCAACGCCACAGGACACGTGATCGGACAGGACGGAGTTATCAGCGATGGCGCAGGGAACATCGGCATCGGGCCTCATGGGGTCGGCATCCAAGGACTCACCTGCCCCAACATCAGGCTCCCCAGGCACTCAACCCCGAATCCCGCGGCTGCCAACGCGGCCATTCAGCGATGCGTCAACCAGCTCCGGATACGCGATCTACTGACCTATCAGCCGACCAGCCGTTACTGGACGTTCCAGTGGTACGAGCTGGCGATCTTCCTCGGCCTGGCCCTTGTCCTGAGCGGGTTCTGCCTCTGGTGGTCCCGCCGCCGCTCCAGGGAACCTCACGTCCAGCACTCCCGCACCGACCGCGCACCGGCGCTGGAGCGATCGAGGTGATTGTGGCCAACCCGGCCATCCCGCAGGCAGGCTGACGCTCATGGGCAGCCGACGCGCTCCGAGGCACCTGGCGCGGGGCTTACTCGACGATCTTGGAGATGGGGATCTCCAGGATGTCCCGCGCTCCCGCCGCTTTCAGCGCGGGAATCAGCGTGTTGACCCCGCGCTTGGGCACAACGGTCTCCACGGCGTGCATGTCGCCGCGCGCCAGGGCCGTGACCGTGGGCGATGACATGGCCGGCAGCATCTCTGACACCGCCGCGAGCTGCGCCGACGGCACGTTCAGCTTGAGCAGCACGCTGGCCCGGGCCCGGATCGCGCCGGCCAGCAGCAACGCGATGTCCTCCATGGCGGCGCGCTTGGCGGTGTCGGCGTACGCCCCGGTGTTCGCGACAAGCTCGGTGTAGCTGGTGAGCAGCGTTTCGATGATCCGCAGGCCGTTGCGGCGCAGCGACGAGCCGGTCTCGGTGAGGTCGACGATGGCGTCCACGATGTCGGGCACCTTGGCCTCGGTGGCGCCGTGCGAGGGGATCACCATGGCCTTCACCCCGTGCTCGGCCAGGTACTGGCTGGTCAGCGACGGCAGCTCGGTAGAGATCCGCACCCCGTCCGGCAGGTCGGTGACCGATTGCCAGGGCGAGCCCTGCGGCACGGCCAGCACCACGCGCACCGGCTGCGACGTGGCCTTGGAGTAGTGCAGTTCGCCCAGCGAGGCGACCTCGGCCCCGGTCTCGGTGATCCAGTCACGCCCGGTGATGCCGAGGTCGAAAAGGCCGCGCTCGATGTAGGACGGGATCTCCTGGGGCCGCAGGAACCGCACCCGCTCGATCCTCGGGTCGTCGATGGAGGCGTGGTAATCGCGGTCAGAGGACCGGCGGACGGTCAGGTCCGCCGCGTCGAACAGGTCGAGGGTGGCACGCTCCAGCGAGCCTTTGGGCAGGACGAGGGAAAGCAACGCAGAAGCCTTTCATCAGATGAGCGCCGACTCTTCACGTGTTACGACCATGATCACGCCCTATTTGTCCCAGTTTGGTACTACCGAACGCGTGACCCCAGGGAACTGTGGACACCTAGCGAGCTGCCGGGAGGGTTGCTCCCTGGGCCCAGGACACTTAATGTCGCGGGCGGTCTCCAGCTCCGCGGGCCTGTGCGCTCCGGCGGTCCCGGCCTTCCGGGCGGGTGGCGCGGAGGGAGCGCAGCACGAGCGCCGTGTCGAGGGCGGCCACGACCGCCTCCCATCCTTTGTCCTCACTGCTGCCGTCCAGCCCGCTCCGCTGGCGGGCCTGTTCCAGGGTGTCACAAGTGAGCACCCCGTTGGCCACCGGCGTGCCAGCGTCAAGCGCGACCCGGGCCAAGCCGTAGGTGACGGCATCGCACACGTACTCGAAGTGCGGCGTTCCGCCGCGGATCACCGCGCCGAGGCAGGCCACGGCGTCGTGGCTGGCGGCTAGCTCCGCGGCCACCACGGGCAGTTCGACGGCACCCGGCACACGGACCAGCAGCGGGTCGTCGATCCCGCAGGCCTTGGCCGCCGCCAGGGCCCGCTCCACCAGGCTGTCGGTGATCTCCGCATGCCAGCGGGCCGCCACCAGGGCCAGGGTGAGCCCGCCCGCGTCGACCGCCTCGCTGCCGGGCCGTCCCGCGCCGCTCACAGTGTCTCCCGCTCGCCTGCGGGGCGCTTAAGGCGCCGCCTTCCCTCGTCGCTCGTTCCTCGCTGCTCAGTCCAGGCGGCACCGCGCCCCGGCTCGCTCACCGTACCTCCGCGAGCCCGTCCGGGCGGGCGGTGCTAGCCCGGGGGACATCCCCCGGACCCCCGGGCATAGCCGTGCTGGCCCTGGGGACGGTGAGCGGCAGCCCGTCGATCAGGTGGCCGAGCCGGTCCCGTTTGGCGATGAGGTAGCGCACGTTGTCCGGGGTCGGCGTGACCGGCAACGCAACCCGGCCGGCCACCTCGATGCCGAAGCCCGCTAGCCCACGGACCTTGGCCGGGTTGTTGGTGAGCAGGCGGATGGAGCGGACCCCGAGGTCAGCGAGGACCTGCGCCCCGGTCGAGTACTCGCGGGCGTCCGCGGGCAGGCCGAGCTCCAGGTTGGCGTCGACGGTGTCGGCGCCGCCATCCTGCAACTGGTAGGCGCGCAGCTTGCTGAGCAGGCCAATGCCCCGGCCCTCGTGCCCGCGCAGGTACAAGACGATGCCCCGGCCCTCGGCGGCGATCGCCGCCATCGAGGCCTCCAGCTGTGCGCCGCAGTCACACCGCTGCGAGCCGAACACGTCACCGGTCAGGCATTCGGAATGCACGCGCACCAAGACCTGCTGGCCGTCGCCGAGGTCGCCGAGCACCAGCGCGACGTGCTCAGTGCCATCGACCGAGTTCTGGTAGCCGAGAGCGCGCCACTCGCCGTGCGCGTTCGGCAGCCGGGTCTCGGCGACCCGCCGGACCATCTGCTCGGAGTGCCGACGGAACTCGATGAGCTGGGCGATCGAGATCAGGGCCAGCCCGTGCTCGTCCGCGAAGGCCCGCAGGGCGGGCAGCCGCGCCATCGTGCCATCGTCGTTGACGACTTCGGCGAGTGCGCCGGCCGGCGCCAGGCCGGCCAGCCGGGCCAGGTCGACGGCGGCCTCGGTGTGCCCGGGCCGGCGCAGCACACCGCCTTCGGTGTAGCGCAGCGGAAAGATGTGCCCAGGCCGGACGAGCTCGTTGGGCTCGGTGGCCGAGTCGACCAGGGCCCGGACGGTCCGCGCCCGGTCCTTGGCCGAGATGCCGGTGGTCACGCCGTTCCGGGCATCCACGCTGATCGTGAAGGCGGTCCGCATGCGCTCGGTGTTCTGGGCGGTCATCAGCGGCAGCTGGAGTCGGTCGAGATCCTCACCGGGCAGCGGAACGCAGATCACGCCGCTGGTGTACCGGATCATGAACGCCATCAGCGCTGGCGTCATCTTGCTGGCCGCGATGATGATGTCGCCCTCGTTCTCCCGGTCGGCGTCGTCCACCACGACCACCGGGCGGCCCGCGGCGACCTCGGCGATCGCCCGCGACACCTCGTCCAGCCGGGTAGCCGGACCAGCTGGCGTGCCGTTTGCTGGCGTTCCGTGGGCTGATGAGCCGTTCGGTGGCCGGCGGTTCGGTGGCGTGTCGTTCGGGAAGGTGCTTTTCGGTGCGGCCATGCGGCCGGGTCCGGTTATCCACGGGACGCCGTGCGCCGCCGAGCTGGTGGTCATGGCCGGGCCTTCGCTTCCTCGTCATCGGCCGACGCCGCGCGGGTCAGCCGCTCCACGTACTTGGCGATCATGTCGACCTCCAGGTTGACCTGGCTGCCCGGCCCCGCCCGGCCCAGGGTGGTCAGCTCCAGGGTGGCGGGTATGAGGCTCACCTCGAACCAGGGCTGTGCACCGGGGCCGCCTTCGCCGTCTCCGGTGGCCGAGACGGTCAGGCTGACCCCGTCCACGGCTACCGAACCCTTCTCCACGATGTACCGGGCGAGGGACGGCGGAATCGCAATGCGGACCACGTCCCAGTGCTCAGCCGGGCTGCGGGAGACAATCGTGGCCGTCGCGTCCACGTGGCCCTGGACCAGATGACCACCCAGGCGGCCGTTGAGGCGCAGCGGGCGTTCCAGGTTGACGGGGGAACCGGCGGCCAGCGCGCCGAGCACGGTCCGCCGCAGTGTCTCCGCCATGACGTCGGCAGTGAATGTCTTGTCCGCGGCCTCTGTGACGGTGAGGCAGGCTCCGTTGACGGCGATGGAGTCGCCGCGGGCAGCATCCGCCGCTACCTGCGGGCCGCGCACGGTAAGCCGGGCCGCTCCCGGGAGGGTCTCGACAGCAACGACTTCGCCGATTTCCTCGACGATTCCGGTGAACATCCGCGATTTCCTCTCCTCGGAGCCGTTATGCCAGGTGGCTCCGGGGGCGCGCGGACGCGCGCACACGGCCGGCAGCTGGTTGCGGCTGCCGCCCGCGCGTGCTTCCTCCCATCCGGACTTTCACCGTCGGTCCCGGGATTCCACCGGGTCAGCCGGCCTCTGGCGATTTAACGCCTTCGGCCGGGTCGCGGACTATCACCGCCGGCTCGGAGTTTCACCGACCCCGGAGCACGCCTTTTGTACGCAAACCAGTCTGCCATGGCTGCTATTCCAGCGCGACGCTGCTATTCCAGCGCGACGCCGCACCCGGGGCCGTGACTCAGCCGGCGTGGGAGTCTAGAAGGCTGGCGAGGCGTCCGGAGGGCTGAGGAAGGCGCCGCGGAATTCGCCGAGCCAGTCCTCGACCGGGCGGGCGTCCTCCCCGGTCACCTCGCGCACGTCGGCCGTTACCGTGTCGGCGCCGCCGTTCCGGATCCAGTCGAACTCCTCCAGCCTGGCTTCGACCTGCCAGGGCGTCAGGCCGCTGGCCAGCCACTGCTCCCTGGCGCGCTCCTCCGGCAGGTCGCCGTAGGTGACCTCACGCGCGAAGACGGCCGAGACCCGCGCGGCGACGTCACCGTAACTGAGCGACTCCGGCCCGGTCAGAACGTACGTGGCCGCCTCGTGCCCGAGGCTGGTGAGCACCCGCGCGGCGACGTCGGCGACGTCGCTGGCAGCAATGAAGCCGACCTTGCCCTGGCCCGCCGGCGCATAGATCATGCCTTCCTCGCGGATACTCTCCGCCGAGGCCAGCAGGTTCTCCATGTACTGGCTCGGTGCCAGGTAGCTGGCCGGCAGGCCGGTGGCCGCCAGGTGCATGGCGATCTGCCGATGGCTGCGCATGATGCGCACATCGCAGTCCGGGTCCTGGAAGCCGTCGGCCGCCAGTTTCACGACGTGCGGCCGGTGGCCGGCGGTCAGCAGCGCGTCGATGAAGACGATCTCGAGCTCAGCTTGCTCCTCGCGGGCCGGGCTCAGCAGGAAGACGCGGTCAAAGGCCTGCAGCACTTCTGGAGCCGGAGGAGCGTCGAGAGTGGCCACGATGTGCTTCGCCGACCCCGGCAGGTCCTCGCCCTTCGCTTCCACCCGCACCATCGCAGTGGCGTCGGCACCTGCGTCAGCGAGCGCCTCCATGAGGCGGTAGCCGACCTTCCCGGTCGCTCCGGTCACCAGGATCACGAGCACGCCTCCGGTCGTCGCGGCGGCCGGACCTGCGGGGCGGCTCCCCGCGAGTGCCTGGCGCCAGCATGTGCC
Source organism: Streptosporangiaceae bacterium (assembly GCA_036394075.1). GTDB lineage: Bacteria > Actinomycetota > Actinomycetes > Streptosporangiales > Streptosporangiaceae > JAWWPY01. The sequence continues at coordinate 6,077 of DASWFT010000031.1, forward strand.
TCATTGAAGCATTGCCGGGTCGCGCGCGCAGGCCGTGTGCCCCTGGCGCTCCACTCGTGAACCGAGCCGCGGACCAATCCGTGAAACAGCACGGGGAAACAGACCGTGAACCAGCGGCGAGTTCAGTCCGTAGTGAAGAAGATACAGAAAGTGGCCGTCATCTGCGGCCGCTGTCGGGCTGGTACGTGGTGGCGGCGAGCGGGAGCAAGATTGACACGAGCTGACCGTGGGCCCGCAGTGCGGGCCGGGATCTTCGGTGCTGGCGATCTTCAGTGCTGGCGATCTTCAGTGCTGGCGGATGCGGCGGCCGGTGATCAGAGTGGGCGTTATGCGCACGAAATGCTCCCGCGTGCCAGCAGCCCATGGCTGGACGCCGGACGCGGCCACGGATGCGCGATCGTCGTCAGAGTCCACATGGTGCGCGGCGCCTTGGATGAAGACGAACCAGCCTTCTTGCGCGTCCTTGCCGACCTCGTCGATCTCGACGGCCACCCGGTACTCGGCGCCCCGTATTCCGGTGCGAAGGTCCTCGTCGGTCGGGCTGCCCAGCGCGATGCGGAACACGATGCTGCCTTCATGCACCTTGTAGATGGCCGGAAGGACGGTCAGGCCGAACCGTCCGGAGTACGCGAGCCGGCCGACACCGCCCGCCGAGATGAGCCGCCAGCACTCGGCCTCGTCCAGCTGCTCCACCTCCGGCTCCCAGGTCGCTGAATCACCCTCCGGCTCAGAACGGGCCGAGCTGCCGGGTGCGGTGCCGGTCGGGTCGTCAGGCATGCGCGGTCCTGTTCACGTGGCTGGGACGACGATCGAAACTAGGGTATCCCCGGCGCCGCGCGGCAACGAGGTAGCGCCGGACGGAGCGGTCCGCCAGCCGACCTCCAACGACGGTTGATGCGTTTCGCTGTTGTTATGACGACGGTTGATGCGTTTCGCTGTTGTTGCGCGATGCGCCGCGCCAAGCACGAGGACGCTATGCGGTGAGGTGGCGGGCGAGGAACGCCAGCGACGGCGGCTCCTGGGCGGTGAAGAACGGACCGCTGTGACAGCCCTGGGAGATGTCCACCACCGCCCCCCGCGCCGCCTGGGCGAAGGCCTGGGCGCCGGGACGGAACGGGTCACGGAGCCCGCACGCCACGCGGACCGGCACTCCATCCAGCGCGGCGGCGTGGGTGACGACGTCGGCTGCGGTGAAGGCGGCGGCGGACGCGTACGCGCCGGCGTTGGCCGCGATGATGAGCGGCAGCCGGCTGCCGGGCCGGTAACCCGGCGGGTAGGCGACGGTGTAGCCCACGTCGCGCCGCCGGGCACGGGAGAAGAAGCGGCCGGAAACCGACGGCCCGGAGGCCGAGAAGATCATGGGCGGGCTCGCCACCGAGCACGCCCCGTCCAGCTGGTTGAGGGCCTGCTGGCCCGGCAGCACGCCGCGGGAAACCAGTTCGAGCCCGCCCGCCCCGGCGGCAACC
>DASWFT010000032.1:0-2408 GCA_036394075.1 Streptosporangiaceae bacterium
CGAGCATCTGGCGGATCGCCACCGGCGACAAATCAGCAGCCCGGCTGACCCGGTCGGCCGAGGGCGAGAGCAGCCCGGAATTCCTCCCCGACGGCGGCCTGTTGTTCCTGTCCGGGCGGCCAGGACCGGCCACTGGTGAACCGCAGCCCGGCGACGACCAGGACAAGCCGGCCCTGTGGCTGCTCCCGGCGGCCGGCGGCGAGGCCCGCAGGGTCCTGGCGCCTCCCAGCGGCGTGGCCGGGCTGGCCACAGCACGGGACGCCATGCTTGTCGCGCTCGTCTCGCCGGTGTTGCCCGGGGTGACGGGGGCCGGCCAGGACGCCGAGCGCCGCAAGGCCCGCAGCGACGCGGGTGTCACAGCGATCCTGCACGAGGCTCCTCCGGTCCGGTACTGGGACCACGACCTGGGCCCGGCCGAACTGCGGCTGCACACGGCCGAGGTCGGGCCCGATGAGGCGGGCACCGATGAGGCGGGCACCGATGAGCCGGGTGACCGGCCGGGGCCGCGGGATCTCACACCCGAGCCGGGACGCGCGTTGGATGAGCAGCATTTCGAGCTGACCCCGGACGGCCGGTTCGCGGTCACCGGATGGGCCGTCTGGGACGACGCGGGCAACAGCCACGATGACCTGGTCGTCATCGACTGCGCGACCGGCGAGCGCAGCACGCTCCTGTCGGCCCCTGGCTTCGATTTCGGTGACCCGCACATTTCACCGGACGGCAGGTCGGTGCTGTGCACCCGGGAGACGCACGAAACCTACGCCAGCACGGTCGACATCACCCTGGTCGTCGTGCCACTGGGAGACGCTGACCAGGCGGGCGGTGCGGGAGCCGGCGGCGAGGGCTCGGCCGGCGGTGCGGGAGCCGGCGGCGAGGGAGCCGGCCGCGCGGCAGGCTCGGCGGGCGGTGCGGGAGTCAAGGAACTGCTCAGCGGGCTCGACCGCTGGCCGGTCACTTCGGCATGGGCCGCTGATGGTCGTTCGGTATATTTTGCGGCCGATGACCGCGGTCGGTGCCCGGTCTTCCGCGTGGACACCGGCAGCGGCCACATCACGAAGCTCACCACCGACAACGCCGCGTATTCGAGCCTGAGCCCGTCACCGGACGGGCGGTATCTGTATGCGCTGCGTGCGGCGGTCGACAGCCCGCCTGCGGCGGTCCGTGTCGATCTCGGTGCCCCCGGCGCTGAGCCGGAGCGGCTGGCCGGGCCGGCCGGGCAGCCGGAATTGCCTGGCCGGCTGACCGAGGTCGAGGCGGCGGCCGACGACGGCGCGACTGTCCGCGGCTGGCTCGCGCTGCCTGCTGGCGCGTCGCCGAGCGCACCCGCACCGCTCCTGCTCTGGGTGCACGGCGGCCCGCTGTCCAGCTGGAATTCCTGGTCGTGGCGGTGGAACCCGTGGCTGATGGTGGCCCGGGGCTATGCGGTGCTGTTGCCCGATCCCGCCCTGTCCACCGGGTACGGCCGCGATTTCGTCGGCCGCGGCCACGGCGAGTGGGGCGGGCGGCCGTACACCGACGTGATGGCGATCACTGACGCCGCGGTGGCCCGACCGGACATCGACGAGTCGCGGACCGCCATGATGGGCGGCTCGTTCGGCGGCTACATGGCCAACTGGATCGCCGGCCACACCAGCCGGTTCCGTGCCATCGTCAGCCACGCGAGCCTGTGGGCGCTGGACCAGATGTTCGGGACAACCGACGCGCCTGCCGACTGGCGCCGGCATTTCGGCAGCCCACTGACTCAGCCGGAGCGTTATGCCGCCAACTCGCCGCACCTGTATGCGGCGAGCATCGTCACGCCGATGCTGGTGATCCACGGCGACAAGGATTACCGCGTGCCGATCGGCGAGGCACTGCGGCTGTGGACCGACCTGACGAGTGCGCGGGACGGCCTGGCGGGGGCGAAGTTCCTGTACTTCCCCGACGAGAACCACTGGGTTCTCACGCCCGGCAACGCGGTCGTCTGGTACGAGACCGTGCTGGCGTTCCTCGCCCATCACGTCCTCGGCGAGCCCTGGCGCCGCCCAGAACTCCTATAACGCCCGTCCCGCTCGCCGCTCAGGAGCGTGGACCACCAAGCCAGCATCCCGTTTCAACGACAGCCCGGCCGTTCTGACGTGACGGCGAGGCCACTGGCCAATGCGAAAATGTACTGATGCGCCCGAGGCGCGAGTTCAAGCTGCTGCTTACCGCCCGCCCCGCCGTTTCAGCATCAGCGCAACGCCCTATGGAGCCGGGGATCTTACGTGATCATGGAACTGAGCCCGCTCATGTGGTGACCCGAGAGCGGTGCCAGAGTTCAGAGGTAGCTCAGAAGTTCTGCTGAGGGCGCTGAGAATCGCGGGCGGGATGCTTCTTGTATCGGACGACGACCGGCAGAACCGCTGCCGGCGCATTCGGAGGAGGCA
>DASWFT010000033.1:0-2741 GCA_036394075.1 Streptosporangiaceae bacterium
CATGTAGCCGTCCGGACGGGCACACGTGCCCGGGCCGGTATCTGGATCTGGTTGCCGCCATTGCGGGGCCATTCGCCGCCACAGCGCGCACGGAGTTATAACACCGGCAGGGTCAGCGAGTCCGGCTGGCCAGTCTGCGCATCAGCGAGTCGGGAACACCGGCAGGGTCAGCGAGTCGGGCCGGCCAGTCCATGCGCGAGGGCGTAACGCGTTGCCTCGACCCTGCCGCCCAGACCGAGCTTGCGGTAGACGGTCGCTAGATGCCGGTCGACTGTGGTCGGGCTCAAGTACAGCGCAGCGGCGATCTGCTTGCTGCTCATCCCGGCCGCGAGCAACCGCAGGACCTCAGCCTGGCGAATGGTGAGGCCATCGGGCAGCGCGGTGCCCCCGCTCTCACCGATCTCCGCGAGCGCCGCCCGCACTTCGGCCAGACGCTGCGGATTGGCGATCTCGTCAGCCATCGCTTCAGCGGCGCGAAGGTGCCTGACAGCATCGCCCCGGTGGCCCAACCGGTGTGAAGCGAGGCCCAGGCCGATCAGCGCCTCCACTGCGTCGTGGAGGTGACCAGCCTCCTGGTGGGCCGCTGCGGCCGCCTGGTAGTGCCCGGCGGCCTCCGGCCAGCGTTGCTTCTTCGCCGCCAGGTCACCTTGATTGCACCGGAGAGTGCCGATGAGCTGCGGATGGCCGAGGTCGGCGGCGAGCTCGGCAGCCTCGGCCAGGGCGCGGCGCGCGGCGTCCCACTGGCCAGTGCGGATCAGCACGTCGGACAGGTTGGCCAGGCCGATCGCGAGGGAACGGCGCTCACCGAGTTGACGCTTGATGACCATCGTCTGCTCGAACAGCTCACGCGCCCGGGCCAGATCGCCGTCGTCCATCTCGAGCAGCGCCATGTTGTTCATCGCGACGGAGACGCCGCGGCGGTCACCCAGCGCGGCCCGCAGGTCCATCGCGGTCTGGAAGCTGCGCCGGGCATCGTCCCGATCGCCGAGGTAGCGATGTGCCGAGCCGAGCACGGTCGCGGCGAACGCCACCCGCTCCTGCAGGCCGAGGGACTCGAAGATGCCGAGCGCCAGCCGCGCTTGGCGAAGTGCCTCGCTATAGTCGCCGTTCTCGGCGGCCAGGACGGCCGCCGAGCCGAACGCTCGCCCGGTCCGCTCGTCACGGCGGTCGCCCGCGCCGGCCAGGAACTTTCCAAGCCAGCTTCTTCCGAACGCCAGTCGCCCGCTGATCAGCCACCACCGCCAGAGTGCCGAGCTCATCTCCAGACCGAGGTCGATATCGGCGTTCTCGTCCGCCCACTGCAACGCGATGTCGAGGTCGGCGCCCGCAGCCTCCAGACGGGCGGTCCAGCTCGCCGCATCGGGCCCGGCCAGGCCCGGTTCGCTGGCGCGGGCCAGCTCGGCGAAATGCATGGCGTGCCGGCGGCGGACCGAGGCGCCGCCCTCCTCCTGCAGCTTGGCCGCCGCGAAGGTGCGCATCGTCTCGAGCATGCTGAACCGGTTGTGCTCGCTGTCCCGGGTGACCACCAGCCAAGACGAGTCAACGAGGCCGCGGAGCGCGCGGGCCAGCTCAGGCCCCGCACTCTCACCGCCAGCACGGGCGCTGCCATCACGGGCGTTGCCATCACGGGCGTTGCCATCACGGGCGTTGCCATCACGGGCGCTGCCATCACGGGCGCTGCCATCACGGGCGCTGACCGCGGCGGCGTCGTCCACCGTGAACGGCGCGGCGAAGACGCTCAGCGCCGGGAGCAGCCGCTGCTGCTCCGGCCGGAGCAGATCGTGGCTCGCGCGAAGGACATCCACCAGGCGGCGGCCACGAGACTGGCCGGAATCGAGCGGCTCCTGGTCGAGCAGGATCGCCCCCTGCTGCAGAATCTCCCGCACCGACAGGGTGCCAACCCATCCGGCGATGAGCTCGATAGCGAGCGGCAGGCCGTCAAGCCGGCGGCACAGTTCGGCGATGGCCCGCGGGGCCACGTCGGTGTCGCTGAAGCCAGGCAGTCGTTCCCGTGCCCTCGCCATGAACAGCTGCACCGCATCCGACGAGGCGATGTCCGACACGCCGGCCGCGGCCGATGGGCAGGCCAGCGGGGGCACCGTCCAGCACACCTCGCCCGGAACACCGAGCACCACCCGGCTGGTGACGACGATCCGCAGTCCCGGAACCGCGGTGAGCAGCCTGGTGACCAGTTCGGCGACCTCGTCGCGGACATGCTCGGCGCCGTCGAAGACGATGAGCCGTGGCGTCGCGGCCAGCGCTGCCTGCACGGACACGTGGATCAGCACACCTGGCTGGTCACGCACCCGAAGGCGCGAGGCCACCGTCGAGATCAGCGACTGCGGATGGCGCACCGGCTCGAGCGGTATGAACACGACCTCCTCCGCGGGACCCCAGCGCCGGATGGCCTCCACGGCGAGCCGGGTCTTACCGGCACCGCCGGGCCCGGTGAAACTGATCAATCGCGAAAGCCTCAGCAACTCCGAGAGTTCTGCCAGTTCACGCTCGCGTCCGACGAAACTCGTATGCGCCACCGCGATCGGTCCGGGCGGCGCGGCGGGTCCGGACGGCGCGGTGGGTCCGGACGGCGCGGCGGGTCCGGGCGCCGCGGTGGGTCCGGGTGCCGCGACCTGCCCGGGTGGCGTGACAGGTCCGGGCGGCGCGGTGGGTCCGGGCGCCGCGACCGGCCCGGGTGGCGTGACAGGTCCGGGTGCCGTGGTGGGTCCAGGCGGCGCGGCAGG
>DASWFT010000034.1:0-4244 GCA_036394075.1 Streptosporangiaceae bacterium
CGCCAAGCTCACCGACCTGGTCACTTCTTCTTGCCCAGGGTGATCTGAATCATTACGTCTCCTTTAGACCTGATGAGTCTCCGCTGGAGACGGCAGGCCCCGAGCCAGCGACGGCTATCGCGGCAGGGTGGACCGCCGCTCGGGGTGGGCGGCGTAGACGTACTTCATCGCGGTCGTGGCGGAGATGCCGAATACGCGTATGAGGTGGACGGGGTCGGCGGTGTGCCTGGCCTCGTCGAGGATGCGGTCCTGGCGGAGTTTGGACGGGCTGAGCCCCAGCGGCCGGAAGACGCCGGTCATGACCATGCTGGAGATCGGCGGGAGGGTGTCCATGACGGCGGTCTGCTGGCTGACCAGCAGGTGGGGGTTGGCGGTGCGGGGCCAGCGGCGGTGCCGTTCGCGGAGCCGGGCGCTGGCGAGGGTGTGGGTGAGCTCGTCGAGGTAGAGGGTGTGGCGGGCCAGCTCCCGCCGGACGGCCAGCGTCCCGGCTGGCAGGTCGAGGTCTTCCAGGAGGAGGCGGGGCGTCTCGCGCTTGCCGAGGCCATGGATGGCGACCAGGGCCGCGACGAGCTTGGCCATCGGGCCGTCGGCCCGGTCGATCAGGCCGCAGAGCCGGTCGGTGGGGATCGGGGCGGGAAGGCGTACGACTGCTGCCGTGGTGATCCCGCGGGTGGGGTCGCGGAAGATGAGCCGTTCCTGCTTGAGCGCCTGGAATAGGCTGCGCAGCGCGCTGGCCAGGTCCAGGCCGGGCTGCCCTGGTCGTTGTATGAGGACGGCGCGGACGTCGTCTCGGGTGATCTCCCGCAGGCTGGTGACCTGGCCGGCCCAGAGGGTCAGGACGGGGCCCAGGTAGCCGAGGTATTTGCGGATCGTCTCGAACGACATCGGGCGATGTTCACGGCGGCCTTCGCCGCGCAGGACGCGCGCCCAGCAGCGTAGTTCGCCGGCGATGGCGGCGGGGAGTTCCTCAAGCCGCTGTTCGATGGCTTGCTGGTGGATGCCGGCCTGCCGGGCAGGGTCGGGGGCGACCAGGCCGCGCTGCTGGAGGAATCCCAGGACGTGCCGGGCGCTGGTGCCGCGCCTGTCGGCGGGCAGGGCCCGGATATCGGCCTCGTGGATCGGGGCCTCCGCGCCGATCCAGGCCAGCAGGATCCGCAGGCTGCGGGCGGCGATCCGGCGTACCTGCTCGTCCAGGCCACGGGCTTCGACGTGCTGCCGGAAGTCCTCCAGCAGAGCTTGGGCGGCCGGGGTGAGGGACGGCAGCTGGTCCAGCGTGCCCTTGGCGAAGCAGCTCCAATCCCGGCGGGCCCCGAACAGGACGCCTTGGCCGGGGGCGATCAGGTGGGGCGAGATCGGTGGTGCCGGTGGCCGGCGGGCGGCGGCTTTGGCCCGGGCCTTCTGTTGTGGCGCGACGTAGCCGAGCTTGCCGGTCCGCATCGCCAGGCTCGGGGCGAGATCTCCTCCCAGCCACAGCTGAGTCCACGTCTGTGTCCTCGCGCCGGGTCCGTGCCGGTCGATGTGCAGGCAGCAGGCCCGGCAGAGCCCATCCAGCAGGGGAACAGCCGGGCGTCGGCACCGGGTGCAGTCATCGACCGGGTGCAGCGTCGGCTGATGCTTCCAGGCCGAGCATCCTGAGCAGATTGTGCGGGAACCCCAGCAATCGCAATGCGTGCAGCTGCGCTGCGGCCTGGGCAGGACGACGGGCCGCGACCGGCGGCGCGGACGCAGCAGCCCGGCGCTGGTCAGGTCGCCATGGCGCAGGACGCCGGCGACGGCGTTGCGGAAACGGGGCAGGTCGTCGAGGGTCTCCTCCGGAATGAGGTCGTCACCGTCGGACTCCCGGACGGCCAGGACCAGCCGGAGCATGAGGCATGCCGCCCGCCACCACGCCGTGCTGAGCCCACGTTCGGCGGCGAAGGCGATTGCGGTGTCCTTGAGACGGTCATAGCCGGCCAGGTCGCGGTGCTTGATGCGGCGGGCGTGAGCGTCGGTGAGCTGCCGGCGGGGGCGGAACAGCAGAAGCTGGCCGCGGATGGCCGGGGGGCAGATGCGCGGGTCATCGACCGGTTCGGCCGAGGCGATGCGCAGCTGGTCGAGCAGGGACCGAGGTCGGCTGCGGTCGGGTGCCCGGCCTCGAATCGGCCTGTCCAGCGGCTGCGACCTGGGGAGCCGGTCTCCGGGCAGGATCAGCATGAGCTGAGAGGGCCGGCCGCCGACCGGGTGGGCGATCCACTCCGGGTCGCCGAGGCGAATGGTCAGCAGACACAGTCGGCAGAGCCCGTCGGTGTTGACATGGCTGCCGTGCCCGCACCGCCGGCACGGTGCCTGATCAGGATGCGACTGCCGCCAGGAGGAGCAGGCGCCGCAGTCGGCGTACTGCGGTTTCTCTCCCCAGCCCAGGCAGACCCGGCACTGCCCGACCGGCCAGCGGGGCGGCATCGTCAGTTCGGCGGCAGCGAGCGCCGCGGCCCGCCCCGGCGCGGCGTTGGCCGGACCGGCCCGGCGGCCTGGCCGTCGGCTCCGACCGCCCGCCTGGCCTGCTCCTGCTCGCCGCCGGCGGTGGCGAGCGGCTCGGCCTCCAGCAGATCAGCAACGGTGCAGCCGAGCGCGGCACACATCTTGTCCAGGTCGTCGAGCCGGACCGAGATCGGCTTGCCACTCCACAGCGCCGCTACCTTGCTCAGCGACGGGGTGAACCCGGCCTGTTCGAACGCGGCCAGCAGATCACTGGGCCGCCAGATGTCGCGCTTGGCCGCAGCCCAGCGCAGGTTCCACTTCATCGCAGATTCCCCTTATCCATCGTCAGGCGCTGCACCGCGCGCCCGGCAGCGGCCAGGCTGGCCTTCTCAGGGTCGGCGTGGGCGGTGGCCAGGTACGAAACCGTGGTCGTCGGCCGGTCATGCCCGAGCATCTTCTGCACCTCCCACAGCGACATCCCGCGCTCGTAGTTGTGGGTCGCCGCCGCATGCCGCAGCAGGTGCGGATGAAGATCGCGCACCGGCCCCGTCAGGAACCGGTTCCCGGCGATCTTCAGCGACCGCCGGAACGTCGATGGCGTCACCGCCATCCCCGGGGTCGCGACGTTCAGCGCCGACACCGCTGCCGGGATCCGCTCAGAAGGGAACAGCGGCGCGTGAGGGTCGCCGGGGTCGTCGCAGAAGTCACCGCGGACGTCTTCCATGTACCACCACAGAAGGGCCCGGCCCTCCTCGAACATGTAGGCCTCCCGCTGCCGGGGCCCGGAACCGCGGGCGCCCTTGCCATTGACCAGGAACCGGCCCCACTGGCCCGACTCCCAGTGCAGGTCACCGATCTGCACGCCGCACAACTCGGCGGCCCGCACGCCGGAGAGGTAGGTGAGCTTGCCCATCACGTAGTCGCGGCGGGCGACCGCCGGCTTGCGCGAGGCCTCCAGCGAATCCCGCCACCGGGCGAAGAACTCCCTGGCCGCGCGCTGCGACGGCGGCACCCGCAGCCCGAAGTCACCGCGGTGACGCGGCCGGTTGAACGGATCGACGGGCGACTCCACGGCCGCTCCGTAGCGACGGGCGATCTCACCGGCGTACCGCTGCTCGAGAAAGGCGAAGTAGCTGTCGATCAGGTTCACCTTCTGCCGCACCGTGGACCGGCCGCGCTTACCCGCCCCGGCGAAGTACTTGTCGACCTGACGCGGCGTCAGCCGCCACGGCGCCAGCCCGTAGTGCTCACAGATCTCCAGCACCGGCTTGGTCAGCCGGTCCAGCGTGGTCGCCGCCAGCCCTGCGGCGTCCCGCGCCCACTGGTACTCGGCCAGGGTGTCGAGGAAGAAGCTCTCCTCGTCACCGTCACTGATCTCGGCTGCCTTGCGCCGCTGCAGCGTGGCGACGTCCGCCAGGCCCGGCTCAAGACCCAGGTCCGCGGCGAGCTCGTCCTCCGAGTCGCTAGTGACCGGCTGCACGACGGACAGCAGACGACTCCTGGAATCAACCACGAATCGGAAGATTACACGAGTACCTCCCGGAATCCTGGTAACAGTGGCAGAATCCTGTAAGGTTCTGATCGAGCGTCAAGGTCGGCACTGACCTGCTTAGATGCGGTTACGCCGCCAGGATCAGATCCCGGGAACCCGTGCGTACTCCAGTTCCGTAGCGGGCGTGCCATTCGGTGAAGATGTTCTGGTCGAACGCGCCGAAGTGGGTGGAGTCCGACGCCACCGCGGTGGAGCCTGTCCCCCAGATGGCCTGGTGGCGGGCGGCGAAGGTGGC
>DASWFT010000035.1:0-1617 GCA_036394075.1 Streptosporangiaceae bacterium
CGCCCGCATGGAAGACGCTGCCGTCCTGGGCGGTGGTCGCCACCGGCGACAAGGCCGCCGGAACCGACGTCATCCGGTCGCAGGCCCAGCGGGCCGGCGCGGACATCGTCGAGGTCGAGGGCTCGCACGTGATCATGATCTCCCAGCCGCAGGCGGTCACCGATCACATCCTCAAGGCGGCCCGGGCCGTCGCGGGCTCACACCCGTAGACGATGAGCACCGCACCGAAGATGGGCGAGAAGGAGAAGGATATGAGCATGAGCACCTCGTTCGGTGCGCTGAAGCAGGTCGAAGCCGGGGTCCTGAGCGTCGGCTATGCCGAAGCCGGCCCTGCTGATGGCCCGGCGGTCATCCTCCTGCATGGCTGGCCTTACGACATCCACAGTTTTGCCGAGGTCACCCCGTTGCTGGCATCGCGGGGGTACCGGGTCATCGTCCCGTTCGTCCGCGGCTACGGGACCACCCGGTTCCTCTCAGACACCCTCCGGAACGGCCAGCAAGCGGCCGTGGCGGCCGACGTCATCGCGCTCATGGATGCGCTCGGCATTCAGATGGCCATCTTGGCCGGCTTCGACTGGGGGGCGCGGTCGGCGAACATCGTCGCGGCGCTCTGGCCGGACCGCTGCAAGGCCCAGGTCTCCGTGAGCGGGTACCTGATCGGCAGCCAGGCCGCCAACGCCGCGCCGCTGCCGCCGGCCGCCGAGTACACCTGGTGGTACATGTACTACTTCGCCACCGAGCGCGGCCGGGCCGGCTACGACACCTACCGGCGCGAGTTCAACACGCTCATCTGGCAGCTCGCCTCACCCAAGTGGGCCTTCGACGACGCCACGTTCGCGCGCACCGCGGCCGCCTTCGACAACCCCGACCACGTCGCGATCGTGATCCACAACTACCGGTGGCGGCTCGGCCTGGCCGCGGGAGAGCCGCAATATGACGACCTGGAGCGGCGGCTCGCCGCCGCCCCGGCCATCGCCGTCCCGACCATCACCCTCGAGGGCGACGCCAACGGCGCCCCGCACGCCGACGCCGGCGCCTACGCCGGCAAGTTCACCGGCAGGTACGAGCACCGGCTGATCGAAGGCGGCGTCGGGCACAACCTGCCCCAGGAAGCCCCCCGTGCCTTCGCCCAGGCCGTCATCGACGCCGACGGCTACTGACCGGTGAAGATCACGCCGCCAGCGCGCAGAGCGCGATCGCGGATGTGCGTGCAGCCTAGGAGCGCTGACCCCCGGCCGCGCGAATCGCAAACGTTAGGAGAGGTACATGGCGACCAGCGACAGTAGCATCCGTCAGTTCCAGGTCGAGGTTTCCGAAGCGGAACTTACCGAATTGCGAAGGCGCATCAACGCGACCAGATGGTCCGAGCGCGAGACGGTCGCCGACGACTCGCAGGGCATGCGGCTGGCGATGATGCAGGAGCTCGCGCGGTACTGGGCGACCGACTACGACTGGCACAAGTGCGAGTCGAAACTGAACGCCCTGCCGAACTTCATGACCGAGATCGACGGGCTTGACATTCATTTCATCCACGTCCGCTCCCAGCACCAGGGCGCGCTGCCGCTGATCGTCACCCACGGGTGGCCGGGCTCGATCATCGAGCAGCTGAAGATCATC
>DASWFT010000036.1:0-5008 GCA_036394075.1 Streptosporangiaceae bacterium
GCCGCCTATCCCATGGTCGACGACCCGTTCGCCGACCCGCCCGTGAAGACCGCCCAGGCGATCCTGGAGGGTGCTGGCATCAAGACGGTGTACCAGCACGCCCCCATCAACCCGGCGACCAACCTCACGCCGTTCGCGAACGCCGTGGCCGCGAGCGGTGCGCAGATCGTGGTGCTCGGCTCGGTAGACGTGCCCACGGTGCTGGCCTTCGTCCGCGCGTTCGAGGCCGCGCACTACACCCCGAAGATGTTCCTCGCGGCGTCCGGGCCGGACCAGGGCCTGGCGTTCACCAACGTCGTGGGGCCGGGCAACGCCAACGGGATGATGGTGCCCAACGGCTGGTCCGGCGGCTTGGCGAACGCGGAGAGCCATCTGATGATCCAGAACTACATCGCCAAGTACGGCGGCACCGCCTCACAGGTCAACACCGACACGGCCGAGACCTACTCGGCGGGCCAGGTCCTGGCGGACGCGGTCAACGCCACCAACAGCCTCGACAACGCCAAGATCATCACTTACCTGCACAGCGGCGTCACGGTGCAGAGCGTGCAAGGCTCGGCCAAATTCGCCAGCGATGGCGAGAACACCGCGGCTCAGGAGTTCATCTTCCAGTGGCAGAACGGCCAGTTCGTGCAGGTCCTGCCCTCGAATGCGCCCGGCTCGTCGCAGATCTTGGCCACCAAGACGCCGTGGCTGACCGGGTAGGCCACACACGACACACAAGCCCGAACTGACACCGCAGAACCGACACGCAGAAACTGACCGGCATGCAGGGCTGGCGCACACGGGCTAGCAGGCACGCAGAGCACGGAGCTGACATGGGACGCCAACTCTCTGAGGCCATCGTCGACGGCATACTCGCCGGCGGGGTCTATGCGCTGATGGCCGTCGGGCTGACGCTGATCTTCGGCGTGCTCGACATCATCAACATCGCCCAGGGCATCCTGGTCGTGCTGGCCGCTTACCTCAGCTACGTGCTCAGCGTGCACCTGCATATCGACCTGTTCCTCGGGCTGTTCATCACCGTCCCGGCGATGTTCGTGATCGGCGTCGCCATCCACTGGGCGTTCATCCGTCCGCTCCGCGGCCGGGAGCGGACCTCGATGTCCCTGCTGGCCAGCTACGCGGTGGCGCTCATCATCGAGGGCGTGCTGTACACGATCTTCGGGTCGAACTACACCAATCTGCGCGCCTGGTACGTCACCGGGGCGGTGAAGGTATTCGGCTTCTACCTGTCCTACATCTATCTCCTCGGCTTCGCCCTCGCCGTCGTCCTGGTCCTGGCCCTCTACTACATCTTGTACCGGACGCAGTTCGGCCGCAGCATCCGCGCCACGATGCAGGACCGGACGGCGGCGAGGCTGATCGGCATCGACGTGAACCGGGTGGCCGGACTCACCTTCGGGATCGGGGTCGCGGTCACCGCCGCGGGCGGCATGGTGTTCGGCGCCACCGGCGGCGGCTTCAACCCCAATACCGGGTATGACCTGATCTCACGGCTGCTGGCCATCATCATCCTCGGTGGCCTCGGCAGCATCGCTGGCGCGCTCGTGGCCGCCGTCTTCATGATCACATTGGAGGGCGTCGTGGATGTGCTCTGGTCGCCGAGCTGGTCGGTCGTGGTCTTCTACGGCGCACTCGTCCTCGTGCTCGTGGTCCGGCCGCAAGGACTGTTCGGCCGCACCGCTGCGAGGGCGCAATGAGCTCACTAACGGCCGGGCCGCCAGCCGCCGGGAGCCAGATCCCCATGCGGACCCTCCGGCTCGCGGGCATCGGCGTCATGCTGGCGGTGCTCATTGCCTACCCGCTGGTGATCACCGACGCGCTCTACGCCGAGTTCGGCGTGCTCACGCTGCTCTTCGTCGCCTGGGCGGTCGCCTGGAACATGTTCTCGGGGTACTCCGGCTACATCTCACTCGGGCACGCGGTGTTCTTCGGCACCGGGGCGTACGCGGTCGGGCTGCTGACCGAGCACCTGCACCTGACCGGGAGCCAGATTTTCTGGCTGCTCCCGCTGGGCGGCGTGGCTGGAGCCGTGGTCGCCGTGCCGTTCGGGCTCATCGCGCTGCGGGTGCGGCGGCACACCTTCGTGGTGATCACGATCGCCGTCTTCTTCATCTTCCAGCTGATGGCCTACAACTTCTCCTTCACCGGCGGGAACAGCGGGCTCAGCACGCCCGCCTTCTTCTGGTCGCCGGCCACGTACAACAACCCCTTCTACTACGCCGCACTGATCCTCGCGGTCGGCACCGTAGTCCTGTCGTGGCTGGTCCGGGGGTCTCGCTTCGGCCTGCAGCTGCTGGCCATCAGGGACGATGAGGACCGGGCCCGTGGCCTGGGGGTGCGGGCCATGCGGGTGAAGCTCAGCGCGTTCGTGATCTCGGCGGCGATCACCGGGGTCGTCGGCGCGCTGTGGTGGTTCCTGATCGGCCAGGCGTTGCCGAACACCGTGTTCAACCCGGCGTTCGACCTGTCCATCGCGCTGATGGCATTTCTCGGCGGGTTCGGCACACTCGCCGGGCCGATCCTGGGCGGGCTGATCCTCGAGCCGCTGCAGCAGTACGTCACGATCACGTTCACCAACGGGTACCTCGGCGAGATCCTCCTTGGCGCCCTGTTCCTGCTGGTGATCCTCTTCCTGCCGCGCGGGATCATCCCCACCGCACGGGAGCGGCTGACCGCCTGGCGAGCCTGGCGGGAGAGACGGGGCGCGCAGGCCGCGCCCATCGGCGCGGCCGGGGCCGATCGGGCCGCGGCGGCCGGGCCGGTGGTCACCGGCCCTGAGACCGGCACGCGCAGCACACCGAGTGCGGGGAGCCCGCGATGACGGCGCTGCTGAGCACCGAAGGTGTCGCCAAGGCATTCGGTGGGGTGCACGCGCTGACCGACTGCACGCTCGAGGTGCAGGAGGGCAGCATCGCGGGCCTGATCGGGCCTAACGGCTCCGGCAAGACGACGTTGTTCAACGTGGTCACCGGCTACGAGCGGGTGGACAGCGGCCATGTCTACCTGGGCGGCCGGGAGATCACGAATGCCCCGCCGGACAAGGTGTTCGCGGCCGGCATCGGCCGGACCTTCCAGCTGACCCGGGTCTTCCCCCGGCTTACGGTCATGGAGAACATGATCGTCGCGGCCCAGCACAAGGAGCGCGGGCGCGGGTGGGGCGGCATGCACATGCCGCTCGCCCGGGCCGGCGGCCCCGCCACCCGGCGCCGCGCGACGGAACTGCTGGAGTTCACCACGATCGCGAAGTACGCCGGCGCCCTGGCCGACACCCTGTCCTACGGGCAGCGCAAACTGCTCGAAATGGCTTACGTGCTGATGGCCGAGCCCGCGATCGTCCTTCTCGATGAGCCGGCCGGTGGGGTGAACCCCACCCTCATCACCCTCATCGCCGACCGGATCCGCCAGCTGAACTCCCAGGGCACGACGTTTCTCATTGTGGAGCACAACATGGACTTCGTGATGGGCTTGTGTGATCAGGTCACGGTCCTCGACTACGGCACGGCGGTCGTGACGGGCCCACCTGACGTGATCAGAAGTGACCACCGGGTACTCGATGCCTACCTCGGGACTGCGGAGGAAGACGATGACATCCCCGCTGCGTGAGGAACCCTCGGCCGGCCCCTCGGTGTCGGAAGGCACAGCCGCCCTGGTCGTGCAGGACATCGTGGTCGGTTACGGCGGCGGCGACGTGCTGCGCGGCGTATCCCTGCAGGTGCACCAGGGCGGGATCACCTGCGTCGTGGGGCCGAACGGAGCCGGGAAGTCCACCCTCCTCGGCGCCATCAGCGGGCTGCTCCGCCCCCGGCTCGGCCAGATCAGCCTGCACGGTGACGTGCTGACCGGCCGCAGTCCCCGGCAGATCCTGCAGATGGGCGTGGTGCAGGTGCCGCAGAATCACAGCCTGTTCCGCGAGATGACGGTCCGCGAGAACATCGTGCTCGGCGGGTACATCCTGCGTGAGCGAGGGCTCCCTGAGCGCAGGCTCGATGCGGTCCTTGAGATGTTTCCCCAGGTCACTGAGTGGCTCGGGAAGAAGGCGGGCAGCCTGTCCGGTGGGCAGCAGCGCCTGGTCGAGTTTGCCCGCAGCCTGATGCTCGACCCGAAGCTGGTCATCCTGGACGAGCCGTCGATGGGCCTGTCCCCGAAGGTCCTCAAGTCCGTGTTCGACGCGGTCCGGATGATGAACCGGCAGGGCAAGACGGTCCTGCTGGTGGAGCAGAACGCGCGGGCCGGGCTGCGGCTGTCCACCCACGGCGTGGTCCTGGAGAACGGGCAGGTCCGGCTGGCCGGCACCGGCCGCGAAGTGCTTGAGCACCCAGAGATAGGCGCGCTGTACCTCGGCGGTGCAGTCACAACCGGGAACGGGGTGAACGGGACCAGCCCAGCCAGTGCGGCGAACGGGCCGGCCCCGAGGAACTCGTTTTGACCATCGACGCGCCCCTGATCATCGACGCGCACTGCCACGTCATCGTCCCGGAGATGACGGCCGTCACGGTGCCGGAGCACTGGCGCCCGGTCATCACCCGTGAGCACGGCCACCAGGTGGTCGGCTTCCGCGGCCACGAGATCCGCTCCGTCGTGGGCGAGTTCACCGACGCCGACGCGATGCTCGGCGAGGCGGCCGTGGCCGGGGTCACGCACCTGCTCCTGTCCCCATGGATCAACCTGGTGCCGGTCGAGGCGGGCCCCGATGAGGCGCGCATCGTCTGCCAGGTGCAGAACGACGCGCTGGCCCGGATCGCCGCCGCCCGCCCGGGCCAGATCAGCGCGGTGGGCGCGGTACCGCTGCAGGATCCGGAGCTGGCGGCGCGCGAGCTCAAGGAGCTGGTCACGATCCCCGGCATCTGCGGGGTGGAGATCCCGTCCAGCGTGGGTGGCCGCTATCTGGGCGATGAGTTCTTCCTGCCGTTCTGGGCAGCGGCCGAGGAAGCGGGCGCGCTCGTGTTCATCCACCCGTCCACGCATGGGTTCGGGGTGCCTGCCCTCGACGGGTACTACCTGT
>DASWFT010000037.1:0-1515 GCA_036394075.1 Streptosporangiaceae bacterium
GCCATCATGGCCCGCTTCGGCGTCCGCCGGGTCATGCTCACCGCACTCCTGACGCTGGCGGTCGCGGTCAGCTTGAGCACGCTCATGCAGTCCTCCTGGCAGCTCGTCCTGCTGTGGGGTGTTCTGGTCGGCCTCGGATCCGGGGCCATGGCGCTGGTCCTCGGCGCCACCGTGGCCGTCCGCTGGTTCGTGCAGCGGCGTGGGCTGGTAACCGGCCTATTCGCCGCCAGCACCGCGACCGGCCAACTGGTGTTCCTGCCCCTGCAAGCCTCGATCATCGAGTTCGCCGGGTGGCGAACCGCGGTGCTGCTCGTGGCTGGCGTCGCCATCACTGTCGCGGTTGTCGTGGGCATCTTCATGCGCGACGATCCGCGGAAGATCGGGCTGCAGGCCTACGGCGCTGGGAGCGAGCCGGAGCCGGTTCTGGCGCCGCCTCAGCACGCTCTGTCGGCCAACCCGTTCAAATTGGCCGTGCAGACTCTGGCCGACGGGCTCCGGATCCCGGACTTCTGGTTCTTGGCCGGCAGCTTCGCCATCTGCGGCGCCACCACGGTCGGATTGATCAGCGTGCACCTGATCCCCGCCTCTGTCGAGCATGGTCTGACCGAGGTAACCGCCGCCAGCATGCTCGCCGCCATGGGTGTTTTCGATCTGGTCGGCACGACCGCCTCCGGTTGGTTGTCCGACCGCATCGACCCGCGCAAGCTCCTGGTCTGGTACTACACGCTGCGCGGGTTGGCGCTGTTCTTCTTGCCCGCGGCGTACCAGATGGGTGCGCCTGCACTGGCCGGGTTCGTCGTGTTCTACGGGCTCGACTGGGTCGCCACCGTCCCGCCGACGGTCAAGCTGGTGAGCGAGCGCTTTGGCAAGGACAGGGTCGGCCCAGTCTTCGGCTGGATCTTCGCTGCCCATCAACTGGGCGGGTCCGCCGCTGCATTCGGTGCTGGCCTATCGCATAGCCTGCTGGGCGACTACCTGCTGGCGTTCCTGGTGGCCGGCGGACTGAGCCTCCTGGCCGCCGGCCTGATACTCGGCATCCGCCGCGCAGGCAGAGACCTCGCGCAGACGCTCCCCTTCGAACCGGCGCCATCACCGGCATCCTGACCCCTGTGCCGGCCTCCCCGCCCAGCTGGTCTCGGGCCGATGCTGGAGCAGGAACACATCACGCGGAAACGGCAGGTGTGTTGCCCACTCCACGTCGTACGGGCAGCCCTCGCGCATGGTGGAGCTGCGAGCACTACTCTAGATGACTACTCCATGGGCTTCGCAGCGTCTCGGACAGGACGCAAGAGTGGTCGCGCAATCGAGTGCAGTTGCACCCGAAGGAGGGCGCAGCTTCGGCCCCTTATTTGAGCTGGTCACGGCGTGAGCACGATCCTGCCTCGCACGCCACCCTTGGCCATAGTGCGATGCGCATCGGCGGCCTGATCCAGCGGCAAGACCGAGTGGATGCGGGTCGGAAGCGTGCCGGTGGCGGCGCGGGAGAGCAGATCGGCCAAGCGGGGCCCGTCCGGG
>DASWFT010000038.1:0-16426 GCA_036394075.1 Streptosporangiaceae bacterium
ACTCGAAGACGGCGATCTCGTCCGCCGCCAGCCACACATCACGGATCTCGGCCCACGTCGTGTGCTCAGGCCTCGTCTTGATCGCGAAACGCACCGGTCCCTCCTCCATGCTCGGCCGCCCGGAGTGAGGCTATCGCGAACGCCTGCGTGGAGCCCTGGCGCCTGGACGGCGTAACGTTATGGCATGGATGGTGCGCTCGTTGGCAGCGAGTATGCGAGCCACCTCACGGACGCCGACCTGAGGTTGCTGGCCTCGGTGGCGCGGGGCCCTGAGGATGCCTCGTGGCTGCGCGGTGACCCCGGGGCCCTGGTCGGCCTGCTCGGTGACCCGCGTGTCTTCGAGGCCGTGTTCGGCCCCGGGGATAACTTCGGGGAGGCCAGCGGCGGGCGCGCGATTCCGGTGTCCCCGTTCCTGACGTTTGCTGTGGCGGTACACCGGTCTGCGGCCGAACTGGCATCCGTGGACCACGTCGCGGAGCGCTCCGGCGCTACCCGCCAGCGGGTGCCGCTGTTCGATGTACCCGACCTCAGGGATTTCCTCGGCTCCCAGGCCCGCCGCCTGTTCCTGGCCGAACTCCTCGCGTCGTTCACCCGCGTGGCCAGCGGCCGGTACCGGGTCCGGGGCGGCGGCCGGCCGCGGACGCGGCGGTTCAGCGAACTCGACCCGGTCCGGCTGGCCGGGCTGCTCGACGGCGTCCCGGACGCCGACCGCCCCGGCGTCTACCGGAGGCTGGGTGACGTCTCGCTGTTCCTGGCGGGCGTCTTTCCCGACTACGCGGCGGCATACGCCTTCGCGCCGGTCGGCGCGGCCGCCCTGCTCCGCGCGGCCCAGGTGCCTGCCGGGCAGCACGAGCGCCTGGCCGAGGCGCCCGCGATCGAACTGCTCGAGTACGTCGGCGCGCGGTGGTACCGGGCCGCCTGCCGCCTGGCCCCCCTGCGCACGGCGCGGCTCGACGTCGTCGGCGAGGTGGCCGACAGGTTCCGGCAGGCGCGCCGGGTGCTGAACCACATCGCTGATCGGTACCTGTTCGGTACGGGCAGCGCCTGGTTCGCACCGCCGGCCCCCTGACCGGCCCGATCGCGGCGCGCCTAGGTGACATCGGTCAGGGGCCGGTCAGCCCGGCCGCTAGCGGCCGGGCGGGCCGCCGCCTGACGCCCAGGGGTTGTAGTCGACTTCCAGCGGCTCCTGTGGCGGGCGTTCGGCTTCGGGGACGTTGCGCAGGTTCAGCCGGATCCGGGTCCAGGTGGAACTGCGCCCGCGCATGGAGTCCACCAGCACGTCGGACGGCTCCAGGTGGGGCCACACCTCCTGGTGTCGCTGCTTCCACCGGTCGAGCCCGGCCATGGCCTCGGCCTGGCTGGCCGCCCGGGCCACCTCGATAAGCGGCATCGTGCTCTGGCGGCGCCCGGTCGGCCCGCTGGTCTGGCCCGGCGCGGGCGGGGGAACCGCCGGGCCGTCGGCCCGGCGTTTCGAAGGCTGCACCCGGGGAGGTTCGCCAGCCTGCTTGTCGAAGTGCGGCGGCCACGGCGCGTCGGGCAGCCCCGCGGCCTCGTGCTGGGCGGCCAGGCCCAGCAGCGGCTCCAGCGACCCCACCGCCGAATCGATCCCCTCCCACAGGTCCCCGGCGGCGGCGAACCGGGCCGGGACCGTGTCGATGGTGAACTCCTCCGGCCGGCAGCCCGGTACTTCCGGCCAGGTCAGGGGGGTCGAGACGCGGGCGTCGGGGGTGGGACGGATCGAGTACGCGGAGGCTACCGTTCGGTCCTTCGCATTCTGGTTGTAGTCGACGAAGACCCCGTGCCGTTCCTCCTTCCACCAGCGGGCGGTGGCCACCTCCGGTGCGCGGCGCTCGACCTCGCGGGCCAGCGCGACCGCGGCGCGGCGGACCTCGGTGAAGCTCCAGCGCGGCGCGATGCGGGCGTAGATGTGAAAACCGCGGGAGCCGGATGTCTTCGGCCAGCCGGTCAGGCCGAAATCGTCCAGGACGTCCTTCGCCACCAGGGCGACCTGCAGGATCTGCGGCCAGTCGACGCCGGGGACCGGGTCGAGGTCGACCCGGAGCTCATCAGGGTGATCGAGATCATCCGCCCGCACCGGATGCGGGTTGAGGTCGATGCAGCCGAGGTTCACCACCCACGTCAGCTGGGCGGCGTCGCGGACGACGACCTCCTCCGCGGTGCGCCCCGACGGGAAGCTGAGCTCGACCGTCTCGATCCAGTCAGGACGGCGCTCGGGTGCCCGCTTCTGGAAGAACGGCTCGCCGTCCGCGCCGTGCACGAACCGCTTCAGGATCATGGGCCTGCCTGCGACGCCGCGCAGCGCGCCGTCCGCCACGCTCAGGTAGTAGCGGACCAGGTCGAGCTTGGTGTGCCCGGTGCGTGGGAAGTAGACCTTGTCCGGGTTCGAGACCGTGACCGTGACGCCCGCGACCTCCAGGGTCTCCTTGCGATCCGGCATGCAGCCACGATAGCTGGGCAGCAGCCCGCCTCCGCCTGCCCGGTGGCTGCTCCAGGCCGTGGTCAGGGGCTGGCTCGCTCTTGCCCGGGGACCGGGCGCGATGCCAGGCTGGGCTCATGCGGGAGATTCCAGAGCCGGAGCGGCAGGAGTGGATCGCCCGGCTGCGCGAGCGCGCCCGGCTGGACGCGGCGGAACTCGTGCCGCGCCCGCCGTTCCCGGTCTACGGCCTGTTAGTGCCGGACCTGGGCCAGGGCGCCCTGGCCGAGGCAGGCCAGGTCAACGGCGCGTGGACGATCGGCCTGGCCTACGGCGACTGGGCGGCGCCATCCGGCCCATGGGTCTGCGTCACGACCGCGGCACCGGATCCTGACGCACCTGATCGCGGTCCGCAGGCGAGCCTGCTTGAGGCACTCGGCCAGGAGCGCAACCGCATTGCCGATCATGCGGGGGTCGACGAGGACGAGCCTGCCGAGCCGCCGGCCTTCTCGGAGACGGCATTCATCATCGATGGCCGCGCCGCCCCGGCCCTGCTGTGCCTGCACGGCGCGGCCTGGGCGGCCTGGCTGCCGGCTGACGGCCGCACCGTGACGCTGGTCGGCCGGGGCGCCGGTCCCGGTTCGGTGCGGCTGGCGCCCGTGGATGACCTCGCCCCCTACCTGCGTGCCCGCAATGAGATGATCGGCCGGCTGGGCGAGGCCCATCGACGGCGGCCGCCGCCCGTGCTGCCGCCCGCGGAAGGCCTGGCCGCCTACCGCGCGCTGATCGACGAGACGCTGGGCTCTCAGGCGCGGTTGCTGGCCGCCCTTCAGGCAGACCGTACTCCGCGCCACACGGCGGACGAGGGCGCGGTCCAGGACGCGATGTGGCAGCGCGCGGTGGGGGAGCAGGCCCGCCTGTCCGGTTCCACCCGGCCGGAGGCCGACGAGATTGTCACGCTGGTGGTCAACCACATCGGCCACCTGGCCGAGCGATTCCTGTGGTTCGCGGCGGATCCGGCGCTGCGCGAAGCCGCCATCGACGAGACGCTGCGCTACTCAGTGCTGGGCGAGGATGTCCCGAGCCGGGCGGCGCAGCGGGCCTGGCGCCGCTATTGGAACAGGCACCTCTCCCTCATCTCGGCCGAGGAGGAAGAGTATCCGCAGACCCTCTGGGACCTGCACGAGGATCTCCTGCCGAGCTGGCAGGACGCGTGGCGGGCCTGGACCCAGGGGCGCTGACCAGGCCAGCGTGACCGGCCCGGCGTGCCCGCTGTCCATAGCCTGGCCGCCTGGTCCGGGGCCGGCCTCGGGCGCCCGGCCGTTCTCAGCCGGCTTGCTGCTGGTTCAGCTGCGCATGTCCGCGACGATCGAGATGATCTCGCGGATGGTCGAGCGCAGGATCCGCACCCGGGACAGCGCGACCAGCCGGTCGGCGAGCGGCACCGTCCGGTCGATCAACTGGTAGGTCTTCGCGCAGCCCGGCGAGGTGTCGTGGACCCAGAACAAGATGACGCCCAGCGAATACAGCCAGAGCAATTCGGGCAGCTGGCCGCGCAGCTCCCGGTCGATCCTGGTGCTTGAGCCGTCGACAACCTCGCGGAACAGCGCGATCGCCGCCTCACGGGCCGGGCTCGATTCTTTACTGAACGGACTCAGCGGGCTGCTGGGTTCGGCCGCATGCTTGAAGAACCTGGCCGCGAATCCGTGGTAGGGCCCCGACACGTCAATCATGGCGCGCAATGTGCCGCGCAGCCGTGGCGCGAACTCGGTCTCGGTCTCCAGGATGGCGCGGCAGGCCGCCACGTGGTCGGCGTGGCTGTGCTCGTAGAACTGCTGGACTAGCTCCTCCTTGGAGCCGAAGTAGTAGTAGGCGTTGCCGGTCGAGACCCCGGCCTGCTGGGCGATGGCACGCATGGTGGTCGCCTCGTAGCCGTTCTCCCGGAACAGCCGCAGCGCCGCCTCGGTGATGGCGGTCCTGGTCTGCTCGGCGCGGGGGGTGAGATCGGGCTCGGCCACATAGGTCAATGTAGGGCCTGCCGCGGCCGGGGCCGCCATAGCCCCTGGTCCCGTGGGCTGGCCTGGCGGGCCTGACCGGCCTGGTGGGCCAGGTCGGCCTGTTCGGCCTGTTCGGCCTGGCCAGGCTGGCCGGGCCAGTTGGCCTGCGCATCCGCCGTCGTGGTGTCGGCCGCCCGTCCGTCTCGCGGGCTGGCCCGCGGCGGGGTGGCCGCGGCAGACAGCGGCGGGACCGTCTCCGGCAGGCGGGGCTGCGGCAAGCCATGCCCAGGCCGCTCCGGTGCCGGCGGGACCCGCTGCAAGGCCTGAGCCTGCATGCGGCGCCGGAGCCTGGTCAGGAAACTGATGTTCGCCAGGTACAGGGCACCCAGTACCAGGAGCACCTCGCCGATCTTGAGCGAGAGCACCTGGATCACCTGGCGGGCACTGCCTATCTCACCGGACATGCGCATCGTGAGGGTGACGAAGCCCAGGTTGAGCAGGTAGAACCCGACCACGAGCAGGCGGCTGACGGCCTGGGCGGGCGCAGCCTGGCCGGCGAACACATCCTGCAGGAAGACCCGGCCGCTGCGCGACAGGGCCGAGCCCACGAACACCGTGAGAGCGACGCTGATGGTCAGATACGCGACGTAGGTGACGACAACACCCATGGCGGTTCCCCTCGGCTCGCGGAAGTACTTGAACATGTTCAAGTCTCGTCGCGGCGGTCAGCCTTGTCTATGTGACGTTGAACACGTTCAACTGTGCTAGCCCGGGGGACAACCGCCCGGACCCCCGGGCAGAAACCCCGCTCCGTGATCGCGTCGCTCTGCTAGCTCGGGGGACAACCCCCGGACTCCCGGGCATACCACTCCCACTCCCATGTTTGCGGTGGATTGCTGCCGGCAGCCAGCAATCCACCGCAAACATGGGAGTGCGCGGGGTTGGCTATGGAGCGCGCCCGTCAGGAACTGCGTCCAGGCGCCGAGGAACGCGGGATGGCTGGCCGGCGGCCGGGTGACCGGCGTGGCGCCACGATCACCGGGCAGGTCGAGCGCCGCAGCACCCGCATCGTGACGCTGCCGAGCAGGCGTGCGGCCAGTACTCCGCGGCGCGGCCGGCCCAAGACGATGAGGTCCGCGTCGAATGCCTTGGCCTCCTGGAGAATCGCCTCGGCGACCCGGTCCACAAATGCAGAGCGGACTCCGCCGCCCGCGGCCAGGCCGGCCATGCGCAATTCGAAGATCGCTGATTCGGCGACGAGGGAAGCCTGGTCGCCGCTCTCCCGGCTGTACCAGGCGTAACCGGAGAGTTCCCGCTCACGCAGGTGAAGCACCTTGACCTGCGTCGCCCCTTCGGTGGCTAGCTGCCTGACCAGGTCCAGCGCGGCCTGGCCCTGGTCCAACTGGTCAATCGCCACCATGATCTTGCTAAACATCCAACCTCACGCGGCCTTCGGACGGCGCCGGCACGTCAGCGCGCCGACAGTCCATCATCGCCCCACGGCGGCCGCGCACCCCTGCTGGGGCCGTAAGGATTCCGCATGGAAATCGGATCAGGTACCGCCGGTCACCAGCTCCAGTGTGGCTGCGCTGGCCAGCCTGCGGCGCACGGTATTCGTCACGGTGCCCTCGATGACGCGGCGCAGCGTGCCATCGCCGCACTCATCCATGACCACGTAGCGGACGTTCCGCGCCCGGGCCACCTTCGCGATGGTCCGGCCCGCGCTGCGGGTGGCGGTGATCTGGCCATCAGCCGTGCAGCCGCGCCGCTCCAGTTCGGTGATCGCCCGCCCCACGATCGTGTACTGCTCCTCGCGCTCGCGCCGGGTGGGCAGCAGGCCCGGGCTCGGCAGCCCGAAGGACGAGCCGTAGACCTTCAGGATCGAGAGCACCGCGACCGGCTCACCGGCCGCGAGTTCGCGTGCGCGGCGGATGGCCGCCTTGGTGAACGGTGCGCCGGAGGACGCGAGCAGCACCGTGGCCTGGGTGGTCGGTTGCGGGTCCCAGCGGCGTCGCCCGAGCAGCATTGCGCCGGCCCGCCTACCGGATGACCGGGGGCTCGCCCGACGGCTCCGCCCCGGCCACCGGGTCAGCGCTCCCGGGCGCGGTCGCGGCGACTGCCAGCGCGGGCTCCGCGGGGAGCCGGCCAGCAGCCGCGAGCCTGCGGTCCTGCCAGGCCCGCCACCAGTAGAGCGGCGCGTACAGCGCGACGATCACCAGCCCGAGAAGGTAGAGCCAGGGTCCCTGATGCGGATCGGCCAGAATGATCTTCGGTGAGTTCCAGCCGCCGAAGAAGTAGATGGCCATCCAGATGACGAAGATCGCGAGTGCGACCCATTTCGCGGCCGTGGGCAGCCGGAACGGCCGGGGCACGTCCGGGCGCAGCTGCCGGTAGACGAAGTAGCCGGCCAGGGCGAGCGAGCACGACAGCAGGTAGCCGCCGTTGGAGATGATGTAGATCCGCAGCGGCGAACCGAGCAGCACCAGCAAGCCGGAGCAGACCACGTTGAACGCCATCGCATAGTCGGGCACGCCGTGCCGGTTCTTGTGCTCGAACCAGCGCGGCAGCTGCCCGTCCTCGGCCGCCTGGTACAGCGAGCGGCCCACGCCCATGATCGCGTTCAGCACGGACAGGGCCAGCGCCAGGATGAGCGGGACCCCGACGAACCATTGCTCCCACGACCCGGGCCCGAAGATGTGGTTGGTGTAGGACAGGTAGAGCGTGAGCGGATCAGCGCTGGTGAGGGCCAGGCCGAGCACGGCGACGAACATGATGGGCGTCATGATGTAGATGAACATCCCGAAGATGCCCTCCGCCGTGAGCGCGATCTTCGCGTCCCTGGCGCCGCCCCGGCACTCCCCGACGTAGCAGGCCGCGGCCTCCATCGCGATCACGTTCCAGAGGATGGGGAAGAACCAGGCGAAGATGAATGTCACGCTGACATGCACCCCGGGTGGTGCGTGGAAGCCAGCGATGTTGCCCCAGTGGATCGAGCCCGGCTTGAAGAAGGGCAGGAAGATCATCGCCGTGATCGGCAGCATGGACAGCACGCCGAGGACGGTCGCGAAGGCGGCGCCGAGCCTGATCCCGAAGTAGGCCGGGATGAAGATAGCCACCAGCAGCGCGAAGCAGATGAGCATGACGGTCACCCCGATCGGCGCGCCCCAGGTGTGGCCGACGGGAGCGATCAGGTGGCCGGGGCTGAACTTGAACAGCACCGCGAGATAGGAGACCGTCAGGATCACGTTGATCGGGGCGACCGGGAACCAGCCGAGCCAGTACGCCCACCCCGACGTGCCGCCGATGTGACGGGCGACTTTGTCACCGACCAGCGGGCGGAACGACTCCGTGGCGTACCCGGGAATCCCCCCGGTCCGGTCGGGCCACATCGTCCCGAGTTCGGCCAGGCACAGGCACAGGAAGCAGCCGGCGATCGTCATGACGCCGATGAGAATGATCCCGAGGGCTCCGGTGCCCTGCACGACGTACGGCGCGATGCCGGTGACCAGGATCGTCCCGGCCAGCCCGATCACGAACGCGCCCCACCAGTTGGTGCCCTTGACCAGGCCCTTCTCAGGAAGCAATCCATCTACAGAGGCCATGACCCCTCCTCGTTCCCTCTGGTCAGCTCACTTCAGACGTCCGCGGGCCGGCTTAGAAAAGCGTCAGGTAACGCTCGACTTCCCAGTCGCTCACCACGGAGTGCCAGGCGCGGAACTCATCCCGCTTGACTTGCGCGTAGTAGTCGATGTAGTCACCGTCGGGCGTCTTTCCGAGGGCCTCGCGCAGCACGTCATCCGCCACCAGTTCATCCGCCGCGTGCAGCAGGGTCGGTGGTAGGACCCGGATGCCGCGCCCGGCGACGATCTCAGGCGGCACGGTGTGCAGGTTGTCCCGGTTCGGCTCGCCCGGGTCGAGGCCGCGGTCTATGCCGTCGAGGCCCGCGGCCAGCTGGACCGCCAGGGCCAGATAGGGGTTGGCCGAGCCGTCGCAGGCCCGGTTCTCCACCCGCCCGCCTTCCGGCACCCGCAGCATCTGGGTCCGGTTGTTGCCGCCGTAGGTGGCATACGCCGGCGCCCAGGTAGCGCCGGACTGCGGTGCCCCGACACCGAAACGCTTGTAGGAGTTGACGGTCGGGCAGGTGACGGCGGCCATCGCCGGGGCGTGGGCAATCAGCCCGCCGATGTAGTGGTAGGCGAGCTGTGAGAGGCCGAGCCCTCTCGGATCGCCGGGGTCGGCGAACAGCTCAGCGCCGGTCTGGGCGTCCCAGAGGCTGGAGTGCACATGCAGCCCCGAGCCCGTCAGGTTCCCGAACGGCTTCGGCATGAAGGTTGCCGCCATGCCAGCCTGGTGCGCCAGCGTGTGCACCATGTAGCGGAAGAAAATGAGCCGGTCAGCGGTGGTAAGTGCGTCGGCGTAGCGGAAGTTCTGCTCGAACTGGCCGTTCGCGTCTTCGTGGTCGTTGGCGTAGTTCGCCCAGCCGAGCTGGTTCATGTATTTCGACACCGTGGTGAGGTGGTCGTACATCCTGGTGAGACCCTTGGCGTCGTAGCAGGGCGCCTCCGACCGGTCGAGCGGGTCGGCCAGCTCGATGCCGCCCTCGGCGCGCCTGCGCACGAGGAAGTACTCCGCCTCGCATCCGGCGTTGTAGACCAGGCCGCGCTCGCGCGCCTTGTCCAGCATCCCTTTCAGGATGAGCCGCGGGGCGTACGGCCACGGCTCGCCCTCGACGTGGATGTCGCACTGCAGCACCGCCAGCCCCGGACGCCACGGCGTGAGCGTGTACGACTCCGGATCCGGTACCGCGATCATGTCGGGGTCCGCGGGGGTCTGGCCCATCGGCCCGGCCGCGAAGCCCGCGAAGCCCGCCCCGCCGCCCGTCAGGACGCCGAGCGCCTCCAGCGGGATCATCTTCGCGCACGGCTTTCCGTGCATATCGACAAACATGGCGAAGAAGAACTCGACACCGTCTGACTCTGCTCGCGCTCGCAGGTGCGCTTCGACGTCGGACATGTGCACGCTCCGTTGTGGTCGTTGTGGTCGCCAGTCCGGCTCACACGGTTGCGCAGGTGCTCTCAAATTCAGCCAGAAAGCGGCACAGACGGGTCAAAAACCACGCCCAGGCCTTGGAAGCAGAGTGGACAGTGTTTCCTTTTACGACACGATAGGCCGAGGTTACGCCCGACCTACTGCCTTGGGAAGTTCCCTGAGCTGCCCAGATCCGGCGCGGGGCGGGGGCACCCGGGTAGACGCGCGGCCCTGGACGGAGCCCCGCAGGCGGCTGAAGGGTACCCTGACCTGGCCACATGCCGCAGTCCGGGATCGCCCGCACATCTCGGACCTGTTCACTGTGCATATGTCCAAGATCCTGAGAATTAACATGGCTGTCACAGACGGCCCAGCGCAGCGTGCCCTTTTACTCGCGGGAGGGATTTCAGCGCCGAGCCACCGCTCAGGAGTGGGCTACCAGGTGCCCTTCGGATGCCCGGGTATCCAGTCGGTGCCCGCGAGGGGAACCTGGGCCATGGCGGCCGCTTCGACCGTCAGCGCAACAAGGTCATCGGGTTCCAGGTTGTGGACGCTGGACTTGCCGCAGGCCCGAGCGAGCGCCGCCATCTCCATGGCCATCGTCTTGAGGTAGTTCGTGACCTGACGGGTGCCGCGTTCGGGATCGAGCCGCCGTTCGAGCGACGGATCCTGGGTGGTGACGCCCACCGGGCACCGGCCGGTGTGGCAGTGATGGCAGTAACCAGCATCGGTTCCCAGCGCGCGGTAGTCGCCGGACGCGTCGTGATCGGTTCCGTCTTGCCAGTAGGTCGGGCTGTTGCAGCCCAGCGCGATCAGCGGGGCGACCCCGAGGGAGACCGCGTCAGCGCCGAGCGCGAGTGCCTTGGCGGCATCGGCGCCGCTGCGGATCCCGCCGGAGACGACGAGCTGGACCGTGTCCTCCATGCCGATATCGCGCAGTGCTTGGGCGGCCAGCCGGACCGCGGGCAGGGTCGGGATGCCGGCGTGCTCGATGAAGAAGTCCTGGGTGGCCGCGGTTCCGCCCTGCATCCCGTCCACCACCACGACATCCGCGCCCGCTTCCACGGCGAGCTTGACGTCGTTGGGGACCCGGGTGGCACCGAACTTCACATAGATCGGCTTCTCCCAGTGGGTTACTTCACGCAGCTCCTCGATCTTGATCCGCAGGTCGTCGGGCCCCACCCAGTCGGGGTGGCGGGACGCGGATCGCTGGTCGATGCCGGCCGGCAGGGTCCGCATCCGGGCGACCCGCTCGCTCACCTTCTGCCCGAGCAGCATGCCCCCGCCGCCAGGTTTGGCGCCCTGGCCGATGACGATTTCGATCGCATCGGCCTGGCGCAGGTCGTCGAGGTTGAATCCGTACCGTGACGGCAGGCACTGGTACACGAGCAAGCGGGAAGCCGCCCGTTCCTCACCGATCATGCCCCCGTCGCCCGTGGTCGTGGAGGTCCCGGCCGCGGTCGCAGCCCGGCCCAGGGCGACCTTGGCGGTTGCCGACAGGGCACCGAAGCTCATGCCCGCGATCGTGATCGGGATGTCGAGTTCGAGCGGCTTCGAGGCGAACCGGGTGCCGAGCACCGTCGTCATGTCGCACTTCTCCCGGTAACCCTCAAGCGGGTACCGGGTGAGTGAGGCGGTAAGGAACAGCAGGTCGTCGAAGGAGGGCAGGTCCCGCTTGGCGCCCCAGCCGCGGATCTCGTAGTGTCCTTCCGCCGCGGTGCGCTGAATTTGCGCGATGACTTCGGGCGGGAAGATATGGCTGCGGCGGTGCGCATCCAGCGCCTCGCCGGGCTCGCTGTGCCCGCTGGGCTCGCCCTGCTCGCGGGGCCGGAGCTCATCCATCAGTACTTCTGGTCCTTCAGCGCGTCGAAGTTGTAGAGCTCGCGGGCGGATGCCACCCGGGTGACGTTCTCGGGCTCGATGTGATCGAATCCGCCGAGCTTCGCTAGTTCCTTGACCACGCGCACGTCCGCGTCGGTGAGTTCCTCGGTCCTGGCGTCGGAGCCGAGCGAGGAAATCTTCCCGGCCACGTAAATGACCGCCTCATACAGCGAGTCGCCGAGCGCATTTCCCGCATCACCGCCGATGAGCATCACGCCGGCCTGAGCCATGAACCCGCTCATATGGCCGACGTCACCGGCGACGAGGATCGTTCCGCCCTTCAGTGAGATGCCGGCCCGTGACGAGGCGTCACCTTCGATGATGATCGTTCCGCCGTGGCTGGAGGCACCCGCGCATTCGGAGGCGTTGCCCTTGACCCGGACCGACCCGGTCAGCAGGTTCTCGCCGACCGACCAGCCCACGAAGCCGTGGACGACGATGTCAGGCCCCTGCCCGAGGCCGCCGATGAAGTATCCGGCGTTTCCCTCAATGTCGATGGTCACCCGGTTGGTCAGGCCCACCGCGATGTTGTGGCGGCCGCGGGGCTCGAGCACCCGCGCCCCGGAGCCATCGGGCAGCGCGGCGAGCGCGGTGTTGATCTCGCGGGTGCTGAGTTCCGCGCAGCTCAAGATCACCGGCTCCATAGGTGGATCTCCTCGGGCATTGGCTCGAAGACCTCGGCGTCGGCGACGCCGGGAAGCCCGGCCAGAGCGTGGTACTCCGACGCCATGGCGACGTAGTCATCAGTCTGCGCGATGACCGCTGGCTTGCAGGCGAAGGAGTCGCGGACGACCGCGAACTGCGTCCGGGTGGTCACCAGGAGCGTGAAGAACCCGTCCATCTCCTTGAGCACGGTCCGCAGGGCGTCCTCGAGGCTGGCGCCCTCCGCCATGCGGGATGCCACCAGCCGGGCGGCGACTTCGGAGTCGTTGTCGGTGTCACAGTGAACGCCCGACCGGGCGAGCCTGTTGCGAACCGTCGCGTAGTTCGAGAACGACCCGTTGTGCACGAGAGCAAGATCGGCGGCCGGAGCGAACGGGTGCGAGTGGGCCGTCGTCACGGCCGACTCGGTTGCCATCCGGGTGTGGCCGACTCCCTGATAGCCGCCCCAGGTCGGTATGCCATACCTCGCGCAGATCTCCGCTGGGGCGCCGACATCCTTGACGAGCACCATTGCCTGGCCGTATCCAGCCACGGCGACCTGGGGTGCCACCTGGCGCACCGTGGCCAGGAACAGCGTCTCACCGGCGGGCGAGACGAGAACTGCGGAGTCGGGGGCCAGTTGCCGCACCCTGACCTCGCTGCCGGTCTCGGCGCCAATCCGTTTGCCGAGCAGGTCCCAGTCGACGGTCTCATCCGAGCGCAGCGAGTAGCGCATGGCCCGGTCCGGGTTCCCGGGGGCGGCGTGATCGGCGTAGATGGCGATTCCGGCCGAGTCTGGGCCCCTGGTCGTCATCGCCTCTAGCATCACCGTCAGCAACTCGCCGAGACGCGGCCGGAGATCGGGATTCTTGAGGTGGAGGCCGATGATTCCGCACATCCGTCGCCCACGCTCCTCCGATAGTGGCTGGCAGTGACAGGGGCATGTCCTTGGCGGATCCTCGGGAGCCATCGCGGACGCAGGACCTTGTGTTTATGCACAAGAGACGATGTTTCACTAGGTGGGAATTGTCGTCTGTGATGCCGCCCCGCGTCAACACTCCGCCACCGGTTGTGGCGGCGAGGATGGCGTGGTGAGGTGCTCACGTCACGCTGCGTCACCGTGCGGGGAGGCTCGTTGTCCCCCGACGTGCGCGGCATGCTCGCCCAGGCGGCACGGGCATGCTCCCGGAGGTCGTTTTACTGATCGGCGAGTTCCCCTTGCGTCCCCCTCGGATACCTACAGTGAACCGGGTACTAACCTTGGAATGGCCGCACAGGCGCGTCCCGGGAAAGTAGCTGGCATTGCGCCGGGGGCGCGCGCGGTTTCCCGGACGAGAGGAGCAGCCGTGGTGGCGCGCATCGCCAACCTCGCCGAACACGCCGGTGCGTTTGGCGTTCCTTCCCCCGGCAGCCATCGCAGCGATTTGGAGGAAGCGCTCGGGGCGGCGATTGCCCAGCGTGTCAGGGAGTTCCGGGTGCAGCTCGGGTGGACCGTGGGCCAGCTCGCCACCGAGAGCGGGATGTCCAAGGGCATGCTTTCCAAGATCGAGAACGCCCAGGCCTCGCCGAGCCTGGCCACGCTCGCCCGCCTGTCCGAAGCGCTCCGGGTGCCGGTGACCGCGTTCTTCCGCGGGCTGAACGAGGAGCAGGACGTTCTGTATGTCAAGGCGGGCAAGGGAATTGACATCGAGCACAAGTCGTCCGGGGCCGGGCGCCGCTACCAGTCCCTCGGGATCATGCGAGCGCCGAACAACTCCCTCGAACCGGTACTGGTGACCCTGACCGAGCGCATCGATACGTTTCCCCTCTATCAGCACGCCGGCATCGAACTGATCTACATGCTTTCCGGCCGCATGGAGTACGGCTACGGCAGCTCCCGCTATGCGATGGAGTCGGGTGACGCGCTGCAGTTCATCGGCGGGGTTCCGCACGGCCCGGCGGCGCTCGTCGAGCTTCCGATCCAGTTCCTCTCGATCAAGTCGATCACGCCCTCGACCTGAGCAGCGCGGTCGGCGCCACCAGCTGATCGGCCGAGATACACAACGATGTCCACTGAGAGTGGACATCGTTTCATAGTCGGCTCTATGCTTGCGATGCACGTGAGATCGCCCGGCCGGCGGCCGCACACCCGGGAGGAACGCCGTGGAAGCAACCCGCGCCGCGAGCAGCCACCGGACGCGCCGCCGGCCTTCGAGGTATTCGGCGTTCGCCGTGCTACGGCATGGCCTGTCAGGCAAGGAGTGGCCACGTGTCTGGCCGGTCCATCCCCTGCGCGGCAGTTACGACGTGGTCATCGTCGGGGGCGGCGTGCACGGCCTGGCAGCCGCCTACTACCTCGCCGCCAACCACGGGATCACCGACGTCGCCGTGGTCGACCAGGGCTACATCGGCGGAGGTGGCTCCGGACGCAGCACAGCCATCCTGCGGTCGAACTACCTGACACCGGAAGGTGTCCGCTTCTACGACCGCTCGATGCAGCTCTACCGAGCGCTCGCCTCCGACCTCGACTACAACGTGATGTTCTCCCGGCGCGGCCACCTCACCCTCGCCCACAACGATTCGTCCCTGCGCACCATGCGCTGGCGGGCCGAGGTCAACCAGGTGCAGGGAGTCGATTCCGAGGTCATCGGCCCCGGTGAGATCAAGCGGCTGGTGCCGTTCCTGGATACCTCTCCCGGCACGCGCTACCCCATCCTGGGCGCGCTCTACCACCCACCCGGCGGGATCATCCGCCATGATGCGGTCGTCTGGGGGTACGCGCGGGCGGCAGCCGCCTGCGGTGTGCACATCCACCAGAACACCGAGGTCACCAGCATCGATGTCTCCGGCGGCCGGGTGCGCGGCGTGCGCACCAACCGCGGGGACGTCTCCACCCCGGTGGTTCTCAACGCCACGGCCGGCTGGTCCACCCTCGTGGCTGAGATGGCCGGTGTGCGGCTGCCCATCCAGACCTTCCCGCTGCAGGCAGCGGTGACCGAGCCGGTCCGGCCCTTCCTGCACACCGTGGTGGTGTCGGGCACCCTCCACGTGTATGTGAGCCAGACCGATCGCGGCGAGCTGGTGTTCGGCGCGAGCGTGGATCCCTTCGCCGCGTACTCGACCCGTGGCTCGCTGGAATTCGCCGAGGGGCTCGCCACCCACATCATCGAGCTCATGCCCGGGCTGTCGAAAATGCGCCTGCTGCGCCAGTGGGGTGGTCTGTGCGACATGACGCCTGACTTCTCGCCGATCATGGGCGGCACCGGGGTTGATGGCTTCTACGTGGACGCCGGCTGGGGCACCTATGGGTTCAAGGCCGGCCCGGTCTCCGGGGAAGCAATGGCGCAGTGCATTGCCACCGGCCGTACTCCCGAGATCATCGCGACGTTCGGTCTCGGCCGGTTCGGCGAGGGCCGCCTGGTCGGCGAGAAGGGCGCGGCCGCGGTCGGCCACTGAGCTGAGAGAGGCTGCTTGATCATGATCCTCATCCGATGTCCCTGGTGCGGCCCGAGGGGGGCGGCAGAGTTCCACTACGCCGGGGAGGTCAGCCCGCGGCCCGACCCGGCGTGGGCCACCCCCCAGGAGTGGCGCGATTACCTGTACTTCCCGGCCAATCCTCGCGGCCCGGTGGTGGAGACCTGGTACCACCGGATGGGCTGCCGCAGGTTCTTCACCGTCGAGCGGGACACCGCCACCAACGAGTCCCGGACCCTGGAGGAGGGCATCCGGTGAGGGCCCCACGGATGACGATGCGGCTCAGCTCGCAGCCGGGCGAGGAGATCGACCGCGAGCGTTCCTTCACCTTCAGCTGGAATGGCCGCACCATCCCGGCGTACGCGGGTGACACCATCGTGTCGGCGCTCGCCGCCACCGGGCAGCGGGTGTTCTCGCGCAGCTACAAGTACCACCGGCCACGTGGCGTGCTGACGGCGAGCTACCTCGATCCTGGCTGCTTCTTCCAGGTCGCAGACGAGCCCAACGTGCGGGGGGCCCACCGGCAGGCCGAGCCGGGCATGGACGTGCACTCCCAGAACACCTGGCCCTCGCTGAGTTTCGACCTGAAGGCCGCCAACCAGCTGGCCGGCCGGTTCCTCGGCCCCGGCTTCTACTACAAGACGTTCATCCGCCCCCGCCGCCTGTGGCCGTTCTACGAGCGCATCCTGCAGCGGTTCGTCCATGCCGGTGAGGTGTCGGCGGATACGCCGCGGATCACTGTCGACAAGCGTTACGCCCATCCCGACGTGCTCGTGGCCGGGGGCGGCCCGGCCGGCATGGCTGCTGCGACCGCCGCCGCGCAGGCGGGCGCGCGGGTCATGCTGGTCGAGGAGGAGCACCGGCTCGGCGGCCATCTGCGCTGGGGCGGCGCCCCCGAACTGGCCGCGCTGCGGGAGTTGCGGGATCTCGTCGCGGCCGCGCCCGGGATCGAAGTGCTCACCGACTCGGTGGTGACCGGGCGTTACGACGA
>DASWFT010000039.1:0-4574 GCA_036394075.1 Streptosporangiaceae bacterium
GACCCTCGCCCGCCTGCGCGAGGCCGCGCCAGGTTTCCCGCGCCTGCAGGTCGTGCACTTCCACCGCAACGGCGGCTCGGGCACCGTCCGCCGCATCGGCACCCAGCAGGCCCGGGGCGAGATCGTCGTGTGGACCGACGCCGACATGACCTACCCGAACGAGCGCATCCCCGAACTCGTCCAGATACTCGAGAAGGACGCGATGCTGGATCAGGTCGTCGGGGCGAGGACCAGCGAAGCCGGCACCCACAAGTTCCTGCGGGTGCCGGCCAAGTGGTTCATCCGCAAGCTCGCCGAGCGGCTGACCAACTCCCAGATCCCGGACCTGAACTCCGGGCTGCGGGCGTTCCGGCGCAAGGTCGCGCTGCCGTACCTGAGGCTGCTGCCGCCCGGGTTCTCCTGCGTCACCACGATCACCCTCGCGTTCTTGTCCAACCAGCACGACGTCCGCTACATCCCGGTCGGGTACGCGAAGCGGTCAGGCACCTCGAAGTTCCACTTCGTCACCGACGCCTACCGGTACATCCTGCAGGTGCTGCGGATGGTGATGTACTTCAACCCGCTCAAGGTGCTCATGCCCGTCGCGCTCGTCCTGATCAGCGTCGGCCTCGTCAAGGGCATCTACGACATGGTCGTGCACCCGCTGCATTTCGCCGCCGACACCGTCCTGATCTTCCTCAGCGGCCTGATCATCGCCACCCTCGCCCTGCTCGCCGACCTGATCGTCCGCTCCCGCGGAGATACCTAACGTGTCCCGGCGCTGGCTGCCGGACGCACGCCACCGGAGTCTGACGGAAAGCTCCTGATCGCCGGTTCGTGCGGTGGCGGTGCGGTGGCGCGGTTACAGTTGGCTCTCGTGCGGCTCGTCATCGCCCGGTGCAGCGTCAACTACGCGGGACGGCTGTCCGCCCATCTTCCGCCCGCGCTGCGGCTGCTGATCGTCAAGGCCGACTCTTCGGTGCTGATCCATGCCGATGGCGGCAGCTACAAGCCCCTCAACTGGATGTCCCCGCCGTGCCGGCTGGACGAGCAGCCGGGCCGGTGGGTGGTCACCGGCAAGTCCGGCGAGACGCTGACCATCGAGATCTCCGAGATCCTCAGCGACTCGGCATTCGAGCTGGGTCCTGATCCCGGCCTGGTCAAGGACGGCGTGGAGGCACACCTCCAGGAGCTTCTCGCAGCCCAGCCGGGCGTGCTCGGCGACGGCTGGCGCCTGGTCCGCCGGGAGTACCCCACCGCGATCGGGCCGGTCGACCTGATGTGCCGGGACCCGGCTGGAGTCAGCGTCGCCATCGAGGTCAAGCGCCGGGGCGAGATCGACGGGGTGGAGCAGCTCACCCGGTACCTGGAACTGCTGAACCGCGATCCGCTGCTCGCACCGGTACAGGGGATTTTTGCCGCGCAGGAGATCAAGCCGCAGGCGCGAGTGCTGGCCGAAGACCGGGGGATCCGCTGTGTCACGCTGGACTACGAGTCGATGCGCGGCGCCGATGACGGCGCATTGCGGCTGTTCTGAGCACCACTGAGTGCACCGGCGCGGGCACGAATTCCTATCGTGATGGCCGATTTTTCCGCCGAATCGTTTACTTATAGTTATTATGCCCAGCTATGGGTACTGACGATCGTGCCCCGGAACCCCTTCCGGTACGCACCTCGCGTTTCCGCCCCACCGGGCGTCACCGGAGTCAGCACCAGCTTTCGGTGCCGCCCGAGGCTCCGGCCTTGGTGCTCGCTGTTCCCGGCGCGGAAAGCGCCGCCAGCAATGACGTTGCCGCCGGGGTCGCCGCTGCGGCTCGCGCCTCGTGCCCGGGCGTGGCCGTGCGCTACGGCTACCTGCGCGGCGGGGGCCAGAGCCTGGGCACGGTCCTGGCCGGGTTCCGTGGCCATGAAGGCATGCCGTCCGCCGTGGTGGTCCCTCTGCTGATCTGCCCGGACGCCGAGGTCGACGCTGATCTGGAAGCCGCCATCGAGGCGGGCAGCTTCCCTGTCATCCTGGCCAAGCCGCTCGGCCCGCATCCGGTGCTCGCGGGGGCGTTGCACACCCGGCTCTCCGAGGCGGGCCTGGCCCATGTTGACCAGATCGGCCAGATGAGCGTCGCCACTGCCGCCGAGGGGGTCATGGTGGCCGCCCTGGGCGGCACCGAGGCACTGTCGGTGGCCGGCACGGTCGCCGTGCTCCTGGCCGCCCGGCTGATCCTGCCCGTGGCGGCCGCCTCGCTCGACGACCGGGCCAGCATCGGTGAGGCGACCACTCAATTGCGGGAGGCGGGGGTGCGGAGGGTGGCCCTGGCACCCTGCGTCATCGGGCCCGAGTTCAGCCAGGCAGACGTGGCCGCCGTGGCGGCGGACGCCGGGCTGGAGAGCGCACGCCCGCTCGGCGCCCATCCCGCCGTGGGACAGCTGGCCGCGATGCGGTATGGGGCTGCTCTCCAGGATCCGCAACTGGCCGACAAGGTCGGCTTAACCGGCCTGAACGGCTCGGCCGACCCCCCGGTCCTAGCTGACCCAGCCGGCCGGGCAGACCTGGCCCGCTAGGGTATGTCTGGATGGCAGCCACAGACGCCTCCCCGGAACGAACCTCGCCCCCGGAACGAACCTCGCCGCGTCCTCGGGGCGCCATGATGATCGCCGCCCGGCTGCCGCTTCCGGTGAGCCTGTTCGGCATACTCGTGGTGCTGATGTGCCTCTTGTCCTACGGGGAGAGCACCAAACCTCGCTTCGTCTGGACCGCGTTCCCCCTGTTCATCGGCGCGGCTGCGAAGTTGCCGCGGGCCATCTACTGGCCGGTGCTTCTCCTTTCGGCCGCGGGCCTCGTCTTCCTCATCGGGTGGTGGCCGAACCACTACGTGGGACCCGCGCCATGAGCGCCGAGCACCGGCGCGTTGACGGCGCGGGCCTCCGCGGCTAGCTCGGGAACCTCCACTACGGTGATCCCCGCGTCCCTGAGGCGCTCGGCCCCGCCGCCTTTCGCGAAGATCGGCGGCTCCAGCCAGGCGATGACCACGCGGCGCAGGCCGGCCGCGATGATCAGCTCGGAACAGGACCGGGGCCGGGACGCGCGGAACCGGCATGGCTCCAGCGAGCTGTACAGGGTGGCTGAGGCGAGCCGCCGATCGCCGGGGTCCAGGGTGGCGAGCGCGGCCTCCTCAGCATGATCACGGGAGTCCCGCTCCCGGGAGAACCCCTGGGCCATGACGGTCCCGTCCGCGCTCACGAGCACGGCGCCGACACAGAACGCGGACGGCGAAGGGCGGCAGCGCCTGGACAGCTCGATGGCCTCGCTCAGCCAGCCCCGGTCGGCGTCGCTGGCTGTGGCGCCGCGGCCCGGCGCACGCTCAGCCTCCGGTCCCCCCGGCGCGCGATCAGCCATCCCCGGCCTCGCTGACCCGGCCCGCGGCGTCCTCCAGCGCCGCGATGTCCTTGAGCAGGTAGCGCAGCAGCACCACCTCACCGACCTGGCGGGCCTCGACGAGGGTCATCTGGTTGGCCGGCCCATGGGGGTAGCGGCCCGGGCCGGCGAACCTGGGAGCCGCCGCGTCCCCCACGAAGAACGGCGCGATCACCAGGTGGAGTTCGTCCACCAGCCCGCTGGTGAGGAACTGGGTGCCCAGGCTCGCACCGCCCTCCACCATGAGGCGGCGCACCCCCCGGCCGGCCAGATCGGCGAGAACCTCCGGCAGCCGCGGCGGGTCGCCAATGTCGATGATCTCCGCCAGGCCGCCGAGCCGGCCGCGGGCGGCCGTCACGACCGGGCTCGCGCAGTAGACGAGTCGTTCCGGCGGACCGCCCGGCCCGGCGGGCTCGCCGCTCCACGAGCGGCGGTCGAAGAAACGCAGTGACGGGTCGAGCTGGCCGCTCGCGGTGATCGTCACCCCGGCCGGGTGCTCCGGCAGGCCCCGGGCGGCCCGGGCGGCGCGGCGCTCCGCCGAGCGGACCAGCAGCCTGGGGTCATCCCGGCGGATGGTGCCCGCGCCCACCATGACGGCGTCAGACGCGGCGCGCTCCGCGTCCACCCGGTCCAGATCCGCAAGACCGGACAGCACCAGCCGGGCCGGGCCGGTCCCGTCGATGCGGCCGTCCACCGACATGGCCGTGCTGAGCAGAACATAGGGACGTTCGGTCAATGAAGGCACTTCCGGTGTGGCACTGGGCATCTGGCACGGGGCATCTGGCACTGGGCAAACTGGCCCGGGGCAAACTGGCCCGGGGCAAACTGGCCCGGGCGAGACTGCGGCAGATGGTCATCCAAGGCTATCTGGCCTGTTGCCCGGGTGGTTTACTGTCTCGCGGGGGGTCCGAACGTCGGAGCGCTGGATGAAGCGATGGTGAGGGCCATGGACACCACGGTATGGACTCGCGGGCCGGCTGGCTCCGCGCAGACTTTCGACACGGTCAACCCCGCGACATCCGAGGTGATCGCGACCTTTCCGGCCATGCGGGACAGCGAGGTCGCCGCGACCGTCGAGACCGCGCGGATTGCGGCCACGTGGTGGTCGGGCCTGGACTGGAAGGAACGGCGGACCCGGCTTCTGGCCTGGAAATCCCACCTCACGAGGTATATAGCGCGGCTCGCG
>DASWFT010000040.1:0-2105 GCA_036394075.1 Streptosporangiaceae bacterium
CTTTGCAGGAGATCAGCCTTATTGCGCCAAGGACCCGGCAAGATGCCCTGGGCGACCAGGTGATCCATCCCGGCTCGGAGGACGTCCGGCCCAAGGCCCGATGCCCCTAGTACGGCAGCCGCACTTGAGGGTCTGACCTGCGGTGCTGCGGGGCGGGCATAAAGGGGCAGCCGCCTGTCGATCCATGTGTTTGTGCTGACAACTGAATCGAAGGCGGCTGCTGCCGTCAGGATAGGCGCCGGGCTGGCGCTGGAGAAACGGGGCGAGCTGTCCGGGCTGCTGCGGCCGTGCTTCGCGCGGACGCAGGTGTGGCTGCAGGCGGGCAGGTACGTGGCGGCGGTGATGAGTGACCTGCCGGAGCGGAACGGGTGGAGCATCGCCCGGTTCTGCGGGGACGCGACGCCGGATAAAACGCAGCGGCTGCTGAATCATGCCAGCTGGGACACGCTGGGTGCGATGAGCGCGGTGCGCCGGTTCGCGGTGGCCGGGCTGGACGGGGCCGCGCGGCGGAACCGCCGGGCGGGCGGGATGCGGGCCGGGGTGCTGGACGAGACCGGGCAGGAGAAGCAGGGGACCGCCACGGCCGGCGTCAAGCGGCAGTACATGGGGTGCGCCGGCCGGGTCGCCAACGGCATCAATACGGTGCACCTGTCGTATGTGCGGCAGGGCACCGGGCACGCGCTGATCGGCGCCCGGCAGTGGATCCCCCGCGAGCAGGTCACCGATCCCGTGGCGTCCCTGGTCACGGGGCTGCCTCCTGACCTGCGGTTCCGCACGAAGGGGCAGCTGGCGAGAGATATCTGCGCGGACGCGTACGCCGGCGGGGTCACGTTCGATTTCATCCTGGGGGATGAGGTCTACGGCGCCAGCCCGGACCTGCGGGAATACCTGGAATCCCGCGGCCAGGCGTACGTGCTGCGGGTTGCCTCGAACTTCACGGTCACGATCGCCGGCGGGACGGCGGTCACCTGCGCGCAGGCGGTGAAGACGCTGCTGAAGGACAGGCGGGCATGGGAGGTCCGGTCCGCGGGCAAGGGCTCCAAGGGCCAGCGGTGGTA
Source organism: Streptosporangiaceae bacterium (assembly GCA_036394075.1). Taxonomy (GTDB): domain Bacteria; phylum Actinomycetota; class Actinomycetes; order Streptosporangiales; family Streptosporangiaceae; genus JAWWPY01. The sequence goes on from DASWFT010000040.1 coordinate 1,059, forward strand.
CGCCTGGGCCTGGATCGGGACCGGCTCCGGGGAGCACTCGCTGCTCGTCCGCCGTCACCTGAAGACCGGTGAGCTGGCCTTTCATTACTGCTACGTGCCGGAAGGGCAGCCCTCGGGCAAGGCCCGGCTGATCAGGGCAGCGGGCCTGCGCTGGCCAGTCGAGGAAGGATTCGAGTTCGGGAAGGACTGCTTCGGCCTCGACCAGTGCCAGGCACGGCTCTACACCGCGATCCTGCGGCACATCGTGCTGGTCATGGCCGCCCTCGCGATCTGCGCGGTCGCTGCCGCCCTGCTCCGGGCCCGCACCGATACCCAGGCGCCACCGCCCAGCGCCCCTGGCCAGGCACCCCCGGCAGACCCCGGCATGATCCCGCTGACGGTCCCCGAGATCAGGCGGATCCTCGCCGCGCTGACCGCCCGGCCCATGCCGCCGCCGCTCGTCATCCACTGGGACGCCTGGACCCGCCGCCACCAGGCCCGCGCACGCTGGTACCACCAACGCGCGCGCCTAAAACGGGACTACGCCCTGGCCAGCTAGCAAAGTGCGGCTGCCGTACTAGAACGACCGGATTGACGCTTTCATCGGGGTCTCCGGTCTCGGTGGCGATCCTGCCTACCCCGGCGGCCTGGACTATCCGCTCCCGCCGCACCCGCTCGGCAAGGCGGGACGCAAGGCCGCCGAGGGCATGAATGCCCTCGGCTGGCACTGGTGGCCCGGGACCAACGCCATCCCTAGCCAGAAGTTCAAGGAACTATCCCAGTGCGCCCGCTGGGGAACGTGCGAGTGGGGCTGCCCGGAAAGCTCCAAGGCGTCCTCTGACGTAGCATTCTGGCCCCATGCCCTGCGGTCGGGCGCAACCCTGAACACCGGTGCCCGGGCACGCAAGATCGAAACCGGCAGCGACGGCAGGGTGACCGCCGCTCTGTGGATCGACCGTGATAGCGCCGAGCACCGCCAGCGAGCTCACGCCGTGGTCGTCTGCGCCAACGGCATCGGGACGCCGCGGCTGCTGCTGCTGGCGGCATCGCCGCGGCACCCGGATGGCC
>DASWFT010000041.1:0-11454 GCA_036394075.1 Streptosporangiaceae bacterium
TCCGGGTGCGCATGACCCGCGTCAGCACGTCCCCCAGGGCCGGGATGCGGGCCCGGGTCCGGGTGGCGAGGAACTCCAGGAGCAGGCCAGCGAGCAGCACCAGCAGGTAGCCGAGGATGGTGACGTCGTGGCTGTTGATCATCGCTCGACCAGGAGCCAGCCCAGCAGAAGCCAGACCGCCAGCGCGATAGACCGGCCGCCGTGCGAGCCAAGCAGCGGGTCGGTCAGCGTGCTGATGGTCGGGTGCGCCGCTGACGAGACGGTGAGGCCAGGCTGCTGGATGAGGGCCCCGAGTTCCCACAAGCCGCCCGCCACGAGCAGCCCGCCCCACAGTGCGGTGCCCGGCATAGGCAGCCGGCCAGGGTCGGGCCGGGGCCGCAGCGGGCCTGGCCAGCCGATCAGCACGACGATCGCGCCGAGCGCGACGACCCCGGCCGTGGCGGGCCACGAATAGCGGCTGAACGAGCCCACCACCGCCGCGTACAGGGCGCCGCCGGCCAGCCAGGTAACGGCGAGGACCGCCCGGCGGCGGCGTGACGGCGGCGGCGCCGAAGACTGGCCGCCCGCTGGCCAGCCTTCGCTGCGGGCGACTGACCCCCCGCCGGTCCGGCCTTGGTTGCGGGCGACTGATCCCCCGCCGGGCCTGCGGGTGCATTTCCCGCGGCTGCGACGTCGGGGCGGGGCGGCAGTTCCCTGGAGCGCTGGCCCGCGTCCCAGGCCAGCCCGGCGGCCACGAGCAGCATCAGCAGGCCGTCCAGGGGTTTGCCGGAAATCGTGCTGAACAACGCGATCAGGAGCAAGATCAAGACGATGGGCTGCCGCAGACCGGACAGGACCATGATCACGCGTCCCGCCGGGCCCGCGCCCACGGTCGGCCGGCGAAGCAGCCGAGTCCCACGGGTACGGCGCAGGAACCCCATCATCCCCTGGACAACCGGGCGAAACTCACCCGCACAACCTAGCGTCACGCATGCCACCCGGGGAAGCTCCGGCCGCTCGCCGACGCCATCCAGCACCGGGTGCGGGATGATCGGGCACACCGGGCGGGGCCGCTGGCCCGGCTTTCCCGACAGAATGGAGCCCGATCACGATGGTGGATGTTGCGATCCTGGATGACTACCAGGGGGTCGCCCTGTCCAGCGCCGACTGGTCCCCGGTCACCAGCCGGGCGGACGTCACAGTATTCGCCGACCACATCGCGGACGAGGCGGCTCTGGTCCAGCGGCTCACGGCGTTCGATGTCATCGTCGCCATGCGCGAGCGCACAGCCTTCCCCGCGACGGTACTGGAGCGGCTGCCGCGGTTGCGCCTGCTGATCACGACCGGGATGGCCAACACGTCCATCGACCTCCAGGCGGCGGCCCGGTTCGGCATCACGGTGTGCGGCACCGGGGGCTCGCAGGCGGCCACGCCCGAGCTGACCTGGGGCCTGATCCTCGCTTTGGCGCGCTCCATCCCGCAGGAGGACGCCACGCTCCGCAGCGGCGGCTGGCAGGGCACCGTCGGCCGGGAACTCGCCGGGTCGACGCTCGGCCTGCTTGGCCTCGGCAGGATCGGGCCGCGGATCGCGCACTACGCACACGCCTTCGACATGCACTGCATCGCGTGGAGCCAGAACCTGACGGCCGAGCGGGCCCAGGCGGCTGGGGCGCGGCTGGTGACCAAGGAGAAGCTCTTCGCCGAGGCGGGCATCGTGTCGGTGCACCTCAAACTGTCCGAACGCACCGTCGGCCTGGTCGGCGCCCTCGAACTGGCCCTGCTCGGCCCGGACGGGCTGCTTGTGAACACCTCGCGGGGCCCTATCGTGGACGAGCCGGCACTGATCGACGCGTTGCGCCAAAGGAGCATCGGCGGCGCGGCGCTGGACGTGTTCGACACCGAGCCACTGCCGGCCGACCATCCATTGCGGACGACGCCGAACACCGTGCTCACGCCGCATATCGGGTACGTGTCGCGGGAGACGTACGCGGTCTTCTACGCCGGGGCGGTCGAGGACATCACCGGGTGGCTGGACGGCGCCCCGGCCCGGGTGCTGGCCTAGCCAGGCGGCGACCACAGGATTGCGAGGTCCGGAATGGATGTGCAGCGATGGCTGAGCAGCGGCGTAGGCGCGGTCGCAGACTGGGAAGCCGGCTTCGCCGCATTCCGGCCCGACCCTTCCGCGGCGGTCACCGACGAGCGCTTCGCCGCCGCTTTCGAGGCCTTCACCCAGCGGCTGCGGGACAACTATCCGTACTTTCATCCCAGCTACGCCGGGCAGATGCTGAAGCCCCCGCATCCCGCCGCGGTGGTCGGTTATCTCACCGCCATGCTTATCAACCCGAACAACCACGCGCTCGACTCCAGCCGCGCCACCTCACAGATGGAAAAAGAGGTCATCGCCCAGCTGGCCCAGATGTTCGGATTCACCACGCACCTGGGCCATCTCACCAGCAGCGGCACGATCGCGAACCTGGAAGCCCTCTACGTCGCCCGCGAACTGCATCCGGGCCGGGGTGTCGCCTACAGCACCGAGGCGCACTACACCCACGGCCGGATGTGCGGGGTGCTCGGATTGGAGGGGACTGCGGTCGCGGCCGACGCCGCCGGCCGCCTGGACCCGGGCGCGCTGGAGGACCTGCTCGCGGGGGGCAGGATCGGGACAGTGGTCGTGACGGCCGGCACCACTGGCCTGGGCGCCATCGACCCCATGCACGAGGTGCTCGCGGTCGCCCGCAGGCACGGGGTCCGCGTCCATGTGGACGCGGCCTACGGCGGCTTCTTCACCCTGCTGGCGGGCCTGGAGGACCCGGCCGGGCTGGCCAGGGCGCCGTGGCAGGCCATCGCCGGGTGCGACTCTGTCGTCGTCGACCCGCACAAGCACGGACTACAGCCCTATGGGTGCGGGGCGGTGCTGTTCCGCGACCCGGACGTCGCCCATCTCTACCTGCACGACTCCCCCTACACCTACTTCACCTCCGACGAGCCGCATCTCGGCGAGATCAGCCTGGAGTGCTCCAGGTCCGGTGCGGCGGCGGCAGCGCTCTGGCTGACATTCCAGGTGCTGCCGCCGACCGCGGCCGGACTCGGCCAGGTGCTGGCGGCCGGCCGACGGGCCGCGCTCACCTGGGCGCGGCTCATCGAAGCCTCCGGGCGGCTGGACCTGTACCAGCCCCCGGAACTGGACATCGTGTCCTATTTCCCGGTCACCACACCGCGTAGCCTGTCCGCGATCGACGAGGCGTCAGCGCGGATGCTGGCCGACGGCATGGCCGACCCGGCCGACCCTGTCTTCCTGAGCACGCTGCGCATCGCGGCCAATGAGTTCACCCGCCGCCAGCCGGGCGTCGCGGCGGACCGCGACGGAGCCCGCATCCTGCGCAGCGTTCTGATGAAACCGGAGGCCGAAAGCTACCTCCCCACGCTGCACGAGCGCATCGAGCAACTAGCCGATCGCGTGTAAAACGGTATCGGACGCGTGACCTCGCGTTCTAGCGGCTGGATGGGGTGAAGCGCGGTACGCTGGCCAGTTAGTATTGATTCAATACAAAACATAACGGGGGCGACGCCGGCTCGGTCAAGACTCTTCGTGACGCGGAAACGCGGACCGGCCGGTATGGAGGAAGGGGGCTGCGGTGTCCGACATGCGATCATCCACGATTCCGGCTCGCGCTGGGCACACCGATATCCGTCGCAACAACCTGGAGGTCGTGCTCCGCCATCTCTGGGCTGTCGGGCCGGACTCCCGTGCTGGCATCGCCACCCGTGCCGGCCTGACCAGGGCGACCGTGTCACGGCTGGTCGCTGAGCTGATCAGCCTGGGGCTGGTCAGCGAGACCGGGCTGGCCGCGGGCCGGGGCTTGGGCCGGCCGGGCACGGAACTCATGCTCACTGGGCAGCACATCGTGGCCATCGGCGCGGAGATCAACGTCGACTACCTCGCGGTGCTCGCCGTCGACCTGTCAAACCGCGAGGTCTACCAGGAACGGCGCGCGTTCGACGCGCAGCGGGCTGGTGCTGTCGGCAGCATCCGGGCCCTCGCCGAACTGTGCGGCAGGTGCCTCCAGTCACTTCCGGCCCGGACCGCAGGACGCGACCGGGTCATCGCCGGGCTGGGCGTCGCCATACCCGGCCTGGTTGATGAGGCCCACGCCATCGTGAGCTGCGCGCCCAATCTCGGCTGGGACGACGTCATGGTCCTCCCCGCGATGGGCGAGGACCTGGCCCGGCAGGTCGGCACGATCACCATCGGCAATGACGCGAACCGGGCCGCGATAGCCGAATACCGGGTCGGCAGCCACGCAGGAACGCCGAACCTTGTCTACGTCACCGGTGAGGTGGGAATCGGCGGCGGCATGATCGTCCAGGGCAAGCCCCTGCTCGGTTCGCGCGGGTACGGCGGCGAAGTCGGTCACATGACCCTGGATCCGGATGGACCCCGCTGCGGCTGTGGCCGCCGGGGCTGCTGGGAGTCGTTCGTCGGCCTCAACGCGCTCCTGTCCGCCACAGGGACCACACTCGCGGCCGCCAGGTCCGGGCCGGGCCCGAGCGGGCCGGGCCCGAACGTGCCGGGCCCGAACGGGCCGGGCTCACCGGAGGACAAGATCGCCTTCGTGGTGGCCGGAGCCCGCGCCGAGGACGCCCAGACCCTCGCCGCCCTGACGGAACTGGGGCGTTATGTGGGTATCGGCGCGGCGAACATCGCCAAAATCGTGAATCCCGATGTCATCGTGCTCGGCGGATACTTCACGGCGATCGCTGAGTGGATACTCCCCGCCGCGCGAGATTCCCTGCGAGCCGGGCTGCTGGCGCCGGACTCGGCCGGATGCGAGCTCACTACTTCGTCGCTGGGATTCATGGCTGCCGCCCGCGGCGCGGCCATCGACATCCTGGACCGGGTGATCAGCAACCCCAACCAGTTGCTGGGCCGGAAGCAGGACGCCGCTGGCTGAGGCGGGGCGGCTGAGGCGGGGCGGCTGAGGCGGGGCGGCACCGGGCCCGGGACCTCGTCAGATGGCCGCAGTGCCGATCAGGCCGCCGAGCGTGACCAGCGCGGCCAGCTCATCATCCGGCACGCCCGCGGTCCCCGCTGGACGGCTCGGCAGGACGAGGTAGCGGCTCTCGGCGCTGGCGTCCCAGACCGCGATCTCGGTTGCCTCAGGCAGTTCCAGCCCGAACTCCGCGAGGACGGCACGCGGTTCACGGACCGCCCGCGACCGGTAGGCCAGGCTCTTGTACCAGCTCGGCGAGGGTCCCAGCAAGGACACCGGGTAGCACGAGCACAACGTGCACACGATCATGTTGTGCCGCCCCGGCTCGTTGGCGACCGCCTTGAGCCGGTACCCGCTGACCGCGTCGCCGAACCCCAGTTCCGCGGCGGCCGCGTTGCCGTCGGCAAGCAGCCGTTCCCGGTACCCGGGATCGGTCCACGCGCGGGCGGCCATCCGCGCCCCGTTCACGGGAGACGCGGTCGTGTACAGCCGGGTCAGCACCGCGTCCAGTTCCTCGTCGGTCGCCAGCCCGGCGGCGATCACCCGCTCCTCGAGCCGCCGCACCCGCGCGGCAACCGGCACGTCCTCGTGCGCCGCCCCCATCAGCCGACCTCCTCCAGATAGGACTCCCACAGGTCCACGGTCACCGTGTGCGTCCCGGTGCCCCACAGTGCGGCGGCCGGGAACCGGACCGCATAAACCGTCTCGACCCGCGGCGGCACGATGCCCCGCGCGCGGTCGTCCGGCAGCGGGCACACCCCTTCAGCCTCAACGATCTCCCCCAGTTGCCCCCGCACATACCCCGGCAGCCGGGTGTGATGATCGGGATCGAGCACGCGCGCGCGGACCCGGGTCCCCGGTGCGAACCTCACCCGAGACCCTTCTCCGCGAGCAGCGTCTCTATTGCCCGCAGCCAGCGCTCGTAATACGACGCTTCCAGGTACTCCGCGGGCGGGATCCGCTCGATCGCGTCCCGGAACTCATCGACGTTGTAGATACCGCGGGCCCGCAGCACCGCGTTCAGCGCGTAGACCCGCGCCTCCCAGTCGGCATGGAACCGCTGGCCGTCGTCGTCCAGCGGGACGGGCCCGAAGCCGCTCTGCCCGCCGACATCATGAACCCTGCTCACCCGGCACCTCCCGGTGGCTCGTGCCCCGCCGCCATCCAACCGTGCCCAGCCGCGAGTGAACAATACCCAGCTGCCAGCGTCACGCTCGCACCGCGTTTCGTGCTACAAGGAGGCGTTGGCTATCGCAGATGAGAGGAATGTCATGCAGGACGCGCGAGCGCTGTCATGAACGGCGCGGCCGACCACCCGTGATCTTCCCGCTGGAGGCTCGCTACGACGGTTGCGCTCCGGCACCGCCGTAGCGAGCTGCTTAAGCCGGCCATCTTCCTCGACGTCAAGAATGGACCGCGAGGTGGAACCCCCGATCGGAGAGATTGCCAGCGCTGTCCCTGGTCGCGATGAACACCCCGTTGGCGGCACCGAGCCGTCCTACGACCGAGATCTCACCGCCCGGTGGAATCACGAGACTGCCCGGGTCCCCGATGCTGGCGACGAAGACCGAACCGGTCAGGTCGTGGGAAAAGAGCACCTGGTACTGGCCGGTGGTGATCCTGGCGGACGACACTGCCTGGAATCCCCGGGCGAGTGATCCGTTCGAGTTGACGACCGCGAAGAACGTCTGGGCCGTCGGCGGCATCCCGGCCCTGGTCGCTGGGACGAAATCGGGAATGGCATCGGCGGTCGGCGGCGGCTGTTGTCTGGTCGATGCCGCCTGGCTCGATTCTGTCTCATCGCGCACGGACATTAGTCCTCCTCTGGAGCTGGCCCGGTCCCTTGCGACCTGGCTGTCACGCTCACTTGGGTAGAGCAGCCCGGCCGCCCGGAAATACAACCGCGGCGCGGCGGGGGGATCAGGCCGGGATCCAGTGCGCCCCTGGCCTAGCGCGGCAAGACGAGCCCTCTGTCCGTGGTGAACTCCGCGATCTTCATCATCGGTTCGCGGCCTGGGTAGTCGCCATCCAGCAGCCGTAGCGCCCCCCGCGACGAGCGACAGGCGCCTCGTCCTCGACCCATCGGGTCCTGTCCGCGTCATTCCTGACCACCGGGGCTACCATAGCGGGATCGTATGGACGGAGGCGGGGGCGTGTCAGCGCGAGTTCCGGTGTACTTCAGCCATAGCTACCGACGAGAAGACCGCGATCTCAACGATTACTTCTGGACGATATTCCACGGGGCGGGTTTCTCTTTCACCGTCGATCCAGGGTCGACCTCACTGTCGACGACATACCTTGAGTTGATGATGGCGCGCAGCGCCGGGTTCGTTGCCGTGGTGACCTACCGGCAGGAGGAGGAGGGGTACCGATGCTCGCCTTTCATCATGCACGAGTATGGATTGGCAGTTCGCGCCCGCAAGCCTCGTCTCGTCCTGCGTGACTGGCGTGTGTCGCCGCACTGGTTCCCGGCCGGGGCCGAAGTTGTCGAGTTCCATCCAGAAGCGTACGACCGGGCAGCCGAACCGCTGCTCGCGAAGATCCAGGCGTTCCACGCCCGCACATCGCCGTACGCGGCAGGTGTCTATCATCGCGCCGGGCGAGTCGGCCTGGCCCTGAGCACGGGGACGGACGAGGCCAGCCGACGGCGGGAGATTCTGGACCGCATCCTCCGACGCACGGGGGATGATGCGGTTTCCCTGACCGAAAAGGCCGACGATCCCTTTGAACTCGCACTAGCGGTCGACAGTTGCGACTTCGTCATTATCGATCTGGACGCGCCTGGCGTCACCCAGATCGCCGACTTCCTAAGTGGGAGGGCTACCCCGACGCTGAAATGGTGTCACCAGCACCCCGAAACGGGCTCACATCCTCTGCGCCTTCTCGGCGGTGCGCCCTTGCGGCGTGCAGCCGCGGCCGACGAACTGGTGCTGTATTGGTCTGACCACGACGAACTGGAGGCTCGCACCCTTAACGAGATCGGCCGCCTGACCGACCCCAGGCGAGAGTTTGTCAGCCTTGAGGAGGGACATAAGTATTTCCGCAGCCTTGGCCGCGCGACCATGCCAGTGTTCCTGAGCAACGCGGGCGAGACCAACGTCCTCGCGGAGGCGCTTAGCAGGGCACTGGGCCTCGAGAATATCCCGTACTTTCACTACCGCTCCCGCAACTCCATCGATCTGGGAGAGGATTTCGCTGACCGGCTGTGGGAAAAGGTCCGGGCGAGCGCAGTATTTGTGCCGCTCATCGATAAGTCCTATTGGAAGAGCTCCTGGTGTACAGAAGAGTTCAACCTTGCCACCAAACTAGCGCGCGAGCGCAGGCTCCGCGTTGTCCCTTACTTCCTGGAAGAGACGGACTCAGGGCCCAAGGTCTCCATGCAGGGACGGTTCTTGGGTGGTCTGCCGGAGACTGAGCAGGTGCAGATAATCGTCCGCGACCTCGATCGGCTACTCGCCGAACCAGACTCCAGGACGGCGAAGATCACTACCGTCAGCGGCCGGGAGGCTGCAGTCAGGGCTGGGGAGATCAATGCCGACATCGCCGTCATTACGATTCTTCCGGAAGAGTACGGCGCCGTACTTCGCCTGCTGTCAAGTCGCCGAACCGTCGTTGGCACCGACACCTTTCCCAACGTGCATTCCTGGGAGGTGGGTGAGATCAAGTCGCCCCTCCACGAGAGGCCCTATGTTGTTGTGCTGGCGCTGTGCCCAGGCCCGGGAACCAACGCGGCGGTTCTGGCCACGAAGAACACGCTCCTCGCCTTCGACCCCAGGCACGTACTCGTCGTGGGCGTCGCCGGCGGTCTGCGCGACGTGGACCTGGGTGACGTCGTTGTCGCCGATCGCATCTGCGGCTACGAGTACGGCAAGATCGATCATGGTTTCCATCCACGTCACGACCATGACTACCCGGCGGATGCGCCGATCGTGGGCGCAGCTCGTACCCTGCCCCACCGTGAACCCGCCTGGTACGGGGACCTCGGGCATCCGGAATCGCTCCGGGACCTGACGCCAAAGATTCTCGTGGGCTCGGTGGCGTCAGGCGACAAGGTCGTCGACGACCGGTCCGACGCCTTCTTTGAGAGCGTGTTGAAGAGCCGACCGAAATTGATGGCGGTGGAGATGGAAGGTGCGGGGGTCGCTGCGGCGATCCAGGACGCTCGCGAGCTGAACAGGCCCGTGGGATTCGCGATGATTCGGGGGATCTCCGATATTCCGGCCGACGATTTGTCGGCGGGCGGACGCGATCTGAACGCGTCGGAGCATACCCAGATGCGTGACGCGTGGAAGGAGCGGGCGTCCGCGGCGGCCGCCGCCTGCGCCGTCCAGCTCGTGCGGCTCGCATGGCCGCGGCCGCCCCGCGAACAGTCGGCAAGTGAACAGCAGCAGAGCTGACGGCGGCGACTACCGCCCTGCGCCACTGGACACCTCATCCGTCCTGGTGCCGGCGGAGCTGCTACTTCTTGTTGAGGAACTGGCGGCCCACGCCCATGAGACGTGGGCTCTGCTGCGCCAACGGGAGGGCTGGCACTACGGGCCACTACGCAGCGACGAAGCGCAGACGCATCCGTGCCTGGTGCCATACGACGAGCTTCCAGAAAGCGAGAAGACTTACGATCGTGAGGTAGCGCTGGGGACAATCCGCGCGATCATTAACCTGGGGTACGAGATCAGTCGTCGGCAGACATGACGTCTCTGCATGCCTTGCACCTCGGTGGGAGACAAGGGACAGGCTAAGCCGAAACCAGGGCGTAGACGGCAGCAAGAAGGAACATGACGGCTACCGATAGCTGGAGCCCTTGAATAATCACCCGGTAGGAGTCAAAGCGTGATCGGCGTGCCTGATGGGAAGCTTTTACGAGTTCAGTAACTTCGTCCAACCCAGCCGCTACAAGATTTTTCTCGAAGTATTGCAGGGCGTTCTCCGCCACCTGGACCAGCGGCCTGGCCAGGGAATCTACTGTGGGGACATGGACGACGACGCGTTCCTCGACGCATTCGAGCACGGCCGACTGCAGCAGCACGGCTTCGGCCACCGGGACCACCTGCGCGTGGCATGGCTGTATGTCCGCCGATACGGCCGGGATGAGGCCGTGCGCCGCGCCGAGGCCGGCCTGCGCGCGCTGGCCACCTGGCACGGCCATCCGGAGCGGTACTCGGCGACGAGGACCTCCGTATGGGTCGGTCTCGTCGCCCACCATCTCAGGGAGGCTCCGGGCCTGGGTTTCGGCGAATTCCTGGAGCGGTTCCCGCGCCTGCTCGACGGCCGGCTGCTCGATGCCCACTACTCCCCCGAACTGCTCGCCACCGCTGCCAGCCGCAGCCGCCCGGTCGACCCGGACCGGCTGCCGCTGCCGGCCACGGCCAGCTAGCCCGCATGTGCCGGTTGTTCGGCCTGCACGCCGGTACCGCGATGGTGACGGCGACATTCTGGCTCATTGACGCTCCTGACAGCCTTGCTGCGCAGAGTCACCACAATCCCGACGGTGCTGGTGTCGGAGCGTTCGGTATGGGCGGGAAGCCGGTGGTGAGCAAGCAGCCGATCGCCGCATGGCAGGATACGCAGTTCGCGTCCGCGGCCCGTGACATGCGCGGCACGACGTTCGTGGCCCATGTTCGCTACGCGAGCACTGGCAGTCATACGGTGGCCAACACCCATCCGTTCCAGCAAGACGGCCGACTGTTCGCCCACAACGGCGTCGTTCAGGGCCTGGCCGAACTCGACCGGCGCCTCGCGGAACTGGGTGCCACCGGCCTGGTGCAGGGCGAGACCGACAGCGAACGGGTCTTTGCGCTGATCACCGCCGAGACCAGCGGGCACGGAGGCGACCTGGCCGAAGGCCTCACCGCGGCGATCGGCTGGATCAGCGATCACCTGCCCATTTACGCCCTCAACCTGGTGCTGGCCACCGCGACCGACCTGTGGGCGCTGCGGTACCCGGAGACCCATGAGCTGTACATGCTGGCGCGGCCGCCGGGCGGCACCGGCGCAGTGAAGGGGGATGGGGAGGTGGGTGGCGGCCTGGAGGCCACAAGCAGCCGGATCCACGCCCGTTCAGCGCACCTGGCCCGCCAGCCGGCCGTCATCATCGCCAGCGAGCGGATGGACGACGACCCCGGGTGGCGGTTGCTGGACCCCGGCGAGTTGCTGCACGTCCACTCCGGCCTGACCGTGGACAGCGCGGCGCCATTCCCCCCGGCGCCCCGCCACCTTCTCCGGCTCTCCGAACTCGACGCGGCGGCCGCGGCCTCCCAGCATCCCGAGGCCGCGCCCGCCGGGTAGCCCCGAGGCCGTGCCTGCCGGGTAGCCCCGAGGCCGTGCCTGCCGGGCAGCCCGAGGCCGGGCCGGCCGGGCAGCCCGAGGCCGGGCCTGCCGGGTAACCCGACGGGCCCCGGAGATGGGCTGGCATCATCGAAGTCATGACCGTCGTGAAGATCAACGCGATTACAGTGCCGGCCGACAGCGGGGACGAGCTGGCCCG
>DASWFT010000042.1:0-9418 GCA_036394075.1 Streptosporangiaceae bacterium
TGGAAATCCCACCTCACGAGGTACATAGCGCGGCTCGCGGAACTCGTGCACACCGAGACGGGCAAGCCGCTGGCTGACGCCCAGCTGGAGATCATCCTCGCGATCGTGCACATCGACTGGGCGGCCAGGAACGCCCGTAAGGTGCTCGGCCCGCGCCGCGTCCGCAGTGGGCTCATCGCCATCAACCAGGCCGCCACGGTCGAATACCAGCCGCTGGGCGTGGTCGGCGTGCTCGGGCCGTGGAACTACCCGGTGTTCACCCCCATGGGCTCGATCGCCTACGCCCTCGCGGCCGGCAACGCGGTGGTGTTCAAGCCCAGCGAGTTCACGCCCGCGGTCGGCGGCTGGCTGGTCAGCTCGTTCGCCGATGTCGTACCCGAACAGCCGGTGCTGCAACTGATCACGGGGGCGGCCGAGACCGGCCAGGCCCTGGCCGCGAGCGCGGTCAACAAGATTGCCTTCACCGGCTCGGCGGCCACGGCGAAGAAGGTCATGGCCGCCTGCGCGGAGAACCTGACCCCGATGGTGGCCGAGTGCGGCGGCAAGGACGCATTCCTGGTCAGCGCCGACGCCGACCTGGACGCGGCCGCCGACGCCGCCGCCTGGGGGGCCCTGTCCAACGCCGGGCAGACCTGCGTCGGCGTCGAGCGCGTGTACGTCATGGAGGACGTCTACCACACGTTCCTGGAGAAGCTTTCCGAACGGATCGGCGCAGCCCGTCCCGGTGATGACCGGGAGGCGTCGTATGGCCCGATGACCATGCCGGGCCAGATCGATGTCATCGAGCGGCACATCGCCGACGCGCTCGCCCGTGGAGGCCGCCCGGTGATCGGCGACATGTCGAGCATCCGCAAGCCCTATGTCAGCCCCGTGGTGCTCGCCGATGTGCCGGAGGAAAGCCGGGCGATCACGGAGGAGACATTCGGGCCCACGCTGACTGTGACCAGGGTTGCGGACCTGGAGGAGGGCGTACGCCTGGCCAACGCCGGCCGCTACGGCCTCGGCGCCACGGTGTTCTCGGGCAACAGGAAATCCGCCATGGAGGCCGCCCGCACGCTGCGCAGCGGGATGACCGCCATCAACTCGGTCATCGCGTTTGCGTCAGTACCGGCTCTTCCGTTCGGTGGGAGCGGTGATTCCGGTTTCGGCAGAATTCATGGTGCCGACGGGCTCCGCGAGTTCTCCCACGCCAAAGCGATCACCCGGCAGCGGATGCGCCCGCTGGTGAACCTCACCTCGCTGGCGCGCTCGGACAAGGACATGCGCCGGGTGCTCAGCCTGGTCACGCTCCTGCACGGCAAGCGCTACCGCTGACCGAGCGCGCAGGCTACTAGCGCTGGTCGGCGGGCAGCGGCTCGCCGACCAGGGCGGGGTCCACCGGCTCCAGCGGTGCCCGGCCGGAGATAAGGTCCGCGGCACGCTCCGCGATGGCGATGGTCGGCGCGTTGGTGTTGCCCCTCGGGACCGCGGGCATGACCGAGGCGTCCACCACGCGCAGGCCCTCGATCCCCCTGACGCGCAGTTCCGGGTCCACCACGCTGGTCAGCCTGCTCGCGGCCAGCCGGGAATCGCCGCCCATCGCGCAGGTGCCGACCGGGTGGTAGAGCGTCCCGATATCGTTCCGGATGAACTCGACCAACTCGGTATCGGTACGGACACCCGGGCCGGGGGCCAGTTCCACCGTGCAGAGCTTGGCCATCGCGCTGGCGGCGGCGAACTCCCTGGCCATCCGCAGTCCGCTGATAATCGGGTCGATATCGGCGCCGTCCGACAGGTAGGCCGGATCGATGGCCGGCTTGTGCCTGGGGTCGTCGCTGCGCAACCTGACGAAGCCGCGGCTCCCCACGGATACCAGCGTGACCAGCAACGAGATGGCCCTGGTGGCCGGGTCGCCGAGCCCGTTGCGGGTGAACGGGGTGGGCAGGACGTGCCACTGGAGATCGGGCGCCTGGAGCGACGGCATGGAGCGGCTGAACCCGCCTGCTTCGGCGACGTTCGACGTCAGCGGGCCGGAGTGCAGGTACCGCCAGCGGGCCAGGTTCGACGGCTTGGCCGCCTCCCACAGCCCCGGGGTCTTGGGCGTGTGCCACATGGTCGTGACGACCGGGTGGTCGGACAGGTTCGCGCCCACCCCTGGACTGTCCGCGTGCACCCGGATGCCGTGTTCGATCAGGTGATCGGCGGGGCCGATGCCGGACAGCATGAGCAGTTGCGGGCTGCCGATGGCACCGGCCGAGAGGATGACCTCGCCGTCGGCGCGGGCTTCCTCCTCCTCGCCGCGCAGAAGGTAGCGGACGCCGACCGCCCGGTCGGCCTCGATGACGATCCCGGTCACCCGGGCATCGGTCAGCACGGTCAGGTTGGGCCGCGACATCGCCGGGTGCAGGTAAGCGTCCGCCGCTGACCAGCGCCGCCCATCGCGCTGCGTGACCTGGTAGAAGCCGCTGCCGTCCTGGGCCGCGCCGTTGAAGTCCTCGTTCGCGGGCAGCCCGCACTCCCGGGAGGCGGCCACGAACGCCTTGGTCAGCGGCGACTTGTACTTCAGGTCCTGGACGCTCAGCGGCCCGGAGACCCCGTGATAGGCCGACTCGCCGCGGGAATTGTCCTCGGCCCGGCGGAAGTAGGGCAGCAGGTCGCAGTAGCCCCATCCGGCGCAGCCGTACTCGTCACGCCAGGTGTCGTAGTCGTGGCGGCTGCCCCGGATGTAGATCATCGCGTTGATCGACGATGATCCGCCGAGAGTGCGCCCCCTGGGCCAGTAGATGGACCGGCCAGCGGCGCGCTCCTGGGGGACGGTGTGGAAGTCCCAGTCGTAGGCGCTCTGGAAGAGCAGGTTCAGCGCGGCCGGGATGTGTATCTCTTCGGCGTCATCGGGCGGGCCTGCCTCAAGGAGCAGGACGCGCGCGGACGGGTTCTCCGTGAGGCGCGACGCAAGGACGCATCCGGCGCTACCGGCACCGATGATGACATAGTCGTACACGGCAACCTCACGACCACAGTTTGCAGGGCTACGCGACACCCTACTCGTGCGTAAGAGAGGGATCATGCCACATGGCCCAGGGGCACGGTAAAGCGCGCTCCCGGCTGAAGAACACCGGGAGCGCGCTCCCTCCCCTGTGGCCACCGCCGTGCGCTGGCGGGCCCCCGAGAACCGCCTGGCTCCGTGATGCGGTGGCCGTGCAGGCTCAGGGCTGATGGCCCCGTGCCTGCAATTACCCTTCGTGTTCATACGATGCCACATCGTGGCCATTTTGGGAATACCCCAGTTCAGGGGATTGATCAGCGGACCGACTTCGCGCCGTCCCGGCGGCCCGCTACGGTGGATCGCATGGCGCGTGACCGCAGGGAGCAGCCCGTCGTGCTCTCCCGCATCTACACCAGAACCGGCGACGACGGCACGACGGCGCTGGGCGACACCAGCCGGGTCCCCAAGACAGATCCCCGGCTAGCCGCCTACGCCGACACCGACGAGGCCAATTGCGCGATCGGGACGGCGATCGCGCTGGGCAATCTGCCCGGCGACATGGTGATGCTGCTGGCCAGGATCCAGAATGAGCTCTTTGATCTCGGCGCCGACCTGTGCAATCCAGTGACCGAGCACCCGGCTTACCCGCCGCTGCGGATAACCGGGGAGTACATCACCGCGCTGGAAAAAGCCTGCGATACACAAAACGAAGGTCTTCCGGCGCTCCGTAGTTTTATCCTTCCCGGTGGCACTCCGGGAGCCGCACTGCTGCATATGGCGCGGACCGTCGTCCGGCGGGCCGAGCGCAGCTGCTGGGCGGCTCTTGACGCGGGTGGTGAGTCGGTCAACCCGCTCACCGCCCAGTACCTCAACCGGCTCTCCGACCTGCTGTTCATCCTCTCTCGGCGGGCCAACGAGTCCCGCGGCGACGTGCTCTGGAAGCCCGGCGGAGAGCGCTAGGGGGCATCCGTGCAGTGAGCCGCTGGCTGGCAGGCATCCGTACAGGCCGACGGTGTGTCGTCGGTGACCGCGTCGGTCTTACGGTGTCAGCGCAGGGTCAGCCGGTCTGGCCCAGGTAGGAGCCGGGGGGGGCGGCTTCCAGCCAGGCGAGGAAGCCGGTCAGCGCCGACTCCCCCATGGCGAGCTCGACCGTCTCGGCCGGCTCCCCGACCCGGCACTCCACCACCACGGCCCCCTCCCCCAGGCTGGCCGCTTCCACGGGATCGCTGTCGCGCCTGGAGACCACGGTGAGGGTACGCCGCTCGAACACCTCGTCAGGAGTCAGCAGGACGCCGAAAACGTGATACCAGCGCAGCTCGTCCTGCTGGTAGCCGGCCACGCCGAGTCGCCAGGCCCCGTCCGGCAGGCGCAGGCCGCACTCGACCGTGCCGCCGCCGCGCTCAAGCAGGAGCCTGCGCACCGTGATGCCGGCCGCGAGGAGCAGGGCGAGGAGCAGGAAGCCAGCGAAAAGCCAGGCCGCGTCGAATGCCAGCGCTCCGCTCACCTCCGGGCCTCCGCGCTGGCCCGCGTCAGGACCGCTCGCCCGCGGCCCTGAGCAGCGCCCGGGAGTACTTCACCTCGGGCGGCTCCTGATCTCCCGGAGGCTGGGACCCGGCCGCTTCCAGCGCCGCGTCGAGCTGGGCCTGCGCGGCCGCCCGGTCCACCCGCGTGCCCACCTCGGCCTGCCCGGAGAAGATCGATACCCGGTCGTCGGCGACGGACAGGAACCCGCTGCCCACCGCGATCATCACCTCCGGGCCACGAGCTTCCTCGCCGGCCTCAGGGTCGAGGATCCGGACCACGCTGCCCTCGGCCAGGATGCCGAGCACAGGCGGATGGCCGGTCAGCACGCCGAGGTCGCCGTCGAGGGTCTTGGCGATCACCATCCGGGCGTTCCCCGCCCAGATCTCGCCGTCCGGGACGACCAGCTGTACGCGTACCGTCACCGCGGCATCCCCCTCACCGGCGCTCCAGCTCCTGCGCCTTGCGCTCCACGTCCTCGATCCCGCCGCACATGAAGAAGGCCTGCTCGGGGACCTGATCGTATTGGCCCTCGGTGATCGCCTTGAACGAGGAGATCGTGTCGCTCAGCGGCACGAACACGCCGGGCAGGCCAGTGAACTGCTCGGCGACGAACATGGGGTGGGACAGGAAACGCTCGATCCTCCGGGCCCGCTTCACCGTGACCTGGTCTTCCTCGGACAGCTCATCGATGCCGAGCAGGGCGATGATGTCCTGCAGTTCCTTGTACCGCTGCAGGATCCGCTGCGTCTCGCGGGCGACGTCGTAGTGCTCCTGCCCGATGTACTTGGCGTCCAGGATGCGGGAGGTGGAGTCGAGCGGGTCCACCGCGGGGAAGATGCCCTTCTCGGTGATCTCACGGGAGAGCACGGTCGTGGCGTCCAGGTGCGCGAACGTGGTGTGCGGCGCCGGGTCGGTGATGTCGTCCGCGGGCACGTAGATGGCCTGCATCGAGGTGATCGAGTGGCCCCTGGTGGAGGTGATCCGCTCCTGCAGCTGACCCATCTCGTCGGCCAGCGTGGGCTGGTACCCCACGGCCGACGGCATCCGGCCGAGCAGCGTGGAGACCTCCGAGCCCGCCTGGGTGAACCGGAAGATGTTGTCGATGAACAGCAACACGTCCTGGCCCTTCACGTCACGGAAGTACTCGGCCATGGTCAGGGCGGAGAGCCCGACCCGCAGCCGGGTGCCCGGCGGCTCGTCCATCTGGCCGAAGACCAGCGCGGTGTCCTGGATGACCTTCGACTCCGTCATCTCGATGAACAGGTCGTTGCCCTCGCGGGTCCGCTCGCCGACCCCGGCGAACACCGACACACCGCCGAAGTTCTTGGCCACCCGGGTGATCATCTCCTGGATGAGCACCGTCTTGCCGACACCGGCCCCGCCGAACAAGCCGATCTTCCCGCCCTTGACGTAGGGCGTGAGCAGGTCGAGGACCTTGATGCCGGTCTCCAGGATCTCGGTTCTCGGCTCCAGCTGGTCGAACGGCGGCGGGTCACGGTGGATCCCCCACCGCTCGGTGATGTTGAGCGAGGCGGTCGGCACGTCCAGCGTCTCGCCCAGCACGTTGAACAGGTGACCCTTGGTGACGTCCCCCACCGGCACCGAAATCGGCCCGCCGGTGTCGGCCACCGGCGCGCCGCGCACCAGGCCGTCGGTCGGCTCCATGGAGATGGTGCGGACCACGTTGTCACCGATGTCCTGCTCCACCTCCAGCGTCAGCATCCGGACCTCGTCGTCCAGCGTCACGTCCACATGCAGGGCGTTGTAGATGCCGGGCAGTTCCTCCGCGGGGAACTCCACGTCCACGACGGGACCGATCACCCGCACGACGCGGCCGGTGCCAGCGGTGGTCGCTTCCCCGCCGCCGGCGGCGGGCTTCTCTACGGTTTCGGTCATGACGATGCTCACTCTTTCCCTGCGAGCGTCTCGGCCAGCGCGTTGGCGCCCCCGACGATCTCGCTGATTTCCTGGGTGATCTCGGCCTGCCGCGCCTTGTTCGCCTCGCGGGTGAACCCCTCAAGCAGGTCGTTGGCGTTGTCGGTGGCTGCCTTCATCGCCCGGCGCCGCGCCGCGATCTCCGATGCCGCGCTCTCAAGCAGCGCGTGATAGATCCGGCTCTCCACATACCACGGCAAAAGGGCATCCAGAACGTCCGGTGGTGAGGGCTCAAACTCATACAGCGGCAGGGGCCCGGTGGGTGGCTCGCCGGTCGTCTCCTCGATCTCCACCGGGAGGATCCGGTGCACCACGGCGTTCTGGGTGAGCATGGACACGAACTCGGTGTAGACGACGTAGATCTCGTCCACGCCGCCCTCATCGGCCGGGCGGCCGAACGCCTCGAGCACCGTGGCGGCCACGTCGTGGGCGTTGCCGGATCTCGGATTCTCCGAGAACCCCATCCACTGCGCGGCCATCTCCCGGCTCCGGAACCGGTGCCAGGCGATGCCCCGCCGGCCGGCCACGTACGTCACCGGCTCGACGCCCCGCTCGGCCAGCAGCCCCCGCAGGCCCTCGGCCGTGCGCAGGACGTTGGCGTTGTAGCCGCCGGCGAACCCGCGGTCACTGGTGAGAATGACCACCGCGGCCCGCTGCGGGTTCTGCGGCTCGCGGACCAGCGGGTGGTCGATCTGCGCGGAGCGGCTGACCACGGCCTCAAGGGCCTCGATGATCGCCCGCGCGTACGGCACCGCGTCATGCACCCGCTGCTGGGCCCGGATGATCCGGGATGCCGCGATCAGCTCCTGAGCACGCGTGATCTTGGCAATGGCCTGGATTCCCCGGATCCGCTGCCTGACCGCGCGAAGCTGTGCTCCCATGCTGCGTGCTCCCGCCCTACTGCTCGGGCGCCGGAGGCGGCACGTACCTGGTTACCGTGTCGCGCTCGGCCTGGTCGTCCGGGAGGGGCTCGACCGGCTCGTCCTTGACCAGCATCTCGCCGCCGCTGATCTCGAACCCCCGGCGGAATTCGTCGATCGCGTCCTTGAGCGCGGTCGCGGTGTCGTCCGACAGCTCGCCAGTCTCCCTGATCGCGTCGTAGATGCCCGGGCGCTTTCGCTGCACGGAGTCGATGAACTCCTCCTGGAACCGGCCGATGTCGTCCACGGGCACGTCATCGAGGTACCCGGACGTGCCCGCCCATATCACCACCACCTGCCGTTCCACCGGCAGCGGGCTGTACTGGGGCTGCTTGAGCAGTTCGACCAGGCGCGCACCCCGGTCCAGCTGGGCGCGGGAGGCCGCGTCCAGGTCGGAGGCGAAGGAGGCGAATGCCTCCAGGTCGCGGTACTGCGAGAGGGCCAGCTTCAGCCCGCCCGCGACCTTCTTCATCGCCTTGATCTGCGCGTCGCCGCCGACCCGGGACACCGACCGGCCGACGTTGATGGCGGGGCGGACACCGGAGTTGAACAGGTCGGTTTCCAGGAAGATCTGCCCGTCGGTGATGGAGATGACGTTGGTGGGGATGTAGGCGGAGATGTCGTTGGCCTTGGTTTCGACGATCGGCAGCCCGGTCAGCGAGCCACCGCCCATGTCATCGGAGAGCTTCGCGCACCGCTCAAGGAGCCGGGAGTGCAGGTAGAAAACATCACCCGGGTACGCCTCACGGCCGGGCGGCCGGCGCAGCAGCAGCGAGACGGTCCGGTACGCCTCGGCCTGCTTGGACAGGTCATCGAAAATGATCAGCACGTGCTGGCCCGCGTACATCCAGTGCTGGCCGATGGCGGACCCGGTATAGGGGGCGATGTACTTGAAGCCGGCCGGGTCCGAGGCGGGCGCGGCCACGATCGCGGTGTACTCCATCGCGCCCGCGTCTTCCAGCGCCTGCTTCACCTGGGCCGTGGTGGAGCCCTTCTGGCCGATGGCCACGTAGACGCACTTGACCTGGCGGGCCGGGTCACCCGACTCCCAGTTCGCCCGCTGGTTGATGATCGTGTCGACCGCGATGGCCGTCTTCCCGGTCTGCCGGTCGCCGATGATCAGCTCGCGCTGGCCGCGCCCGATGGGGGTGATCGCGTCGATCGACTTGATCCCGGTCTGCAGCGGCTCCTTCACCTTCTGCCGCTTCACCACCGACGGCGCCTGCACTTCAAGGGCGCGCAGCTGCGTTCCCTCGATCTCCCCCTTGCCGTCCATCGGATTACCGAGCGGATCGACCACGCGGCCCAGGAAGCCGTCGCCGACGGGGACGGACAGCACCTCGCCGGTGCGCCGGACCTGCTGGCCCTCGTCGATCTTGCTGAAGTCGCCGAGGATGACCACGCCGATCTCGCGCACATCCAGGTTGAGCGCGAGGCCGCGGATGCCGCCGGGAAATTCCAGCAGCTCGTTGGCCATGGCCGAGGGCAGGCCCTCGACGCGCGCAATGCCATCGCCGGCCTCGGCGACGATACCGACCTCTTCCCTGGAGGCCGCGTCCGGCTGGTACGCCTGGACGAAGCTCGCCAGCGCGTCCCGGATCTCGTCGGGCCGTATTGTCAGCTCCGCCATCGTCCTCGCGTCTCTCTCGTTATCTTCTGCAGCTGGTCTGTCGTTAGGCCTTGTGCACGCCGAGCCCTCGCGTCATGCCGCGAGACGGCGCCGCAGTATGGCCAAGCGGCTCGCCATGCTGCCGTCGATGAACTCATCCCCGATCCGGACGGACATGCCACCTACCAAGTGCGGATCGATGACCACATTGAGGTGGACCTCGTGTCCGTAAGCGGCCTCCAGGGCGGCGGCCAGCCGCTCGCGCTGGTCCGCGCTGAGCGCGATGGCCACCCGCACCACCGCGATCAGGCGCTCCCGCCACTGCGCGGCCAGCCTGGCGTATTCGGCCAGGCTCGCATCCAGGTTACGTCCCCTGGGGTGGGTGGCGGCCTCACTGATAAGGCGCCGTGTGTCTGCCGTCGCCTTGCCCTCGAGCAGCGAGTCAAGCAGGCCGCGCTTGTATTC
>DASWFT010000043.1:0-34728 GCA_036394075.1 Streptosporangiaceae bacterium
CGGCGTCATGCACCGACCCGAGCATCCGGTAGCAATGCGCGTGCAGCTCACGCAGGTAGGGCGCGACCAGGACGCCGAACGCGTCCTCATCGCCCGCCCTGGCCCGGGCTAGCAGCGTCTGCTCTCCGTCGCGATGCGGGCCTTCGGTCACGACAGGTCATGGCGGCGGGTCAGCGGTTCCAGTCCGCAGGCAGTAAGCCAGGCGGCGCTCATCGCCGCTCAGGCACCGGCTGCCATGGCCGACCGCAGCTCCTGCGCGTCGTAGATCAGCTCCCCGCGCACGATCTGCCCATCCCGTACCTCCAGCATCTCCGCCGACGTCATCGCCGCTATCGGCAGCGCCATCTCCCAGTCGATGATCGAGCACACCGTGTCACCATCTGCAAACTGGCGGCGGACGCTGAACCGGGTCACCATCGGGCCCGCCTGAGCCGCCATCTCCCGGAAGCCCTCCGCGGTGTCGAAACTGGCCACCGGCCCGGTGAAAGCGAAATCCGGTGCCAGCGGCACCGCGCTGAAGTCCCCCTTCCCGCTGATCCACGCGTCGTAGTAGCTGCCCACAACATCCAGAACGGACATGAAGCCTCCCTGAGTAACCGGCCCAGGGGCACCCGGGCCTATCCATAAAGACCCCGCGGCCGTGGTCAGACTAATCGCTCCGGCCCCAAGCTCCAGGCTCCTTGGGCGTCCGTTCATGCAAGCGGCCGGCTGCGGTCCGCTGGAGATCGGCGCGATTTTCCTCGCTAGACCGCCGGATGGCCGGGATGATCACGCCTGATGGCGCAGAATGCACGATCTCCCGGTCGATGAACACGGGGGACGCAGGCACATGACCCGCTTCGACCTTCGACAGCAAGCTGTGCGACATACCGGCCCGGCGAGCCAGGCCGATCTGGCTCAGGCCCGGCGAGCCAGGCCGATCTGGCTCAGGCCCCGCCCCTTCCGCAGCCTCGCGACCCGCGCGCCGATCCGGTCTTTTTCAGTCATGCCATCCCTGGCCCCGGGTTTCAAACGCTTTGCAATTTACCGGCACCGCGAACAACGCGGCGCGCCCCTCCCTGGGACAGCCGGGCGAGTTCACGGTGGATGACCGAGCATCGACGCATCGAGGTCACCGAGCCGGGCTGGTTCCAGGCACTGTTGCGACAACCAGGCTAGGAAGCGGGCGGCGGGGCGGCTTTAAGCGGACGGCAGCGACCTCACGCGAGGCGCTTCCTCATGTAGACCAGGGTGAAGCCTCGCTGGGAGCGCCGGCCGTACTCGACATATCCGATCCTTGAGTAGAGGGCCACGTTCTCCGTCATCTTCTCGTGCGTGTACAGGTAGACGGAGTCGAAGCCCGCGCTCCGCGCCTCGGCCTCGGCGAGTTCAAGGAGGGCCCTGCCCAGCCCCCTGCCTCGTTGGGAGGGATGCACCGCGACGTTGTCGATGAGGAACCCCTCGTCGGTGACGCGAAGCACGATCACCCCCACGATGGCTGCATCCCGTTCGGCGACTGTGACGTGATAGTCGCGGATGACTTCTTCGTAATCGTCGGTCATCGGTCCGGGTGTCATCCCGATGCGCTCGACGTAGTGCCGGTAGGCAGCGTCCACGAGCCCGGCCACATAGGAGGCATCCGAGGGGCCGGCCGGCCGAAAGGAATAACCGCCCGGCTGGTCGGCGTGGGCACCGGTCGCCGACGCGGGCATAGGGCCAGGACTCGCTCCTGAGCTCGCCTCCTTGCTGATGTCGCCTTCCTTAGGGCAATTCCAGCCTGCTTGCAGCTGTGGCCTCTGCGCAGTTGTGCACGAGGATATCGATGATGGTGGTGGACCAGGGCAAGTACGGCCGCAGTGAGCAGGGCGTACCGAAGCCCGGCCGCGGCCGCGTGGTCGCGCCCGGGGATACGATCTACTCCCTGTATCTGAGCACCCGGGCGACCGAGGAGACACGAGCGGTGAGCGACGAGATCGTGCCCTTCCGGATCGAGATCCCGCAGTCCGAGCTGGACGACTTGCATGAGCGGCTGGCCCGTACCCGCTGGCCCGACGAGCTGCCCGGCGCGGGCTGGGCTTACGGTATCCCGCTGGACTATGTGAGGGAGCTGGCCCAGTACTGGCGCAGCGGCTACGACTGGCGCCGGCACGAGGCCCGGCTGAACGAGTTCCCGCAGTTCACCACCACGATCGACGGCGCGCACGTGCATTTCCTGCACGTGCGCTCCCCCGAGCCGGGCGCCCTGCCGCTGATCATCACCCACGGCTGGCCCGGGTCGATCGCGGAATTCCTGAACGTCATCGGGCCCCTGGCCGATCCTCGCTCCCACGGCGGTGACCCGGCCGACGCATTCCACGTCGTGGCCCCATCGATGCCCGGCTACGGATTCTCCGGGCCGACCAGGGAGCGCGGATGGAACATGCGCCGTGTCGCCGCCGCCTGGGCGCAGCTGATGAGCTGGCTCGGCTACGGCCGTTACGGCGCCCAGGGCGGCGACTGGGGCTCAGGGATCTCACGGGAGCTGGGCGTGATCGACGCCGCGCATGTCGTCGGCGTGCACGTGAACATGCTCAACGCGCCAGTCCCCACGGACCCAGCCGAGCTGGCCGGCCTGACCGCCACCGAGCAGGCTCGCCTCGAGGTGGCCGCCCGCTTCCGGACCGAGGGGCGGGGCTACGGGATGATCCAGTCCACCAGGCCGCAGACACTCGCCTACGCGCTGACCGACTCCCCGGTCGGCCAGCTGGCCTGGATCGTCGAGAAGTTCAGGGAGTGGACCGACTCCACAGCGCGGCCCGAGGACGCGGTCGACCGCGACCAGATGCTCACCAACGTGACGATCTACTGGCTGACCGGCACCGCCGGATCATCAGCCCGCCTCTATTACGAGACCGCTCATTCTGGCGCACAGGGCCCGCCGGAGCCTGCCCTCGTGCCGACCGGCGTGGCGGTCTTCCCCCGGGAGATCGCCCCGCCTATCCGGCGCTTCGCCGAGCGCTCCAACAACATCGTGCACTGGTCGGAGTTCGATCGAGGCGGCCACTTCGCCGCCATGGAAGTTCCTGACCTGCTCGTCGGCGACGTGCGCGAGTTCTTCCGGCTGGTGCGCTGACCCCGGGCGGGAAGGGGGTGCCGGCAGAGAGTCCGACTTCAGCTCCCCGGGCGTGTGATCATAGCGTTCTCAGCCACGCCTGAGCCTCCTCGTACGTCGCTCCGGTAAGGGCCCGGTACTCCTTGATCGCCGAACTGGTCTCCTCAAAGTTGGGATTACCGCTCGCTCAACCCAGTGACTTCATCCCCGATTCCGGAGCGCCCGCGAGACAGCCTACTCGCCACCCGCGGGGCTGGCTCGTGGGAGGATCTTGGCGCGTGGCGCGACCCTCACCGCTGACCGGAGGACGAGTGCTCATCCGTGACGAGAAGCTCGGCGACTTCCTTGACCGGCTCGCCGACCGGGTGCCGGCCCCGGGCGGGGGCGCCGTCGCGGCCTTGCACGCCGCACAGGGTGCGGCTCTGCTCGGCATGGTCGCCCGCTACACCACCGGCGAGAGATACGCCGAGCATCAGGTGACGGTCGGCCGGATCATCACCGAGGTCGACGAACTGCGCGGTATCGCGCTCCGGCTCGCCGAGGCTGACGCGGACGCGTTCACCGCCGTGACCGACGCCTACACGCTCCCCAAGTCCACCGACGAGGAGAAGGCGGCCCGCTCCGCGGCCGTCGGCCAGGCACTGGTCAACGCGGCCTGGCCGCCAGCCCAGGTCATCAGCGTCGCCGGGATGGTGGTGGACCTCGCCGAGGCGCTGGTGGCCATCGGCAACCCCAACGTCATCAGCGACGTCGCCGCCGCGGCCGAGGCGGCCCGCGCCGCGGCGGCCACCGCCCGGGTGAACGTGGAGATCAACCTCGCGGGCATCACGGACGAGCAGGCCAGCCTGGAGATGATCGCCGAGACGGGCAAGGCTGATGACATCATCGCCCGTGCCGAGCAGGTCACCGCCGCCGTCCGCGAGCAGATCCGCGCCTAGCCGCCCGTTCGGCCACCCGCCGCGCGGTCCTCAGCCCGGTGACAAGGGACGGCAAGCCCGTTTGGCTGCCCGGGCGCCGCGGTGCGGCCTGGTCGCCGTCAGTAGGGGGCGGACAGCGTATAGGTCCCGGGCTGCCGGGCGGTGAGGCTGGTCCACGCGCCGCGGCGGGCCAGCCTGGCGGAGCCGGTGCTGCGCAGCAGCGGCGACCAGCGCACCCGCACGATGGTGGTGCCGGCCCGGCTCATGCGCAGGGTGATCTCGGCCGGCGTCGTTCTGGTGACCGTGGCCGGCGGGCTGGCCAGCGGATACGTGCCTGCCACCCGCAGCAGCTGCCAGAAGGCGTTGTGCCATACCGGCACGAGCCAGGGCTGGCCCTCGCTTACCACGGCGGCCTCCGCGACGGCCGCGAAGTCCGGGCTGGCGGTCGAGATGGCGACATACCGGACCGCGTTGTACCGCAGCCACCCGTAGTACGCCTCGGGGGTGAGCGTGCCGCTGTAGAACAACGGGTTGCGCTCGATGTCGACCTGCCGCTCCCAGCCGCGCGCGAGCGGCACGGTGGCCGCCAGTTCCTGCGACTCCCAGTGGCCGTACTGCGGCACCGCTTCTACCCGGGCGGTGTCCGCGTGCAGCACCCTCAGCTCGCGCACCAGGGCTGCCGTCTGGGGGGCGTAGGCGGACGCGTTGCCGTGCGAGAGATCGGCGATCGGCTGGGCCACCTGCCACCCGGCCGCGGCCACCAGCCCGGCCGCGAGCAGCCAGCGGTGCCGGCCGCTGCCCATCCCGGCCAGCACCGGGCCGACGAGCAGCTCACCCAGCCGCCCGACGTTGGAGCCGACCGGGGTGGGCAGCGCCCAGGTGACGACCACGCCCAGGCCGTAGATGATCGCGCCGATCCGCACCAACCGCCACCGGCGCGGCACGAGCAGCAGCACCCCCGCCGCCGCGAGCAGCGGCGGCAGCCAGTTCTGCACGCCGATGGGCTGCACGCCACCATCCGAAAAAACCACCATTATGCCCAACGGAAATCCCGCCGCCACGCCCACGATCAGGCCCTCGCGCCAGCGTCCGGTAGACGCCAAGGCCACGGCCACGACCCCGAGGAAGAGGGCCGCGACCGGGCTGAGCAGGCAGGTCAGCAGCGCCAGGCCCGCGGCGGCCAGCGGCC
Organism: Streptosporangiaceae bacterium; assembly: GCA_036394075.1. Classification (GTDB taxonomy): domain Bacteria; phylum Actinomycetota; class Actinomycetes; order Streptosporangiales; family Streptosporangiaceae; genus JAWWPY01. Next base: position 5,177 of record DASWFT010000043.1, read on the forward strand.
GGGCCCAGCCTGGCGAGTGGCTGCCGCGGGCGAGGCTGGAGCTGCCGCCGACAATGCCGGGCGCGCCGCCGACAATGCCGGGCCCGCCGCCGACAATGCTGGGCCCGCCGCCGACAATGCTGGAGCTGCTGCCGACAATGCCGGGCCCGCCCACGGCGACGGCGCAGCCCAGTGCTGCCGCGAGTCCCAGGGTGAAGGCGGCGCGGCCGGCCGACAACTCGGTCCACAGGGCGGCGGCCACCCACAGCGCCGCCGCACGCGGCCGGGGCACGTCATGCCGGACCAGCAGCCACGCGAGCAGGACCGCGGAGAGCACCGCCGCGGTCGCCATGGCCAGGCGGGTGCCGATCGCGGCGAGCAGATAGGGCGCCAGGAGCGAGTAGCTCGCCGGGTGGATGCCTCCGTACCAGCTGAAGATATATGCCGAACCCGGATAGCGGCTCGCCCAGTCGGCTCGGGCCAGCGCCGCCGACAGGTCGGTGCCGACCCGCGGGAAGACGGTGATCCAGACGATCGCGCCCGCCGCCGTCGCCAGCCCGCTGAGGACCACCGGGTGGCGGCCATCTCGCCCGACCCGCCCCCAGACCAGCCTCCAGTCCCGCCGGCCACCTTCCGGGCCGCGCAGCGACCAGGCAGCCAGCGCCCGCAGGCGGGGCCGCCGATGGTGGCTGGCGTCGCCTGCGGGCGTTTCGAGGTTGACGTCGATCGAGCCCACGCCAGCATTCTGCTGGCCAGCGAAGATCCCCGGCCAGCCGGGGGCTTCCGCTCGCACCTTCCACCGAGTGTTCACCCCACTGGGTGCTCACCTTCCACCGGGTGCTCACCGGACGGACGTGAGTGATGATTTCCGCAACAAGCGCATCACTCCGGCACAAGACCGGGAGTCAGCGCGGCTATCGTGGGGGCCCCGGCCGTAGGCGGGCGGACTGAGCCAAGCGGGAAGGCTGATCGATGAGCCACAGCGGCACGCCGCGCCAACGGAGGGCGCGGCCCATCACCGCCATGGTGGTCGTAGCCGTGCTGGTCGTCGCGCTAGCCGGGGCCACGGCCGGCTACCTGCTGCTTCGCACCACGGGCAGCCCTCAGCAGACCGCGGCCAGCTACCTGCTGGGCTGGCAGCGAGGCAGCTACCCCGCCATGGACAAGGTCAGCGTGAACGTGCCGCCCTCCGGGCTGGCCGGCCCGCTGCGCCGGACGGCGGCGCAACTCGGTATCCGCCGCGTCCACCTGTCGCTCGGCCAGGTGAGCACGGACAGCGGAACGGCGCAGGCGCGGTTCACTGCCACCAACGACCTGGCCAGTGGCCACACCTGGACCTACCGGGGGCTGCTGCAGCTGGTCCGGCAGAACCACCGGTGGTGGGTGAACTGGAGCCCGGCCGCCATCTACCCCGGGCTCCGGACGGGCCAGCGGTTCGTGCTGCGCGCCGTGTGGCCGGCCCGGGCGCCGGTGCTCGCGGCCGACGGTACCGCGCTGAGCTCACCCCAGGTGATCGCGCAGTCCGGCTCCCTCTCCCTGCTCACCGGGGACGTGGTGGCGGCCACCGCGGCCCAGGCCAAGGCGCTCGGTGCGCCGTACCAGGCCGGTGACTTGATCGGCCAGGGCGGGATCGAGCAGGCCTACCAGGACCAGCTGGCTGGCCGGCCATCCCTGACCATCCGGGTCGAGGGCCCGGGCAATCGCCTCGACGCGACGGCCACCCGTTTCGCTGCCTCGGCGGGCACGCCGGTCCGGACCAGCATCGACATGCGGACCCAGCTGGCCGCGTCGGCGGCCGTCCGGTCCGCGGCGACGACCAAGCCCGTCGACGTAGTGGCCATCCAGCCATCCACCGGCCGGGTGCTCGCCGTGGTCGAGCGTCCCGGCGGATTCGACCGCGCGCTTCAGGGAGAGTTCCCGCCTGGCTCAACCTTCAAGGTCGTGACCGCCTCGGCCCTCGCGAAGTCCGGGATGCGCCCGTCAAGCACGGCGCAATGCCCCAGCAAGGTGACGATCGGGGGCCGGGCGTTCCACAACTTCAATTTCGAGCAACTCGGCACCACGAGCCTGCAGACCGCCTTCGCGGTGTCGTGCAACACCACGTTCGCCATGCTGGCCACACAGCGGCTGGGCGGGTCCTCGCTCGCCTCGACGGCTGCCACGCTCGGCTTCAACGCCAAGCCCACCCTGGGCATCCCCGCCACGCTGGGGCAGTTCACCACCCCGAGCCAGCCAGTCGATCTGGCGGCCGACGCCTTCGGCCAGGGAACCGATCTGGTCAACCCGCTCAGCCAGGCAACGGTGGCGGCCGCGATCGAAGACGGCACCTGGCGGCCGCCCCTGCTGGTCATCGACCCCGCGCCGCAGCAAACCACCACGCCCCGCACGCTCAGCCCCGACATCCTGGACACACTCCGCCCGATGATGCGGGCGGTGGTCACCAGCGGCACCGCGGCCGGCGTTGGCTTCCCGGCCGGGGTCTACGGGAAAACCGGGACGGCCGAGTACGGGACTGGCGCCAATCCGCCTACCCATGCGTGGTTCATCGGCTACCGCGGGGACCTGGCCTTCGCGGTGCTGGTCGAGGGCGGAGGCCTCGGAGCCGACAGCTCGGGCCCGATCGCCAATGCCTTCCTGCGCAGACTGTGACCGGTTACGGCTCGACCCGTAATCGGGTTACAGGTCGAGGTCGATGATCACTGGCGCGTGGTCGCTCGGCCCCTTGCCCTTGCGGGCCTCGCGGTCGACCCAGGCGTCTGACACCGAACCGGCCAGGGCGGCGTTGGCGTAGACCAGGTCGATGCGCATACCCATGCCCTTGTGGAACGATCCCGCCCGGTAGTCCCAGTACGTATACGGGTGCGGGCCCTTGGCGATGCGGGGGACGACGTCGGTGAGCCCCGTATCACGCAGCGCGGCCAGCGCCGCACGCTCGGCCGGCGTGACATGGGTGGAGCCGATGAACGCCGCCGGGTCCCAGACGTCAGCGTCCGTCGGGGCGACGTTGAAATCACCCATGACCGCGAACGGCAGGCCGCCCGAAGCGTCGGCGGCGACCGCCGCCTGCAGGGCGGCCAGCCAGCGCAGCTTGTAGGCGTAGTGCGGGTCGTCGGGGGTGCGCCCGTTGGGCACGTACACCGACCGCACCCGCACCGGTCCGCAGGTGGCGGCCAGGGTGCGGGCCTCAAGCGTGTGCTCGTCGGGGAAGCCGGGGTCTGCGGGCAGGCCGCGGACAACGTCGTCCAGCCCCAGCCGGGACAGCACGGCGACGCCGTTCCAGCGCCCCTCGCCGTGGTGGGCCACGGTGTAGCCGAGCGGCGTGACACTGTCAGCCGGGAAGGCGTCGGCGCCGACCTTCGTCTCCTGCAGGCAGACCACATCAGGGGCGGCCGCCTCAAGCCATTCCACCAACCGGGGCAGCCGGGCCAGCACTGAGTTCACGTTCCAGGTCGCGATCCGCACGCCGCTATCCAATCAGCCACCATCAGGCCGCCGCGCCCTGGGTGGTGCGATCGCACCGGGCCTGCCGCGCGGCCGAGAGGTAGTCGTTTCGCGAATGTAACGCGCATGAAGACTGCAGATAACGGGAGCCGAACAGGGTCGAGGTGTGCCTGTACCCGGAGTTTTGACGCACTGTCCGTACTGCGCGTTGCAGTGCGGTATGACGCTACGCGACACCGGAGAGCGTCTGGAGGTGGGGATCAGCGACTTCCCTACGAACCGGGGAGGTCTGTGCCAGAAGGGGTGGACGTCGGCGGAGCTGCTCGCCTCCCCCGACAGGTTGACGACGCCGATGATCCGGGCGCACCGCGCTGCCCCGCTGGAGCCTGCCAGCTGGGATGAGGCGCTGGCCCGAGTGGTAACCGAGATCCGTCGCGTCCAGTCGGCGCACGGGCCCGACAGCGTCGGGGTCTTCGGCGGTGGCGGCCTGACCAACGAGAAGGCGTATGCGCTGGGCAAGTTCGCCCGGGTGGCGCTGCGCACATCGAACGTTGACTACAACGGCCGGTTCTGCATGTCCTCAGCGGCTGCGGCCGGCGCGCGGGCCTTCGGCATCGACCGCGGGCTGCCTTTCCCGCTGCCGGATCTCGCCGCTGCTGATGTCATCCTCCTGGCGGGCAGCAACGTAACCGAGACGATGCCGCCGTTCACGCGGTGGCTGTCCGATCAGCAGGACAACGGCGGCGCGCTGATCGTGGTCGATCCGCGGCAGACGCCGACAGCCCGCCGCGCCGCTTTGCATCTGCAGATCACGCCAGGGACTGACCTGGCGCTGGCAAACGGGTTGCTGCACATCGCGATCGCCGACGGCCACATCGACGAGCAATACATCGCCGAGCGGACGTCGGGATTCGGCGAGGTGCGCCGGGTGGTGGCCGCATACTGGCCTGAACGCGTGGAGCGGATCACCGGGGTGACCATCGCCGAGCAGCGCGCGGCGGTCCGGCTGCTGGCGGGTGCCGAGCGGGCGATGGTCATCACCGCGCGCGGCGCGGAGCAGCACAGCAAGGGCGTCGACACCGTCTCCGCGCTCATCAACCTCGCCCTCGCGCTGGGTCTGCCGGGTACCGCGGGCAGCGGATACGGCTGCCTGACCGGCCAGGGCAATGGGCAGGGCGGCCGGGAGCACGGGCAGAAGGCTGACCAGCTACCCGGCTACCGTCGCATCGACGACCCGGCCGCACGCGAACATGTCGCGGCGGTGTGGGGAATCGATCCGGCCCGGATTCCGGGGCCGGGGCGCACGGCATTCGAGTTGCTTGACGCGCTCGGGACATCTGACGGCCCGCAGGCGCTGCTGGTAATGGGCAGCAATGTCGCGGTGTCGGCGCCGTCGTCCGGCCGGATCGCGCGCAGGCTGGGGGCGCTGGCCTTCCTCGTCGTGTGTGACCTGGTGCTGTCCGAGACCGCAGCGCTCGCCGATGTGGTGCTGCCGATCGCGCAGTGGGCCGAGGAGGCCGGCACGATGACCAACCTCGAGGGCCGGGTTCTGCTGCGTCGGCGGGCGGCGGCTCCCCCACCGGGTGTGTGGACCGATCTCGAGGTGATCGCCGCCCTGGCTGGGCGGCTAGCTGCGCCGGGACAGTGGGACGCGGAGCCCGAGACGGTGTTCGAGGAGCTGCGCCGCGCGAGCGCGGGCGGTCCGGCCGACTACGCCGGAATCAGCTATGAGCGCATCGCCACCGAGAACGGGGTCTTCTGGCCGTGCCCCACCACGGAGCATCCGGGTACACCGAGGATGTTCCTGAGCGGCTTCGCGACACCGGACGGGCGGGCGCGTTTCGTGCCCATCGAGCACCGCCCGGTCGCGGAGGATCTTAACGCCGAGTACCCGGTGTATCTCACGACTGGGCGGGTGCTGCACCACTACCAGTCCGGCGCGCAGACCCGGCGCATTCAGGCGCTGCGCGAGGCGCAGCCGGAGCCGGTGGTCGAGGTGCACCCAGACCTCGCTGAGGCCTACCAGCTCCAGGAGGGTGACCGCGTCCGCGTCGTGAGCCGCCGCGGTGCCGCGGAGGGTCTGGCGCGCATCACCGAGACGATCCGTCCGGACACGATATTCATGCCGTTCCACTGGGGCGGGTCGTCCTCGGCGAACCTGGTCACGAATCCAGCCCTGGACCCAGTCTCGAAGATGCCGGAGTTCAAGGTCTGCGCCGTGCGGCTGGAGGTCGTCGCATGACGCCGGGTTCTTATCCGCGGCGACTCGCGGTCGTCGGCAACGGGATGGCCGGCTGGCGCTTCGTGCAGGAGGTGCTGGAACGGGACCTCGATCGGCGGCTGGCTATAACCGTGGTCGGCGACGAGCCAGGTGGGGCCTACAACCGGACGCAGCTGCCGAACGTACTCGCCGGTGGCACCAGCGCTGACAACATCGAGCTGGCTGACGATCAATGGTACGCAGCGCACGGGGTGACGCGGCGCACCGGCACCGCCGTCATCCAGATCGACCGCCTCAACAAGCGGGTGTATCTCGATGACGGCCATGCGCTGCCGTATGACGTCCTCGTACTCGCGACTGGCGGCAGCCCGGTACTACCGCCGGTGGATGGCCTCGTCCGCAACGATGGGCAACTGCTGCCGGGTGCGGTGGCCTTTCACACGCTCGCGGATTGCGTTGCCATCGACCAGCTCGCCGCGAAGGCAGGGAACACGGCGGTGCTCGGTGCCGGGGTGCTTGGCCTGGAGACGGCTCGTGGCCTGGCCGGACGTGGCCTGCCGGTGACGCTGGTCCAGCGCGGCGCGCGGCTGATGGAACGCCAGCTCGACGCCGGTGCATCGCGTGTGCTCACCCGCACCGCACGCTCCCTCGGCGTACATGTGCGGCCGAGTTCGGGGATGCGGGCCGTTCGCCAGGACGACGGCCAGGTGTGCGGCGTGGTGCTGGACGATGGCAGCGCGCTGGATGCTGACCTGCTCGTGCTCTGCTGTGGCGTCCGCCCCAGGGTGGAACTCGCCCGTGCGGCCGGCCTGGCCGTCGCCACCGGAGTCGTGGTGGATGACCAGCTGCGCAGCACCGATCCAGACATCTTCGCGATCGGCGAGTGCGCCGAACATCACGGCCAGACGTACGGGCTGGTTTCGCCAGCCTGGGAACAGGCGCGGGTCGCCGCACAGGTCATTGCCCGGCCCGCGGAACCCGTGAGCTACATGGGCTCGCTGACCGTGACCCGCCTCAAGGCCGTGGGCATCGAATTGGCCAGTCTCGGCGATGCCGCCACGGACGAGGACCAGGACTGGGACTGGGACGTGCTCGACGATACAGCCGACATCGGCGGCGTCGAGGTGATCCGCTTCATGGATCGCTCCCGCGGCGTCTATCAGAAGCTGGTCGTGCGCGACGGCCGGCTGATCGGGGCGATTCTGCTCGGCGACACCCGCACAGCCGGCACGATCACGCAGCTGTTCGACCGCGGTGCAGCCCTGCCGGCGGACAGGGCCTCGCTGTTGATGGTGCGCCGCAACACCCTCACGACGACCGCGCAGTCACCGACTGTGCTCCCCGGACGAGCGACTATCTGCCAGTGCAACGGGGTCACCAAGGCCGGCATCTGCGCAGCCTGGCAGGACGGGGCCAGGCGGGTGGAGGAGATCGCGACACGCACCCGGGCCACGACCGGCTGCGGAACCTGTCGCGATGCCGTCGAGGGAATCGTCGCCTGGCTGGCCGCCGCGGACACCGAGCCGGGCGAGCCCGGAGCCCAGCCCCAACCCGCCCGCCCTCCGGAGCACGACAAGCGGCCAGCACGAGCGACCGTATGAGAGAGGAGCTGAGCATGCAGGACGACTGGCGTCGCCACCTCGTCGTCGTCGGAAACGGCATGGTCGGGCAGCGGTTTGTCGAGGCCCTGCGTGATCGTGATGCCGGCCGGAGCTGGCGGGTGACCGCGCTGTCGGAGGAGCCACGCCGCGCCTACGACCGGGTAGCTCTGTCGTCCTACTTCGACGGCGTTGACGCGGCCGAGCTCGATGTCGTCGCCGAGGGCTGCTACGACGCCGACAACTATGCGCTGCATGTGGACGAGGCCGCGACCGGCATCGACCGCGCCGCGCACACCGTCACGACCAGTCGCGGTCGCCGCATCGGCTACGACGCGCTGGTGCTGGCCACCGGCTCCTACCCGTTCGTCCCACCGGTGCCCGGCAAGGACCTGCCGGGGTGTTTCGTCTACCGCACCCTAGACGACCTCGACGCGATCCGCGGGGCGGCGCAGCACGCGGCCTCAAGCACCTGTGGCGGGCGCGCCGGCATGGTCGTCGGCGGCGGGCTACTCGGCCTGGAGGCGGCGCGCGCACTTCGTCTGCTCGGCATGTCCCCGCACGTCGTGGAGCTGGCTCCACGGCTCATGCCGCTGCAGGTCGACGAAGGGGGCGGCGCCCTGCTGCGTGAGCTGATCGAGGACACCGGCGTTGCCGTGCACTTGGGCACCTCGGTCACCTCGATCCAGCGCAAAGGTGGCCGGATGCTCGCCACCCTGGCCGACGGCACCGAACTGGACCTCGACGTCGTCGTATTCTCGGCCGGCGTGCGCCCGCGCGACCAGCTTGCCCGCGCCGCCAACCTGGCGGTCGGCGAACGCGGCGGTGTCGTGATCGACGACGGGTGCCGGACCTCCGATCCGGACGTCTACGCCATCGGCGAATGCGCCTGCGTCGGTGGACGGGTCTACGCCCTGGTCGCGCCCGGCTACGCGATGGCCGAGGTGCTAGCCGACCGGCTCACCGGCGGCACCGCCAGTTTCACCGACGCCGACACCTCCACCAAGCTCAAGCTGATGGGTGTTGACGTCGCCAGCTTCGGCGACGCCCTGGCCGCCGCCGACGGCGCGCTCGAGGTGACTCTCAACAATCCAGTTGAGCGCAGCTACGCCAAGCTCGTCGTCTCCGACGACGCGAAGACTCTGCTCGGCGGCGTGCTCGTCGGCGATGCCTCAAAATACGTGATGCTGCGGCCCCTGGTCGGGCGCCCGCTCCCCGGCGATCCGGTGACGATGATCGCCCCCGTGGATGCGGGCACTGGAGCAGGGATCGGCGCGCTGCCCGGTGATGCGCAGATCTGCTCCTGCCACGCCGTGACCAAGGACGCGATCGCTGCCGCGATCACCGGCCATGGCCTGGCCGATGTTCCCGGCATCAAGGCCGCCACCAAAGCCGGGACGGGCTGCGGCTCGTGCGTCCCGCTGCTGAAGACCCTGCTGGCGGAGAGCGGCGTCGCGGTGAGCCCGGCGCTGTGCGAGCACTTCGGTCAGACCCGCGCCCAGCTGTTCGACATCGTCCGGGTGAGCGGGATCGTCACGTTCACCGAGTTGATCGAGCGGCACGGCCGCGGCAGGGGCTGCGACATCTGCAAGCCCGTGGTCGCCTCCATCCTGGCCAGCCTCGAGCACGGCCACGTCCTCGACGGCGAGCAGGCTGCGCTGCAGGACACCAACGACCACTTCCTGGCCAACATCCAGCGCAACGGCACCTATTCGGTGGTGCCGCGCATCGCCGGCGGCGAGGTCACGCCGGAGAAGCTCATCGTCCTCGGCGAGGTCGCCCGCGACTTCGGCCTCTACACGAAGATCACCGGCGGGCAGCGTATCGACCTGCTCGGCGCGCGAGTCGAGCAGCTGCCGGCGATCTGGCGGCGGCTGGTGGACGCGGGGTTCGAGTCCGGGCACGCCTACGGCAAAGCCCTCCGGACGGTGAAGTCGTGCGTCGGCTCGACCTGGTGCCGCTACGGCGTGCAGGACTCGGTAGCGCTGGCGATTGAACTGGAGCTGCGGTACCGGGGCATCCGCTCGCCGCACAAGATCAAGGCTGGAGTCTCAGGCTGCGCCCGCGAATGCGCCGAGGCACAGAGCAAGGACATCGGCGTCATCGCCACCGAGAGCGGCTGGAATCTCTACGTCGGTGGCAACGGCGGATTCCGGCCGCGGCACGCCGATCTGCTGCTGGCCAGCGTCGACACCGAGACCCTGGTCCGCACCATCGACCGGTTCATCATGTTTTACATCCGCACCGCCGACCGGCTGCAACGCACCGCCAGCTGGCTGCAGACGTTGCCGGGGGGCCTCGACTACCTGCGCTCGGTCGTCGTCAATGACAGTCTGGGCATCGGCGGCGAACTCGACGCGGCCATGGCCCGGCATGTCGAGCGGTACGAAGACGAATGGGCCGCGGTCCTGGCCGACCCCGAGCGACTGCGCCGTTTCGTGTCCTTCGTCAACGCCCCCGGCACGCCGGACCCGAGCATCGCCTTCATCTCCGAGCGCGGCCAGCCACGCCCGGCCGCACTGCCCGTGCCGGTCCGGCTGGCCGGCCCGACGCTGGAGGTGGTCCGGTGACCGGCGCGGCAGCGGAGTCGATCACGGCGCCGACGACAAGCGCATGGACGGTTGTGTGCCGCTACTGCGACCTGCAGCCGGAGCGGGGCGTCGCGGCCCTGATCGGCGGGGCGCAGCTGGCACTGTTCCGCATGTTCGATGGCACCCTGCACGCCATCGGTAACCAGGATCCCTTCACCGGCGTCTTCGTGCTCTCCCGCGGAATCGTGGGAAGCCGGGGTGAGATCCCGACTGTCGCATCCCCGCTGCACAAGCAGGTCTTCGATCTGCGCACCGGGGTCTGCCTCGACGACGAGACGGTCGCCGTGCCGGTCTATGACGTGCGAACGCGCGACGGCCTGGTCCAGGTGGTGGCAGTGAGCGAGCCGGAGGGGCGCGGCGCCGCCTGGACTCAGGAGCGAGGGACGAGCGACGAGGGAAGGCGGTGCCTCAAGGCGCCCCGCAGGCGAGCGGGAGACACCGAGTGAGCGGTGACGCGCCGGAAATCGAGCCGCTGGCGGGGTACACGATCGGCATCACCGCTGCCCGCCGCCGCGAGGAGTTCGGCGCGGCGCTGGAACGCCGTGGCGCGAAGGTGGTCTACGCGCCCGCGATCAGGATCGTGCCCCTGGCCGACGACAGCGAGCTGCGCGCCGCGACCGAGCGCTGCCTTGCTGCTCCGCTGGACATCGTCGTCGCCACGACAGGCATCGGGTTCCGCGGATGGATCGAGGCCGCCGACACCTGGGGTCTTGTCGAGAAGCTGACGGCGGCCATCGACCGCTCCACCGTGCTGGCGCGCGGCCCGAAGGCCCGTGGCGCGATCCGGGCCTCCGGCCTGCGTGAGGCGTGGTCGCCGGAGTCCGAGTCCTCCAGCGAGGTCCTGGGCCACCTGATCGCCTCCTACGACCTGGAAGGGAAGAGGATCGCGGTCCAGTTGCACGGTGAGCCGCTGCCTGATGTCGTGCAGACACTGCGGCTCGCTGGCGCCGAGGTGATCGAGGTGCCCGTTTATCGCTGGGTGCTGCCGGAGGATACCGTGCCGTTGCGGCGCCTGATCCAGGCCGTCAGCGTCGCCGGCCTCGACGCGGTGGCCTTCACCAGCGCGCCGGCCGCGGCGAGCTTCCTGCGTGCCGCCGATGAGCAGGGCTGCGGCCGTGCGGTGCGCATCGCGCTGCGCGGACCGGTCGTGCCGGCCTGTGTCGGCCCGGTAACCGCCGGGCCCTTCCAGCAGGAAGACATCCCGGTGATTCAGCCCGCCCGCGGCCGCCTGGGTGCCCTGGTCCGGGCGATCGTCGAGCAGCTCCCGATTCGCCGCGGACGGCTGCTGCCCCTTGCGGGCCACATGCTGGACGTGCGCGGGCACGCCGTCGTGGTGGACGACCGCCTAGTCCGGCTCAGCAGCGCGAGCATGGCGCTATTGCGGGAACTGACCGGCAGGCCCGGTCATGTTGTCTCCCGCGCCGATCTGCTGAAGATCACGCCAGGCGAGGGCGGCGACGAACATGCCGTCGAGGTCGCCGTGGGCAGGCTCCGGACCGCCCTCGGCGACCCACGCATCATCCAGACCGTCGTGAAGCGCGGTTACCGGCTCGCCTACGAACCCGAGCGAGCCAGTAATCACGACGGGACGCGGCGGTACTAGCCACCGGTCCGTTCAGATGTCGGCCAGGCGTCGCCGGCTGGCGGCGCGGAGGTAGACCAGCCAGGTCAGGCCCACGCAGGCCGCGTAGAAGACGATGAACCCGATGTAGGCCGCGTCACCGGTCTTGTAGGCCAGGAACGACTGCCGGAACGCGATGTTGACCAGCACGCCGCCGAACGCGCCGACCGCCCCGGCGATACCGATGACCGCGTTCGCCATCCGGCGCGCATCATGTTCGGCGGTGTCCGGGTCAGTGCCGGCGGCGATACTCAGCTGTCCTTTGCTGCGGAAAATCGCCGGGATCATCTTGTAGGTCGATCCGTTACCGATGCCCGACAGTACGAAAAGCGCGATGAACCCGACGTAGAACAGCTCCAGCGACTTCTGCCGCGACGCGGCCAGCACGATCCCTGCGGCCAGTGCCATCACGGCAAAGTTCCAGAACGTGGTCCGCGCGCCACCGACCCGGTCGGCCAGCCAGCCGCCGACAGGCCGGATTAGCGAGCCGACCAGCGGACCAAGGAACGTCAGGTAGGCGATCTTGACCGGGTCGACCTTGCCCGCAGCCAAGAAGTGCGCACCGAACTGGTTCAGCAGCACCTGGCCGAAAGCGAAGCTGAAGCCGATGAACGAACCGAACGTGCCGATGTACAGGAACGCGATGATCCAGGTATGCGGATCACGGCAGGCCTCCCGCAACGCTCGCTTGTCGTTGCGCACATGCGCGATGTTGTCCATGAACAGCGCCGCACCCAGCGCGGCCAGCACGACGAGCGGGATGTATATGCCGAGCAGCACCCGCGGATGCCCCTTGCCCGCCGTGGCCAGCACCGCCAGCCCGGCCAACTGCACGATGGCCACGCCCAGATTGCCGCCACCGGCGTTCACACCCAATGCCCAGCCCTTGAGCCGCTCCGGATAGAAGGAGTTGATATTGGCCATCGAGGACGCGAAGTTGCCACCGCCCACGCCCGCGAGCGCGGCGGTCACCAACAGCGTGCCGTAAGAGACACCGGGCTTGAGCACGATCGCCGCCGCGACCGTCGGCACCAGCAGCAAGGCCGCGCTCACAATCGTCCAGTTGCGGCCACCGAACTTCGCCACCGCGAAGGTGTACGGCAACCGGACGCCAGCACCCAGCGCGGTCGGCAGCGTCGTCAGCAGGAACTTCTCCGCCGCGGCGGCCTTCAGATCGTGGCTGATCCCATAGGCCGGAGTCAGGAACAGAACGAACACCGACCACAGGCTCCAGATCGAGAAACCCACATGCTCCGAGAAGATCGAGAACACCAGGTTGCGGCGCGCCACCCGTGAACCGACCCGCTCCCAGAAGCCGGCGTCCTCCGGGCGCCACTCCTCGATCCACCGGCCAGAATTCGTCGCCGCCCGCGGCGCCGCATCTTTACCCGTCGTTGTTGTCATCGGCCTATCCTCCGAGTCGGCTATCGGTGGTCATGATCGGGACTCAGCCCGAACACTGACGTTAGGAAGGGTCCGTTTCTGCACCACTGCGACAACGCAACGAGAACGAAACATCCGCCGCACAACGCGTTCGATGCCTCAGTGAGATAGCAAATACCCAGGCCAGGCCACCGCGGTGGGGAAGCGGGCCTCCTGCGAAAGCTCTTCGAGCAGCGGGTGAATGCTGGAGAGCAATCCCCGCCTGGCGGTGTCGGCCATGCGGCCGATTTCCGGTCCCAGCCCGTAGCGGCCCCGCGGTCCCCCGGACTCGACCAGGTCCTCGTTCTCAAACGCGTTCAGCAGCCGGTGGATCGTCGACCGGGCCAGGCCGACGCGATCTGCGACCTCGGCCTGGGACAGTCCCTCGGGAGCCGACCGCAGCGCCCGCAGGATGTCGGCGGCGCGGGCGATCACCTGGATACCGGCCCCGGCCGTATCCTCCGTTGACCTCTCCATCGCGGGTTTCGACCTCCTGCGGCATCGTGATCGTGGAAGCACAGAGGGCGGCCCCGCGAACCTCTGCGGCAAACAGCGTAGGGGGATCAGTCGTCCGCTCTCGCCGGGTTGCCCATGACAAACCTCATGTGCGCCCGGTACAGACAGACACCGGGCCGCCCGGTAGAACTTGGGGCAACACACGATGAGCGGGCCGACTTGGAGCGGAGCCTCTGCGGGCCGAAGGGACTAGTCATGATCGAGCCTTATCAGGCCATAGGCCTGGTCCCCACGATGCGCGGCATCAGCCGCCGCGATGAGATCCAGACCAACCTTGAGCACCTCTCCCACCTGATCAAGGCCGCATCGTGGCTGTCCAGCCTGGACCTGCCGGTGCGGCTCATCGCCATCCCAGAAGGCGCCTTGCAGGGTTTCAACGACGAAGTCCTCGACCTCGATCACGAAGAGTTTGCGCGGGAATGCGCGATCGACATCCCGGGCCCTGAGACAGATTACCTCGGCCGGCTCGCCCGGCAGTGGAACGTTTTCTTGATGGCGCAGGCTAAAGCCCGTCATCCGGAATTTCCGGAGCGCTTCTTCAACGTTGGATTTATCCTCAGCCCGGACGGCGATATAATTCTGAGGCATCATAAAGTGGTGCCACTCCTGCCGGTCGAGCATTCGGTGACCCCGCACAATGTCTGGGACAAGTGGATTGAGCTGTACGGCCGTAACCTGGATGCATTCTATCCGGTCGCGGACACGGAAATCGGCCGGCTCGGATTCCTGATGGCCAACGAGGGCTCGTACCCCGAGAACGCACGTGGCCTGGCGATGAACGGCGCAGAGATTGTGTACCGCGGCCCATATCCGCACCCGCACGTCGGCAACGGCCTCTTCGAGATCCAGAATCGCGCGCGCGCCCTCGACAACAATTTCTATCTGATCGCGTGTAACGTCGGCACCTATTATCTGCACGCGGACTCGGATATCGCGATCGATACTTTCGGTGGCGGGTCGGCTGTGATCGACTACCGTGGGCAGATTGTCGGGCGGCACGACTACAGTGGCGGGTCCTCCTGGGTGGCCGGGACTGTCGACATCGAAGCGCTACGCCGGTTCCGCGCGAATGCGCAGTGGGACAACTGGATCAAGGACCTCACCACCGAGCAGTACCAGCTCATCTACGAAGAACCGGTCTACCCGAAGAATATCTACCTGGACCATGCTCCATACGGGCATGCGGAATATCGCCGTGAGGTGACAGCCAGGCAAGTTGAACTTATGTACGAGCGAAATATCTGGGTGCGGCCGGACAAGTGATGATGCCAGCAGAAGCGGGCCTTTAACCCGGCAACCCGGCGGGCCGGTATTCGAGCATGACAAGCCGGGAGTCCAGGACCTTGGTGCTGGTCAGCTCCAGACCGGCCTGCGAATGACCGGCATAGACCGGCTCCCGGCCAGCGTCCCCCAGGATGAGGGGAAAGATCGTGACCCGGAGCCGGTCGACCAGCCCGAGCTTCATCATGTTCTTCACCAGCGTGATGCTGCCAATCGAGCGGAGCGGATCGCCGGACTGCTGTTTCAGCGTCCCGATCTGCTCCGCGAGATTGCCTCGGACGAGGCGGGTGTTGGGCCAGGCCAGCGGGTCCTGGAGGGTGTTCGAGACGACCACCTTCGGAAGATCGTTCATCCGGGTGCTGACCTCGTCGGTGGCGGATGACGAAATCTTCGACAGCGCCTCATAGGTGACGCGGCCCATGACTATGAGCTGAGGCTGGTCGAGAGCGTCGTGCACCCAGCTCTCCAGTTCCGGGCCGGAGTAGCCGAAGTAAGGGCCTGCGTCCACCGTCGCGGCGAACCCGTCGAGCGAGATGAACAGGTCAGCGATCAGTTCTGCCATCGTGAATCCTCCCAGCGTTGCGGCAGCCTCTCGTGAACCTTCGACCTCGTGAAGATGCGAAACTCATCGGTCCACAACACGACCCACGAGGCTAGCGGTTGGCGTACAGGTCGCGCAGCAGCGCGATCTCCGCGCCGTGATGGAGTGCCTCCCGGTTGATGTGCAGCACGAGTGTCTCAGCGAGCGCCCGGCTCTTACGCGGTTATTGGGCGGCGGGGAGACAGCGGATGGCTTGGACATCGCCGGCCAGCATGCTGGCGCCGGCCGCGTACGGGATGAGCACGGTGCTTCCGCGGCTGATCAGGACTGATGAGCCGGTTTCCGTGCTGAGCCGTCCGTTACCACCGGTCACGACCAGCACTCCGTAGCCCGGTGACAGGTGGCCGCTCACGCGGCTATCGACTCGTTCCGCCACAAAGAACGGGTTGGCTGCCTCGGGCAGCAGCGAGCCGATCGCCCGGTTCAGCGGCCGGCCACGCATCGCGTTCAACCGCCCGGGCGGGCAGGCCCGCCGGTCGACGCAGGCCAGCGCTTCGTCGAGGGGCAGGCCGGGAGTAACGTCGCCGGGGCCGAGCGGAAAGCCGCGCCATTCCATGATGACCGACCAGTCCGTCGGTTCCTGCAGCTCGATGAGCAGGATTCCCGCGCCGATCGCGTGCGGTGTCCCCCCGGGGCACAGCACGGTGTCACCGGGCGCCACCGGCACCCGGTTGGTCGCGGCGAGCATCGCCTCGACGTCCTGGGCGCGGACCCACCCGGTGAGTTCGGCGGCGCTGACCTCGCGGGTGAACCCGAGATGGACGCTCGCGCCGGGGGTTGCTTCCAGCACGATCCACGCCTCGGTCTTTCCATAGGGGCTCGCCAGGTGCTTCGCCGCGAAGCCTCGGCCGGGGTGGGCGTGCAGCGGCAGCCGCTGCCCGGCGTCGAGCAGTTTCACCAGCAGCGCCGGATCCGCACCGTGGCGGGCGACGTGCTCGGCGCCCAGCCACGCGACCGGGTCCTCAGCGATCACGCCCGCCAGCAGCGACCCATCGGCCAGCCGTGTCATCCCGTCGGTGTCGCGGCCGAACCGGGACGTCGTGGAGGCGATCCAGTCCTCGGGCCGGGCTTCCCGGCCGGCCGGGGCGCCGCCGCGCAGCTGCTCGATCCGTCCGGCGCCGCGATAGAACGTGGCCGGCATGTTGGGCTCGAGCACGATCGGCTGCACGGGGAACGACCTCCACGATCACCGGGTCAGTCGGTCGGGTGCCACCTGGTGAACCATCCATCGGGCATCGCCTCAATGACATCGGGCAGGCTGCGCGCCGCCACATAGGGCCGGCCGTTGGCGCGGGTGATGGCGTTGAGCTCGTCGAGCCGCGCACGTGCTTGTGCCACGGCGGCCTCGCGGTCGGCTGGGTTATGCGTCGACGTCGCGTCACGCCAGATGGACCGGCCCGCGAGGTAGCCGGAGCCGCCCGCCCGGCAGGCGATATCCACCTGCGCCTTGAAGTCCTCATACCCGACGCCAGCCGACAGGATCACCCAGGGCACGTCGACCCCGGCGTCGAGTTCCTTGCACGCCGCGGCGGCGCTGTCGCGCCCGGCCTGCGTGTCGACGTAACCAGGGAATTCCACCTTGAGCATGTCCACGCCGAGCGAATTCGCCGCCAACGCCGAAGCGAGGATGCCCTCGACGCGGGCCGCCTTCCACTGCGGCGAACTCGCGTCCTCACCAGGAAGGGGATACCAGATCGGCTCGACGACCAGGGGCAGGCTCAGCCGGGCGCATTCGTCGGCCAGGCTGCGCACCACGTATCGCTGGTGTTCGGCCGCGCTTGCGTCGCTGTCGGGCCGGTAGAACCACAGCAGCTTCGCCACGTCGGCGCCGACCAGCTTGATCTGCCGCAGGCTCCAGCCTTCCCGGTACCGGGTGCGGCGCGGGCCTTCGGGAATCGAGTAATCCTCGTCTTCGATCGAGGCCATCAGGCCGACCGTGCCGGGCAGTGCGCCGGTCGCGACGGTATCCAGCCCGTAGCGTGCATCGAGCAGGAACGCCGACACGCTCGGCGACAGCGCTCGCACGAGGCCATCCTTCGCGGTAACGACGTCGGCGAAGGTGACCGTGGCGGGATCCTCCGCCAGCAACTCCGCGAAGTCCGACAGATGATCCAGGGCGCAGATCTCGAAGAAACCGGCTCCGCTCGTGACGCGTTGCAGGCCGCGGATCTTTCCCGGGTCCTGCGGAACGGCCGCTGTTGACATGTTCGTTCTCCTTGTGATCGTTTCTAGTCCGGTCAGGAAAGGTCGCTACGGCAGGCTCTCGGCGAGAAGGACACCGGCCACGAACGTGTCCCCGAGTCCGACGGTGCCCGCGGGCCGCCGTAGATGCGGTGCGGGCACGCAGACGGCATGCCAGCCATCACCCAGGGCTCCACGGGGTGGAAGGTCGTCGGTGTAAGTGGCCTCCTCCGCTGGGTCGAGGACGGTAGCGGGCTGTCCGACGCGGGCGCGGGCGGCGGCGAATGCGTTGCCGGCCAGCACTACGTCTTCCTGGTGCTGCGCGTCGTCGCGGTGTACCGCCAGAGCCCAGTCGTCGGCATGAACGATCACCCGCCGGGCTCCGTACCGCTCGGCGACATCCCGTGCCAGCAGGCGCGGATCGCCGCCCGCGCCAGTCAGCATGAACAGTTCGGACAGGCTCAGCCCGAGCGAGGTGGCCGCCGGTGAGCCCACGGCCTCGCGCAGCCGCTTCGCGGTGAGGAACTCGGCGAGTTCATGGTGGATGACAGCAAGGCCCGCATCCGACCACGCCCAGGCCAGTGCGGCCAGCCAGTCCCGGTCAGCGGTGTCGGCATCGGCCAGCACATTCAGGCCGGACAACAGCCCGGCCCCGGCGGATGACGCCAACGCTGGCGCCATCGCGAAGAACGCCTCGTCGCGCTCGATCGGCTCGTCGCCGAAGCGCAGGATGATGCGGCTTGACCGGGACACTGCCAGCTGCCGGCCGGTGGTCCCCGCCGTGAACTCGAGGATGCAATGCGGCAGCTTCGTGGCGCGGCCGGACGGGGTGAGCGATCCCGCGGCCACCACCGTGCCGTCCGCGCAGACACCGGTGCGCGGGTCGATCACCGCGAGCTGCTCGGCACTCCGGTCGGCGAGGGCCAGGACGCTAGGGGCGCCGACCGTGGCCAGCGTCCACGACGCCTGCGGGCCGGTGCCTCCGACCTGCTGCCGGTCGGGAGGGCCCAGCAGGGCATAGATCCACGAGGGCCCTGCGGGCCACCGGGTCAGCAGCTCTCCGCCTCGTCCGGCCGTGATCCGTTTGAGAACACGATCGCACAGCTCGATACCCCTCTCGTCATCCGCCGAGGGCGCGGCCGAGGGCGCGGCCAGGGGCTCCGCCGAAGGTGCGGCCGAGGGTGCGGCAGGGGGTATGGCCGAGGGCGCGGCGAGCCGGGCGAGCCGATCGGCATCGATATGGAAGATCGCGTCAACACAGGCGTTGGCACCGGTCAGTATCGGCCGCGCCGTCCCCGCCCTGGTGATCAGGCGCTCGGCGATCCGGAGGTAGGTGTCGCGCCAGCCGATGCTGGTGGCGGTGTTCATCCCTTGATCGCCCCGGCGGTCACGCCTTCGACGATCCGCTTCTGGAAGATCAGCACCAGCACGACGAGGGGCAAGGTGACGACCACCGACGCCGCGGCCATATCGCCCCAGGGGATCGAATACAAGCCGGTGAAGTTCGCGATCCCGACCGGGATGGTCTGGTGCGCCGGAGAGGTCGTGAACGACAGGGCGAGCAGCAACTCGTTCCACGAGGCGATGAAACCGAGTAGCGCGGCGGGAACGACGCCGGGGAGGGCGACCGGAATGATCACGCTCCAGAACGTGCGCAGCGGCCCGGCACCGTCGATCTTCGCGGCCTCATCGAGCTCGCGGGGAATGGCGCGGAAGTGTCCCCAGAGGATGTAGACCATCAGCGGCAACGCCAGCCCGATGTACACCCCGGAGAGCCCGGTGTAGGTGTCGAGCAGGTGCAGCCTGATCATGATCTCGTACAGCGGGGTGACGATCGAGATCTGCGGGAACATGGACACGGCGAGCACCAGCCCCAGCACGAGTCCCTTGCCGCGCATCGGCAGCCGGGCGAGGGAGTACGCGGCGAGCCCGGCGAACACCAGGGCGACCGCGGTGGCGCTCACATCGACGATCACGCTGTTGACGATGTAGGGAGCGAAGTTTTTCGCGACGAACACGTTGCGGTAGTGCTGCAACGTGCCGCCGGGGATTGGCAGCCACTGGGGCGCGAACCGGGACAGGTCCTTATCGGGCTCGAAGGAGGTGATCATCTCCCACACGAACGGGAACAGCGACCAGACGACGATCGCCACCACCAGGAACCCAAACCCGCCGCGGCGGGCGAGTTGGCGGGGGCCGCCAGTGGCGCGCGGCTGCGCGATGGTAGCCATGATCAGCCCTCCTGTCGCATGCGCCGCACGATGAACAGCCCGAATGCACCGGCGATGAGGGCTTCGGTGACGAACATCGCGGTGGCCATCGTCGAGCCGTAGCCCAGCTGAAGGCCCGAGAAGAGCGTCTTGTAGGCGTAGGTCGACATCGTTTCTGTGCTGCTGGCCGGGCCGCCGCCAGTCACCACGTAGGGCAGGTCGAAGACGCGGAACGCGTCCAGGGCCCGCAACAGCGCGGCGATGAGCAGGGTCGGCATCAGCAACGGCAGCCGCACCCGGCAGAAGTACTGCCAGGTCGACGCCCCGTCGATGCGGGCGGCCTCGGCGAGCGACGGCTGGATGGTCTGCAGACCAGCGAGCAGCAGCAACGCCATGAACGGCGTGGTCTTCCAGATGTCGGCCAGCATCAGCGTCGGCAGCGCCAGCGTCGTCGAACCGAGGAAATTCACCGGGACCCTGACGATGTGCAGGGTCACCAGCAGGTAGTTCACGACGCCACCCTGGTCGAACAGCCAGCCGAACATGCGGGAGGTGACCACCGTCGGGATCGCCCATGGCACCAGGACCGCCGCGCGGACGAGGCCTCGACCCCGGAACTTCTTGTACAGGGCCAGGGCTATCAGCAGGCCGAGCAGCGTCTCCACGAGCGTCGAGATGGCGGTGAACTCAAGGGTCTGCCGCCAGGCCTTCCAGAAGATGGCGTCGTGGGTGAGCCGCCGCGCGTTGGCCAGGCCGGTGAACTTGTCGCCCTGGATCGCCAGGCTGGTGTTGCGGAAGCCCAGCCAGATGGTGCGCAGCACCGGGTACAGCGACACGGCCAGCAGGCTCGCGAGCATCGGCACGATCAGGATGACCGGCGTCAGCGACTGGCGCCACGAGCGCGTGCCCAGGACCCGGGGTACACCCAGGCCGTGACGTCCGCCATCCGGCGGTACTCCGCGATGATCAGATTCCGTCCGGGCCGGTGCGGTTACCGATGGTGAGCGGGACATGGCTCGTCACCCGATGATCTGCTCGACCTGCGTCTTGGTCGAGGTCAGGTTCGACTGCACGTTGCCCGTCGCCAGGGCGGTGGACACCCCGGCCTGTATCGCCAGGCTGATCTGCGAGTACTTGGGGGTCTTCGGGCGCGGCGTGCCACCGGTGAAGATATTCCGCAACGACACCATGAACGGGTTGCTCTTGGCCAGGGCGGGCTGGTCGTAGACGGACGGCCGGCTCGGCGCGAGGCCGAGCTGGGTCGCCCACTTCAGCTGTGTGGCCGGGCTGGACATCCACGTGAGGAAGTCGATGGACGCGCTCTTCTTGGTGCTCGCGGCGTTCATGCCGAACTGGTATCCGCCGAGGCACGCGGTGCTCGTGCCGCCGGGGAAGACCGGCAGCTTGGTCACCCCGACCTTGCCCGCGACCTTCGAGGTGGACGTGTCCTGCGCGTCCGACCACACATACGACCAGTTGCGCAGGAATGCCGCCTGGCCGCCGGTGAACGGCATCCGGCTGGGCTCTTCGTCCCAGGAGAGCACGGCCTTGGGGGTGATCTTGTCCTTGCCGAACGTGTCGGCCATGAACTGAACCGCCTCGACGGCCTTGGGCTCGGCGATGGTCACCGTCTTGCCGTCGGCGGCGAGAATCGATCCGCCGTTGGAGCCGATGAACTCCACGAGGTCGCAGACCAGCACCTCGGCCTGCTTGGCCTGCCAGTTGAAGCCGTCGGAGACCTTGCCCGACTTGGTCAGCTTCTGCGCGGCGGTGACGAGCTCGGCCCACGACGCCGGGGCACCGATACCGGCCGCCCCGAGCAG
This sequence comes from Streptosporangiaceae bacterium, assembly GCA_036394075.1. Taxonomy (GTDB): domain Bacteria; phylum Actinomycetota; class Actinomycetes; order Streptosporangiales; family Streptosporangiaceae; genus JAWWPY01. The sequence goes on from DASWFT010000043.1 coordinate 26,662, forward strand.
ATCCTTGCGGTAGTACAGCATGCCCGCGTCCAGGTACCAGGGCAGCGAGTGCAGGTGGCCCTGGTAGGTGCACGCGTCGATGACACCGGGGAAGTACTGGGCCCGTGTCGACGCCGGGAAATAGCCGTCGAGCACGGCGGACCAGCCGGCGGCGGCGAACTCCGAGATCCAGATGATGTCACCGGTGAAAACGTCGAGGCTGCCGTCCCGCCGCGACAGCGACTGCACGAGCTGCTGGTGGACTTCGGTGCTCTGGCTCGGCGTAGGCAACTCCTGGAACTGCACATGCACGAGCTTCTGGGAGCTGTTGTACTCGTTGACCATCTGGCCGATCGTCGACTTGGCGAAGAACTGCGCGCTCGCGAACGTGATGGTCGTCTTGCCGCCGCTCGTGGTGCCGCTCGCGCTGCCAGCGCCGCAGGCGGCCAGGACGGGCGCGGCAGCCCCCGCGGCCAGCACCGCCCCGGCACCCTTGACGAAGCTACGTCGGCTCATCGGTGAACCACTGTGCTTGTGCGAGACAGGCATTCGGACTCCTTGGGGTCATGCGGAGGCGATGCAATCCGATGCAGGACTCTGCGGTTCTGCTCTATTCTGGTGCCGAAGTTAGCTGCTATATGCTTACAGGTCAAGCCTAGTTCGGCAGAGATTTGCAAAAAACGGCACTTACGCCGCCCATGGGGTGGCGGCTAGAGTGACCCAACGAAGGAGGTGCGCCGTGGCCCCCCGGCAACGGACCCCCGAACCTGACGCCGACGGTGCGCTCCCCGGACGGCGCCGTGCGCTGCTGACCACGTTCGTCGAGGAGCACGGCCAGGCCACGGTGGTCGAGCTCGCGGAGGCGTTCCGAGTCTCCGCCGATACCGTGCGCCGCGATCTCGACTGGCTGGCGCGGCGCGGCGCGGTCTCGCGCACGTATGGCGGAGCCGTGACCGTGTCGGGGCTGGCCAGCTCCGACACGTCGTTCACCGACCGGTCAGCGGTGCACCGCGACGAGAAGCGCCGCATCGCTTCCGCGACCGCGGAGCGGATCGCCGACGGGGAGACCGTCCTCATCAACGGCGGCACGACGACGCTCGCAGTCGCTCGCGCGCTCGGAGTGCGGCGGAACGTCACAATCGTCACGAACAACCTCCGGCTGCCCGCGGCCCTGCCGACCAGCGCGGTGCGCGACGTCTACGTCCTCGGGGGCAGTTGCCGCGTGGCGTCCCATGTCACCATCGGGCCCGTCGCATTCCCCGGCACGGAGGGCATCAGCGCGGACATCGCCGTCATCGGCGTGGGCGGCGTGTCGCCGCGTGGCGGGCTGACCACGACGAATCTGGAAGAAGCGCAGATGATGGCGGAGATGATCGGGTCGGCACAGCGCACGATAGTGGTCGCCGACTCCTCGAAGTTCGGCCGCAGCGCGTTCGCGCATATCGTGCGGCTGGACGCGGTCGAGATGCTGATCACCGACCGCACGCCGGATGCCGACGTATGCGACGCCTTGTCCGCCGCCGGCGTCGAAGTCGTCGTAGCCTCCCAATGAGCGTTCCCTCCCGGTGACGGCGCGTTCGACCCGGCGGCCACTGCTGTCGAGCAGCGGGTGACGTCGCCGGGAATCACCGATCTCTTCGAGCCGGCCAACCCGGGGATGCACACGACGGACTCGGTGGACTACGGCGTCGTGCTCGAAGGCGAGGTCTGGCTCGAACTCGACAATGGCCGCCTTACTCAGCTCCGGCAGGGCGACACGATCGTCCAGAACGGCACCCGGCATGCGTGGCGCAACCTGAGCGATGCGCCGGTCACGATGGCGTTCGTCAGTGTGGGTGCTTAGAGAGCGAAGTGATCGACGGCGCGCGCGGCGATGTGCCGCCCGATAACTATCGAGGCCGTCGCGGCCGGGGACGGGGCGTTCAGGACGTGGATGACGCCGTCGGATTCCTCGATCAGGAAGTCGTCGACGAGCGCCCCCGAACGGCTGAGGCACTGGGCGCGGATCCCGGACGGCCCGAACGTGACGTCCCGTGACTGGATCGCCGGCAGGTAACGCCGCATCTCGGCGAGGAAGGCCGGCTTCACCAGGTCACGCCAGATCTCCATGGCGCCCGTGCCCGCATACGATCGCGCCAGCTTGCGCATGCCGGGGAACCGCAGGGTATCGAGGAGGTCTCGGCCATTCACTGACATCCGGCCATACCCTTCCCGGGCCAGGGCGGGCACCGCGTTCGGTCCCGCGTGCAACGTCCAGTCGATGCCGCGGGTGAAGTGGACGCCGAGGAAAGGGAACGCGGGGTCGGGGACCGGGTAGACGAGTCCCCGCACGTAATCGGCCGCATCAGCCCGGAACGTATAGTAATCCCCGCGAAACGGAACGATCCTGTACTCATTGCCGCCCTGGCCGGCCATCGCCGCGACGCGATCGGCCTGCAGGCCGGCGCAGGCGACCAGGGCCCGGCCCCGCAGCGGCCCGGCGGCCGTCTCGGCCGTCCAGCCGTCCCCGGTCCGGTGGAGTTCGCGCACGCCGTGCCCGCACAGCACGGCGCCGCCCCGGCTCGCGATGTCCTCGGCGTAGGCCGCGGAGACCTTCCGGTAGTCGATCACGCCGCTCTCCGGGATGTGCAGCGCGCGGATTCCACGGACGCCAGGCTCGATCTCCGCGAACTCCGCTGGCCCCAGTTCCCTGACGGCCAGCCCGTTCGCGCGTCCGCGCTCAGCCAGGTCATCGAGCCGGCTCAGCTCACCGGAATCCGTGGCCACCACGAGCTTCCCGGTCAGCCGGTAGGGAATCTGGCGGGCTTCCGCGAATTCGGTCAGCGCCTGCCTTCCTTCGCGGCAGAACCGTGCCTTCAGGCTCCCGGGCTTGTAGTAGAGGCCCGCGTGAATGACGCCGGAATTGTGGCCGCTCTGATGTATCCCGACCGCCTGCTCTTTCTCAAGGACGGCAACCCGCAGCGCAGGCCGCTCCCCGAGCAACGCCATCGCGGTCGAGAGCCCGACCAGCCCCGCGCCGATGACGATGACATCGTGCACGAAGACCCCCAACTGGGACAGGCAGCCACCACGGTTCCATGATGGGCGAGGCTGAGCCCCTTCGGCTCACCGTTGAGCGCGCGGACAACCTGGCCAACCCGCGCGATGACCTGAACGCCGCCCTGAGGTCCCAGCAATTGTGGAACCGCTGACTCATGATCTGCCACAACAGCGAGCCTATGGGATGAGGCCCCACGCTAGCCGCTCACGGTCAGCTTCCGTACTCGTCGTGGCGGCGTACCCAGAACTGGGGACCGTCATGACCAGCCTCGTCGCGCCCTTTCGGGACCAGGTCGAGGTAGTGATAGGCGCCGTTCAGCATGTCGATGCCGCGTGCGTACGTCGAATAGGTGTGAAACACCTGCCCGTCCTCATCCTGGTAGAAGACGCTCGCTCCTTCCCTGTCGGTGAAGCCGGGGTTCTGCGGATGGTAGTTGAAGAAGGCCGTGCCGTTGGCCATCTCTTCGGGCGTGAACGACGCGTAGTAGTCGTAATTGAAGCCGGTGTCAGACGACGAAAACCACGGGAAAGTCCAGCCCGCGCTGGCCGATCCCACCCGGCGGGCTCTGCTTGTCGCGTTGCGCAGTGGTGATGCCCGGATCAGCGATCTCGCTGGTCCGCTGCCGATGTCGTTTGCCGGGGTGTCGCGTCACGTCGGCGTGCTGGAGGCAGCCGGCCTGGTCCGGCGCGAGGTACGCGGCCGGGAGCACTGGCTGTCCGTCCGGCCTGACGGGCTGCAGCTCGCCGAAACCTGGATCAGAGAGCAGACCGCGTTCTGGTCCACCCGCGCCGACGCGCTCGCGGCCCGTCTCGAGCGAAGGAATCGCCAGCCGTGAGCCACAGCGAGCCGCCGGCGGCGGTCGTCCGGCGCGTGCTCCCCGCTTCACCGGACGTGGTCTACGACGAGTGGCTGGATGCCGACGCATTCGCCGAGTGGATGTGCCCGCGCCCGGCCCGGGCGACGAAGATCGAACTCGACCCGAGGATCGGCGGACGCCTCCGCATCGACATCGACGACGGCGGGTTCATGCTCTACGTCACGGGCCGGTACGTCGACCTGGACCGCCCGCACCGGCTGGCCTTCACCTGGAAATGCTCCACCTGGGCGCCGTCGGATCAGGACAGCGTGGTGACGGTCACGCTCGAACCACAGGACGACAGGCACACGCTCATGACCATCCACCACGCCCTGCTTCCGCCCGAACTCATCGGCGGTCACCAGCAGGGGTGGACTCGCATCGCCGAGCAACTGGACGACATTCTCCGGGCCCGCTCCTGAGCGCCGGGGAATGACACGTGACGCGGGGGAACTCGTCGTTGGTGGCCGGAAGATGGTGCCCCAGACGGGAATCGAACCCGCTGCTCAGCCGGCTGGCTGAGAATTCAGCAGCGAGGATGTCAGGTCCGCCGTTGGATTGACGACCAGGCAGCTCACGGTCCGCCGTCCAACAAACCAGGAATTCTCGCGCGGATAAAGGACGCGGGTCGTCATAGCGCTGGTCGTCTTCGCCTTGTTGACGCTTCCGGTGCGAGCGTTGCATCCTTCGCTGGCCAGGCGCACGACAGCGGTTTCTCCTGGATAGCTGAAGTCAGAACCGGTGAGCTTGAACTCGGCGTACACCTGCGCGTTATGCGGCTGCGTGCAGGGAATCGCGGTAACCGAGGAGACGCTCCGCGCACCGGCCGGGTTATTGAAGCAGTCCCCGGTCGCGAGCGAGAAGGCCGGCAGATGTCCCCGGCTGACGATCTTCCCGGTGGACGCGGACCGGGTGGCCCCGCCGGCGCCGATCGCGATGACAACAACGATCGCGACGACCAGCCAGGCAGCGGACAGGACCAGGCCGGCGATCGCCAGGCCCCGGCCCTTCTGCCCAAGCCTCCGGATTCTCTTCAGCGCGATAATGCCGAAAATAATGCTGAGAAGGGTCGCAAGGCCGAGGAGGGCCACACTGAGCAGGCCCACCACGAACGAGGCGATCGCCCACCCGCTGGTACCTGCGGGCTGGCCCGCGCCGACATCAGGACAGCCCGTGCCGTAACCGGGCAGAGCCTGCCAGCCGGACGGGCCCGGCGGCGTCGTCGCTGCTGAAGGCCAGCCCTGGCCCGGCGGCATCGTCACCGCTGAAGGCCCGGCCTGACCCGGCGGCATCCAGGCCTGGCCCGGCGGCATCCAGGCCTGACCCGGCGGCTGATCGTCGAGGACCCATAGCTGCCATCCCGGCGGCGGCGGCGGCCATGAAGGGTCAGGTTGCCAGCCTGGCTCCGGGGTGAAACCCTCGGGAGCGGCCGGCCATCCAGGCGGCGGGTTAAAACGCAGGCCCACGACGACCAGCTCCTGTCATATGAGGTACCTGCAGCGGCAGAAAGAAACAGCCGGCCACCGGCCGGCTAAACCGTAGCAGGTCACCTGATAGGCGTCTATCGCCGATCACGCCGGTAAACTCGCCAACGGTGCCTGCTAACGAGCCGACCCACGAACCGTGCGCGCCGTGACCTGCGATCAGGGTGCCGGTCTACACCCCCCGCGCGTTGCATGACAGGCTAGCCAGAGCAATCGTGGGAAGCGGACCTCGACCGCCATGGCGGCGGCGCCGCATCCGCAACGGAGAAGGTCAAGATGGCGCAAGGCACGGTGAAGTGGTTCAACGGCGATAAGGGCTACGGCTTCATCGAGGTGGAGGGCGGCCCGGACGTGTTCGTGCACTTCAGCGCGATCACCGGTAGCGGCTACCGCAGCCTCGAGGAAGGCCAGAAGGTCGAGTTCGACATCACGCAGGGCCAGAAGGGACCCCAGGCGGAAAACGTCAGGGTCATCACCTGACGCATCGGCGGCGAGCGCGTCCCCGGACGCTGCGCAGAATCGAACGTGGAGAGATGCGTGGATCTAGGGCTGACGGGCAAGGTCGCGCTCGTTGCCGCATCAAGCAAGGGTCTGGGCAAGGCGTCGGCGCTTGCACTGGCGCGCGAGGGCGCGCGGGTCACGATCTGCGCGCGGACCGAGGCGGATCTCGAAGCCGCTGCTGAAGAGATCCGGCGTGAGACGGGCGCCGAGGTACTCGCCGTCCAGGCCGACCTGACGAACGGGATCCGCCCGGGCATCGCCGGGCTGATGAAGGCGATCATGCCTGAGCTGGCGAAGGATGGCATCACGATCAACCTCGTGCTCCCGGGCACGTTCCTCACCTCCCGCATCAGCCCCGGCGCGGGGCGCAGCCCGGAGGCTGACAAGAGGCTCCTGGCGCAGCTCGCACCCCTCGCCGCGACGATCCCCCTGGGCCGCCTCGGGGAGCCGATCGAGCTCGGTAACCTCGTAGCGTTCCTGGCCTCGCAGCAGGCCTCCTACATCACCGGCGCCGCCTATCAGGTCGATGGGGGCAACATCAAATCCAACCTCTAGCGACCCAGCGGGAATCCGCACATACCCGCAAGGCCAGGAACGCCGTCTACGCGGTCTTCATCGGCAATGGCTTCCTGTTCGCGAGCTGGGCTTCTCGCATCCCGCAGGTCCGCGCGGAACTTCGGGTGACACCCGGAGTGCTCGGGCTCATCCTGTTGTGCATAGCGGTGGGCTCGACCGTCGCGACGCCGCTGTCGGGGCTGGTCATCAGCTGGCTCGGGGAAACCCGCACCGTGGTCGTTATGTCACTGATCGCGGCCGCCGGCATGGCCATCGTCGCGGTTGGCTACCGAATGGGCATTCCCCCGGTGGCGGCCGGGCTGTTCATGTTCGGCTTCGGCAGCGGCGCCTGGGATGTGGCCATGAACGTGCAGGGTGCTGCCGTCGAGCAAGCGCTGGGGCGCGCGATCCTGCCCAGGTTCCACGCCGGGTGGAGCATCGGCACGGTGACCGGGGCGGCCGTCGGGGCGGCCATGGTCGCCGCCGGGGTGCCGGTCACCGTTCACCTGCTCGCGGTCGCGCTCTGTGTCGCCATCGCCGTGCCTACCACAGCCCGCGGATTCCTGCCCGGCACCCGCGGCCCAGCGCACCAGGACCGCCCAGCGCACCAGGACAAGCCGACAGTCCGCCGCAATCCGCTCGCGGCGTGGACCGAGAGGCGGACCCTGCTCATCGGCCTGTTCGTATTCTGCATGGCCTTCACCGAGGGGTCCGGTAACGACTGGCTCAGCCTCGCGGTCATCGACGGCTACCACACGACACCTGTCCTCGGCACCCTCACGTTCGCCATCTTCCTCGCCGCGATGACCACTGGCCGCTGGTTCGGCCCCAGGCTCGTCGACGCATGCGGCCGGGTCCGGGTCCTGCGGGCCTGCACGGCCACCGCCCTCATCGGCCTGCTCCTGATCGAATTTGGCGCGCGCTTGCCGGTCGCGCTGGCTGGAGCCGTTCTGCTGGGGCTCGGGGCATCACTTGGATTCCCGGTCGGCCTCAGCGCCGCTGCCGACGATTCCCGGTACGCGGCCGGCCGGGTGAGCACCGCCGCCTCGATCGGTTATGTGGCCTTCCTGGCCGGGCCACCGGTCGTCGGGTTCCTCGGCGACCACATCGGCGTCTTGCACGGCCTTTCCATCGCTGGCGTGCTGCTCGTCGCCGCCTTCATCCTCTGCCGCGCCACCGCACCCCTCGGTGGGCGCCGGGGTTCGCCTTAGTAGGAGGCCAGGGCGTGTCCCGCAGATCTTCAGCCTGCTGCGCGACGGCCAAGATCTATGGGACACGCCCCAGGCGGTCCAGTGCCGTCTGGATCCTCTTCTCCGACACGGGGATGGGAGTGCCCAGCGTCTGGGCGAAGAGGCTGACCCGTAGTTCTTCGATCATCCAGCGCACCGTCCGGGCATCCGCGCTGCGGCGCCCGGATGCATGCTCACCGATGGCTTGCTGGTAAGCCTCTGTCACCCGGAGTACGACCGCCATCCGCTCGGCGTCACGCCACGGAGCCTCCGGCATCTTCTCCAGCCGCCGGGTGATGGCCTCCAGGTAGCGGACCAGGTCGGGCAGGCGTCGCGACCCGGTCTCGGCCACGAACCCCGGATATATCAGCGCGGCGAACTGGGAGCGGATGTCGGCGAGCGCCGACGCAAGGGCCGGGCTGG
>DASWFT010000044.1:0-14192 GCA_036394075.1 Streptosporangiaceae bacterium
GTTCTCGACGCTGGGCGTCTACAACGAGACGATCATGCTGATCCGGGTCAGCTTCGAGGGCGAGCCGTACACCTTCTGCCCGTTCATCTACGTCGACAACGACGCGGCGCTGGCGTGCGGCCGGGAACTATGGGGGTTCCCGAAGAAGTTCGCGAGCATGGGCTACGCGCGCCCCGCCGACGATTCGCCGTTCGGCGAACAGGCGATGTTCACCGTCGAGCGGTCCACCGGGAAACGACTCCTGACGGTGACGATGAACCCGGAACGGCCGGCGGAAGCGGAGGAGGTGAGCTTCCTGCCGGCGCTGACCCTGCGCAGGGTTCCGAACAGTCGACTCGGCGCCGAGCTGCCCAGTATCTGCGAGCTGATCCGGACCGACTACTCGATGGCACCCGTGCTCAGCGCGAGCGGGACACCGGAACTGTGGGCCGGCCGGTGCTCGGTGACGATGGACTCAGCTTCCGAGTTCGACCCGCTCTACAAGATGGCGCCGACCCGGACCCTGGGCGCGATCTACGGCGTCGCCGACGTCACCCTCCCGCTCGGCACGCCGGTCAAGGACTACCTCGCGGAGGCCGGGGCCAGCAGCAAGCCGGACCTCAAGACCGCGGGGCTGCCGTCCTGACGGGGACGGCGGCCGTGGGGTGCCAGAACAGTCCATGTGGTGAAGGAGACGACCGGTCATGGCCCAATATGCCAGCATTGCCCGTCCCGCTGAAGGCTCTCTGATCGCCGCGTGGGCCGCGGATCCGCATGGCACCCTGCAGATGACAGGGGCCGAGGCGCCGCTCGTCAAAGAGGAGCAGGACCTTCTTGACGGGACGCACCGCTTCGCGGCCGACGTCATGCGGCCCATCGGGGAGCGGCTGGACCGGATGACACCTGAGGAAGTCATCGGGGCGGACTCGCCGCTGTGGCAGGTGTTCGGAGGCTTCGGGCAGCTCGGCATCGGCGTCGACCAGCTTCTGGCCTTCGAGCCCGCTCAGGCGGCCAAGGTGGCATGCCTGATTCTCGAGGAGCTGGGCTGGGGCGACGCCGGGCTCGCCAGCTCGCTCGGGGTCTCGATGTTCCCGCGCTGGATGGCGGCCTCGTTCGGCAACCAGTATCTGCTCGAGCTGACACCCGGTTCGAAACTGGGCTGCTGGGCGACAACCGAGCCCGGGCATGGTTCCGACCAGCTGGATCCGAACAGGCAGATCTTCCACCCGGCAGGCGAGTACGGCCGCCCCGACTGCGTGGCGACGTTGTCCCCGGAGAGGGTCCTCATCAACGGCCGGAAAGCCGACTGGATCTCGAACGGCACGATCGCCCAGGTCTGCATCCTGTACTGCGCTGCCGACACCGGCAGCGGGCCTGACCCGGAACGGGGGTGTGTCGTCATCGTCCCGATGGATGCCCCCGGGGTCAGCCGCGGGGCGCCTCTGGACAAGCTCGGGCAGCGGGCCCTGAACCAGGGCGCGGTCATCTTCGACAATGTCGTGCTTCCTGCCTCCAATGTCCTCGCCGGCCCGGACGACTACCAGCGTGCCGCCTACCAGGTCCTGTCCATCGGAAATGCCTGTATGGGCGCCATCTTCGTCGGAACCGCCCGCGCCGCCTACGAATTGGCGCTGGGCTACGCGCACGAGCGGAAGCAAGGCGGCGTACCCATCGCGGCGCACCAGAATGTGGCCTACCGGCTGTTCCACATGTACCGCAAGGTCGAGGCGGCCCGCGCCCTGGCTCGCCGGGCCATGCTCTACAACTTCACCCAGCCCGTCCCCGCGCTACAGGTCGCCATGGCCTCCAAGATCACGGCTACCCAGGCGGCGTTCGAGGTCGCCAGCGAGGCCCTGCAGATCTTCAGCGGCGCCGGTATCCGCCGCGACCAGCCCATCGAGAAGATCTTCCGGGACGCCCGCCTGTCGATGATCGAGGACGGGTGCAACGAGATCCTGGCCATCAAGGGCGGCATGTATCTGACCGCTAGCCCCTGAGGTGCGGCCTGCCAGAGCCGGCCATTGCCCGCCTTCGAAACCTAAGGGAGCGACGTGGATGACCTGAAGTTCGGCATCGGAGACGCGCTGGGCACTGACTACTTCTTCCTCAAGGAGCAGATGACACCGCAGCAGCTGGACTACCTGCGGCGCACCCGGGAGTTCGTCGACCATCAGGTCCTGCCGGTAATCAACGGCTACTGGGAGCGGGCCGAGTTCCCCTGGCCCCTGGTTGAGCAGCTGGCGAAGCTGGGCATCGTCGGCGACGGCATCGACGGCTACGGCTGCCCGCCGATGGACCCGCTGTCGGCCGGGCTGATCCACATGGAGCTGAACCGCGGCGACGGCAGCCTGGGCACGTTCGTCGGGGTGCAGGCCGGGCTGGCCATGCAGGCCATCGCGCAGTGCGGCTCGGAGGAACAGAAACAGCGCTGGCTGCCGCCGATGGCCCGGCTGGACAAGATCGGAGCCTTCGCCCTCACCGAGCCCGAGCACGGATCCGATTCCATCGCGCTGGAGACGACCGCCCACCGGGACGGCGGTTCCTACGTGCTCGACGGTGCGAAGAAGTGGATCGGCAACGGCACCATCGCCGACGTGATCGTGGTGTGGGCCCGCGACACCTCCGACGGCCAGGTCAAGGGGTTCCTCGTCGAGAAGGGGACGCCCGGCTGCCAGGCCCGCGTCATCGAGGGGAAGGCGTCACTGCGCGCGGTGTGGCAGGCGGAAATCGTGCTGGAGGGCGCCCGGGTGCCGGCGGAGAACCGGCTACCCGGAGCTAACTCCTTCGCCGACTGCGCGACGGTGCTGGTCGGGACCCGCAGCGCGTGCGCCTGGATGGCCCTCGGGCACGCGGTGGCCGGGTTCGACGCAGCATTGGCCTACGCCAAGCGCCGTACCCAATTCGGCAAGACCCTGACCAGTTTCCAGATTGTCCAGCAGCGGCTGGTGCACATGCTCGCCGAGGTAACCGCGATGCAGCTCTACTGCATGCAGATCGCGCGGCTGGCCGAGGCGGGAAGACTCGCCCCGACCCTGGCGGGGCTGGCGAAGCTGCACAACACCACGAAGGCCCGCGGGGTGCTCGCCGAGGCCCGGGACCTGCTCGGCGGCAATGGCATCCTGCTGGACTTCCACGCCATCCGGCACATGGCCGACATCGAGGCGGTGCATACCTTCGAGGGCACAGAGACCATCCAGACGCTGATCGTCGGCCGTGACATCACCGGCATCGGGGCATTCGCATGACCGCGCAGGACCCGACGATGGAATTCGACGTCCTCATCGAGATCCCGCGCGGCAGCCGCAACAAGTACGAGGTCGACCACGCCACCGGGCGGATTCGCCTGGACCGCACGCTGTTCACCACGACCCAGTACCCGGCCGACTACGGGTTCGTCGAGGACACCCTCGGCGAGGACGGCGATCCGCTGGACGCTCTGGTCCTCGTGCAGGAACCCACGTTCCCTGGCTGCCTGATCCGCAGCCGCCCGATCGGCATGTTCCGGATGACCGACGAGAAGGGCCGCGACGACAAGGTCCTGTGCGTCCCTGCGGACGACCCCCGCCAGGAGCACCTACGCGACATCGACCACCTGCCGGATCTCCACCGGCTCGAGATCCAGCATTTCTTCGAGATCTACAAGGAACTCGAACCGGGTAAAAGCGTCGAGGTCGGGTGCTGGGTCGGCCGCGCCGCGGCCGAGGCCGAGGTGGAGGCGTCCCGGCGCCGGCTTCGGGAAACCGGAGGATGAGACGTCGAAGCCGGCGCTATGCGTCAGGTCCCGGCCTTTCTCCACTTACCGGGCGCGGTCGGCGTGCCGTCAGGGCTCGCAACAGCAGACCCAGCCCCGGCGGCGAGGAACGCCTCCACTACCGGCGCCATCCGGTCGGCCTCGGAGACCAGGTCAAGGTGGCCACCATGATAGACATTCAGTTCACTCCGGCGGATCAGCAGATGCATGATCCGCGCATTGACTAGCGGGATGATTGGGTCGTCGTCGCCCGCCAGGATGAGGGTGGGCTGGCGCAGCAGCGGCAGCAGCGGCAGGCTCGTCCAGCCGAGGCCCGCCAGCAGCTGGTAGTAATACCCCCGGCTCGGTCCGAGGCGTGTCCACCCGTGCAGCAGATCGCCCGCGCGCGACGGATTGGCGCGCAGGCTGCCCCCGTAGATCTCGCCGGCGATGCTGGCCGCGTACCCCCGGTCGCGATGGCGCCGCGGCGTCAGCATCCGCGCCAGGACGCGAGGGTGGGCGGGCACCATGAGCGACCCGGTTCCCGTAGCCACCAGCACCAGCCGGCGCACCCGGGCCGGGCATTGCACGGCGAATTGCTGCGCGAGCCCGCCGCCCCACGAGATGCCCAGGACATCGGCCTGCGGGTAGCCGAGCCGGTCGAGAAGGCCGGCGAGCAGCGGCGCGAGCGTCGTGAAGTGATAGGGCATGACCGGCAGGGGAGACCCGCCGATGCCCGGCAGGTCGAACCGGATAACCGTCCGCTGCCGGTCGAGCGCGTCGACGAACGGCTGCAGCAGTTCGAGGCTGGCCCCGATGCCGTTGCATAGCAGCAGAGGCGGCCACTGCGGGCTGCCCTCCCGCACGGCCACCCGCATGACCCGGCCACCGACGGTGACCGTCCGCATGTGCTCGCCCGCGGGGGTTCGCCGCTGCCACACCGAGGGCACGGCGCGCAGCCGGCCCCGGCGCCGCTGGCCCCCGGCCGCGGGCGGGGGCGGGTCAGCGGTCATAGACGTATGTCCCGGGCGCGGCGCACAGCGGCTCCAGCCCGCTGCCGCCGAGATCAGCAGGGGCGGCTTTCTCCTCGCCGCAGCGCTCGGCCAGCCACGCCACGTAGTCCGGCCACCAGGATCCGCGGCAGGTCTCCGCGTGCCGCAGCCACTCCTGCGGGTCCTCAGGACACTCCTTGGCCACCTGGTAGCTGGCCTTGTCGTTCCCCGGCGGATTCACCATGGCGGCGATGTGCCCGCTCGTCGAAAGCACGAACCGCTTGCTGCCGCCAAGCAGCTGAGTAGAGCGGTAGCAGCTCTGCCAGGGGCAGATGTGGTCGGCAATCCCGGCCATCAGGTAGGAGTCGCGGTCGACCAGTGACAGGTTCACCGGTGATCCGAGCATCGTCGCCCCGCCCGGCTGCACCAGCGAGTTCGCGACACCCAGCCGGAGGAAATCGCGATGCAGGCCCGCGGTCATCCGGGTGGTGTCCGCATTCCAGAACAAGATGTCGAACGGTGGCGGCGGCCGGCCAAGCAGGTAATTGTTGACCCAGTAGTTCCAGATCAGGTCGTTCGGCCGCAGCCAGGCGAACACTTCAGCCAGCGACCGCCCGTCCAGGTAGCCGCGGGCCCGCGACGCGGCGGCGGCCGCCTGCGCGTTCCGCTGGCCGATGACCGTGCTGGCCAGGCCGGCCCGCGCCTCATCCAGCACGGTGACCATCAGGGTGAACGCGGCGATCCGGTCCGGCCGGCCGGTGTGCGCGAGGTGCGCGGCCACCATTGCGGCGATGATGCCGCCGGAGCAGACCCCCATCAGCGCTGCCTGCTCGCTCCGGGCGATCCGCGAGACGGCGTCCATGGCGTCGATGACCGCCTGCCCGTAAGTGTCGAAGTCCCATTTCGCGTGCCTCGCGTCCGGGTTGCGCCACGAGATCATGAAGACCTGCTGGCCGCTGCCGACCAGGTACTCCGCCAGGCTGCGACCGGGCGCCAGGTCGATCACGTAGAACTTGTTGATCGTGGGCGGGACGATCAGCAGCGGGATCTGCCTGACCTTGGCCGTGGCCGGACTGTACTGGATCAGCTCGAACACCGGGGTCCGCAGGACCACCGCCCCCGGGGTGACCGCGAGGTCCTCGCCGACCTCGAAGGCGTCGGGCTCGACCATGGACGGCACGCGTGGCGGAGCGGCCATGTCTGCGATGAAACGGCGCAGGCCGCTCAGGGCGCTGCCGCCGCCGGTGTCGATGGCCGCCTTCAATGCCGCCGGGTTGAGAGCCGGGCTGTTGCTCGGGGCCAGCGCATCCACCAGGTTGCGCAGCACGAAGCCGACCCGTTCGGCATCGGCCCAGTCCAGGTCCGCGTCCTCGACAACACCCTCCGCGGCCTGCGCGGCAGCCAGGTAGGCCTGCACCGCGCGGCGCAGCAACGGGTTGCCCGTCCAGCCTGGGTCGGTGAACCGCCGGTCCCGCCGGGAAGGCTGAACCGTCGAGGTGCCTACCGCGATGCGGCCCAGTTCGGCGAGAAGCTGCCGCCCCCGCCCGGCGACAAGCCTGGGCCGCGTGGTCAGCGCCGCCGCCAGACGCAGACCAGACCCGCCCGGGTTTACCCGGTGCAGCGAACCGAGGACCGCATCAGTGAGCAGCAGGTCCAGGGGCGCGGCCACGGCGTCCGCCGCGGTTGATTCGATCGCAGTGGTGTCAGCGCTCATAACCCGGCCTTTCGTTCCGCTCCCGAGCGTAAGCTGCGGCTCGCGTGCTGCCATTGGTGCCGGGTCACGAACCCCGGGCTCAGCGTCGTGCCCGCGCTACGATGCCTGGCCGCGACCGGCCTCTCTACCATGCGGTGACGGCGAGAGATTGGATGCCCGCCCGGCGCGATGCAGGGACCGCCGGCGCCAGTGGCAAAGGCATCCCGGACGGGAACGCTGAGCGATGACACGACTGATCAACATCGACAACGGTGCCACATTCACCGACTTCTGCCTGGTCGATGGCGACGACGTGCGGTACACAAAGACCCTGACCACGCCGTTCGACCTGAGCCGCTGCCTGTTCGACGGCCTGACCAAGGTCTCGAAGCTGGTGTACGGGAAGCCGCAGCTCACGGCGCTGCTCCAGTCCATGGACTGCATCCGCTACTCCACCACCCACGGCACCAACGCATTGGTACAGCGGACGGGCCCGCGGCTGGGCCTGCTCGTCACCGATCCCACGCTGGTGGAGGGCCTGGCGGCCACCCAGGCCCAGGAGGACCTGCTGGCGGTCCTGGTCGGCGACCGGTGGGCCAGCATCAGCCTCGACGCCGACGACGAGGCGCTCACCAGTGAACTCGTCTCGCGGGTCAGCGAACTGTCCGCCCGCGGAGCCAGGCGCCTGGTCATCGCGGTCGGCGGCGCGGCCGGCGCGGACGACGAGACCCGCATCAAGCGGCTGCTGCTGAGGCGCTGCGCGCGGCACCTGCTGGGGTCGGCTCCGCTGGTGTTCTCCTGGGAACTGGTCGCCGACTCCGATGATGTCCGCCGCGCCTGGTCGAGCCTGCTCAACGCGTTCTTGCACCCCGCCCTGGAGCACTTCCTGTTCAACGCGGAGGCCCGGCTGCGTGACGCCCATGCCCGCCAGCCGCTGCGGATCTTCCGCAACGACGGCGGTTCTTCCGGTGTCGTGAAGTCCGCGGCGCTCAAGACCTACAGCTCAGGCCCGCGCGGCGGCCTGGAGGGCACCCGGGCGCTTGCGGACCACTATGGCCTGCGTCACCTGGTCATGGTCGACGTAGGCGGCACCACGACCGACATCGGCGTGGTCACCGACGGCACCATCCGCGTCGCCCGGCGGGGGATGATCGACGACGTGCCAAGTTCCCTGGAACTCGCGACGATCACCAGCTACGGCGTGGGTGGCAGCTCGGTCTTCCGCGTCGTGGGTGACCGTATCCAGGTCGGCCCCGGCAGCGTCGGCGCCGCCCCGGGGCCCGCCTGCTTCGGCCTCGGTGGCGACGAGGCGACGATCACCGACGCCATGCTGCTGGCCGGTCTCCTCGATCCCGCGACCTACCTGGGCGGCACCCTTACCCTGCATCCTGAACGAAGCGCGAAGGTGATCGAGACCAAGATCGCTGAACCGCTTTCGATCTCCCTCGACGACGCGCTGCAGGAGATGGAGAACGCTTACGTCGGCGCGATCACTCATGCGCTGGCCGGCGCCGCGGCCCGCGACGGCGACACCGTGCTGGCCGCGTTCGGCGGAGCCGGCCCGATGACCGTGTGCGGGGCCGCCCGGCGGGCCGGGATACGGCGCGTGCTCGTTCCTGCGACAGCCGCGGTTTTCAGTTCGTTCGGTATGGGATTTTCCGATCTTTCCCAACGCTACGAGCAGCCGCTGCCGGCGACAGATCCGGCGACGATCCGTGAGGTCACCGACCACCTGCTCGAACTGGGTGCCAGGGACCTGCTCGCCGAGGGGGTCGATGCGAGCGCCTGGACCGCGCGATTCAGGATCACCGTGGAGCGTGACGACGAGGAAACCATGACCGATCTTGACGATCCGCAGGATGCCGCGGCCCAGGTCGGACCCGGCGACCGGGCATCCCTGGAACTGGTGCTGCTCGCCCCGCTCCCGCACGTAAGGCTCGGCCAGGGTGGTGAGGTGGCAGCGTCCCCGGCACAGGCCGGGGGGACCCGGGCCCTGCGCGATGGCCGCGGGGGCCGCGCGGCGGTGCCCGTGTACTCGCTGCTCAGCCAGCGGCCGGGCGCGCGGGCCACCGGGCCGGCGGTAATTGAAGGTCCGTTCTTTACCATGCGGGTCCCGGGCGGATGGCAGTTCGACACCACGGCCGCGGGCGACCTGCTGCTCACCGACCGGGGCCGGTCATGCGCATCCCGGTCACCGCGATCATGACCGCTGTGGCGGGGCGGCTCCGGCTGGTTGCAGAACGGCAGCGCCGAGCCAGTGGCTTACCAGCAGGGCAAGTTCGATGTTCAGGCGGTCGTCGCCCAGGGGCCGGCCGAGGCCTTCTTCGCCTTTGCGGATCCGGTACTGGACGGTGTTCTTGTGCAGCGTCAGCCGCTGAGCTGCGGCCTTGTAGCTGCCGCCATCCTCCAGGAAGACGCGCATGGTATCCCGCAGGCGAGCGCGGTGCTCGTCATCGGTGGCCAGCGAGGCCAATGTCTGCGCGACCCATGTCCGCAGCAGCTCGATCGAACCCAGCATCAAGGCCACCGGCGCGACCTCGTGGAACGTGATCACTTGCCGACTTGAGGGTTGGGCGGCGAGCGCGACCGCTTGGGCCGCGATGGCCTGCTGATAGGTGCGAAGGAATCCTGCGCTGCCGTGCGCCGGGTCGCCGATGGCGAAATGGATATCGGGGTCGCTGCCAGCAGTCCAGGCCGCGGCGGACCCAGAGGCGACGGTGCCCCTGGTCCCGAAGGGGAGCCAGGCCCAGGCGGAAGATTCGTCGTGGGGCAGGAAAAGGGGGCGACCGTCAGCGCCGGCAAGTTCACCGACGCGATTGGTCGTCCGCTCGAGCCGGGTGAGCTCGTCGCTCGTGCCGGCGGCGTCGCCCACCCAGCACACGAGGCCGACGTGGTGCTGGTGCAGCCGGTAGCCGAGGGTCGCCTCAGCCGCGCTCACGTCCACGTGTTCGCCCGCCAGCAGGGAATGAACCCGGGCCGCCTGGACGGCGCTGCGGTTGCGCAGCCAGTTCTGTTTCTCCGTTTCGTAGGCCCGGACGACATCTTCCGACATCTGATCGATGTACTCAGCAACGATCTTGGCGAGGCGGAGCGAAGTCGTGCTGACGAGTTCGACGTCGGTGGTCTGCTGCGCCAGCTCGCCCAGGCACCGGTCGAGGAAGCGGGCCTGCCCGAGGCGGTAGGCGCGTAGCAGGGTGGCTAGTGGCGTGCCGCGCTGCGCAAGCCGCCGGGCGTATTCCTCGGCCGCGGCGGGGGCGCGCACGTTCGCCAGGTCGATCCCGTGCCGCAGCACTTGCAGGCAGGTGGCGACGTTGCCATCGACACTGGAGGCGAGCAAGGTAAGCACGGGCTGGTCGGCGCGTAGCTCGGGGATCTCCCGCACGATCACGTCGTAGACCTCGCCGGACAGTTCGATGATCTGCGGCGCCAGCGCAGCCGAGATATCCGCCATCACGTCGGCGACTGCCGGGCGATCTATGTCCACGTGCGGATTCTCGCACTTTTTGGCCCGCCTGCCGATGATCGAGCGGCGCTCGAGGTGGCCGCCGGGGAGCGACGTGTGGATGCTCGGCATCGGCTTGGGCCTGCTGATCGACTCGCTCACCGACCGGCCCCGCCGCTCGGACTAATGGCAGCGGGTCAGCGCAGTTCTTTCAGCAGATTCTTGTTCCAGACCAGCACCAGGTAGGGCCCGACGTGGTAGGTGCGGGCGGGGGGGCCGAACGTGGCCAGCGCCGCGTGGGCCCGGGTGAAGCCCGGGTAGCCGGACACGCCGGGGAACAGCACGACGAAGTTCGCCGTGGCCCGGGCGGGGTCATACCACGACGCGTTCACCTCCTCGGCGCCGGCCGTGAGCAGCGCGCCCGCCGGTGACACCAGCCGGATCTGGACCCGGTTACCGCTGGTCAGCGTGACGATGTTTGACTCCCAGTAGCCGGACAGGCCGGTATGCAGATGCCGCGCCGTCAGCCAGGATGTGAGCGCCGCGTTCTGTGGGGGAACCGGCGGCTGGATGATCTCGTGCGCCAGGCCGACCAGGTAGCCGAGCAGGGCCACGAGCAGCAGCGGAACCAGCCTGGCCGCGAGGAGCCGCTTCGCCAGCAGGCGCCCGGCCAGGGCGGCGGCGAACGGCAG
This sequence comes from Streptosporangiaceae bacterium, assembly GCA_036394075.1. GTDB lineage: Bacteria > Actinomycetota > Actinomycetes > Streptosporangiales > Streptosporangiaceae > JAWWPY01. The sequence continues at coordinate 10,529 of DASWFT010000044.1, forward strand.
TACCGCGGCGATCTCACGGCTCGACGGGACGGTCCGGGCACTGGTACTGAGCAGGTAGCTGACCAGGTTGATCACGATCGCCGCGACCAGCACCGCGGCGACCAGGTCGAGGTCGCGCAGGAAGCGGCGGGCGGCCAGCCAGGTACCCCAGCCGGCCAGGAGCACGCCCACCACGTGCAGCAGCACGAGGGCGGCACTGACCCCCATGCGCAGCCCGAGGAAGTCGGCGCCGCCGAGGAGCAGCAGCCCTTCGACGGTGAGGGCCAGGTGGCTGGGCAGGAGGCTGCCAGCGGCGAACATCGTGACGGGAGCACGGACGAAAAACCCGCCATGGGCGTGGATGATGGCCACCGCCAGCGTGGCCGCCAGCGCCCCGGCGAGGGCGGCGCCGCCGAGGGACAACTCGTACCACTGCGATTCCAGCGGCCGCCGCTCGATCACCACCGCCTTGTAGACGCGGACCGCGCAGACCAGCGCGAGCGGAAGAACCCCGATGTAGAGCACCAGCATGTCGGCTACTTGGGCCCAGCCGAGGAGCGCCCCGGCGATAACGGGGATGTACCAGCGCGCCCGGGACCGGTCCAGGATCAGCCAGACCACCATCACGGGCACCGACGTGCCGATGTGGTCAGGTGAGGAGATGAGGACGTTCACCCCGGAATCCAGTTGCGGGGTGAGCATGATCCCGGCCGCGACAAGGACGGCCACCAGGGCCTCACGCCCGGTGGACTTGCCCTTGGCCAGCAACGCCGCGAGCAGCACCGCGAGCGTGTAGGTCATGGCCGCGGCTACGTGGACCACGTCCGCGTTCAGCCCGCGGACCAGTTCCACCAGCATGTACTGCGGAAGTTCCGTGGTGTAGAAGGACACGTCAGTGAGCGCCCAGCCATGCAGCAGCAGGTTGCCGTGCAGCATGTCCCAGGCCTGCAGGGCCTGGCTCGCGCCGTCGGAATTGACCGCCCTCGTCCGGGCCAGTTCCAGGTAGCACGCGAAGGCGGCGGCAACACCGAGCACCCACGCCAGGGGCACCGCCCACTGAACCGGACGGGGTGCCCGGAGCCTGGCCAGGACGGCCTGGCCGGATGAGCCGGGCGCCGCGGCGATAACCGCCTTGCTGGTAGTCACGTGAGGCATCATTCCATCAGACCGACCGGCCGGGTGGTGCCAACCGGAGGCCCCGGTCAACCTGGACTAACCAGGCGTGATCGCGCCAAGAATGTCCACCACGAAGACCAGCGTGTCGGTGCCCTTGATTCCTGCCCGCGAGTTACCGGTCTTCCCGTAGCCGTCGGCGGGAGGGATAACCAGCATGACCCGGCTGCCTACCGTCTGGCCGATGAGGCCCTTGTCCCAGCCTGGGATGACCTGGCTCGGCGTCGCGGCGATGGTGAAGCCGAAGGGCTGGCCGCGGGTCCAGGACGCGTCGAAGACCTTACCGGTCCGCCAGATGACGCCAACGTACTGCGCGACAACGGTCTGGCCCTTGGTGACGGCCGACCCCGACCCCTTGATCAGCGTCTTGGCGACGAGCGCGGACGGCGGCTTGCCGGACGAAGGGATCTTGATCACCGGGGCGCTGCCCGGTGTGGCGGTGACCGTCGGCAGCGTCCCGCCGCCGTCGGACACCTGCGTCCCGGACGCGGAGTCTTTCGCGGTGAAGTCCTTGAGCATGTCCACGACGAAGACCAGCGTGTCGGTGGCCTTGACGCCCGCCTGGGAGTTGCCCGTCTTGCCGTAGCCGTCCTTGGGCGGGATGACCGCGAGAACGCGGCTGCCCATCTTCTTACCGCGCAGCGCGGTCTCCAGGCCGGGCAGCAACTGCCCCGTGAACAGCGCTGGGGACTTGGTCTGGAAGGTGCTCTGCGCCAGCTTGTGCGTCGTGCCGCTCCAGATGTAAACGGCATAGTCGCCGACGAAGGAGTCGGTCTTGCCCAGCGCCGGCCCGTTGCCCTGGATCAGGGTCTTGACGGTGAGGCTGCTATTGGCCTTCTGGGACGGGATCGTGATCGACGCCGACTTGGCGAAGGTCCCAGACACCGACACGGCCGGGCCGCTGGAGGATGATGATGACCCGCATCCGGCTAGGGCCACCGCCGTGGCCAGCAGGGGAATGGAAAGCAGAACGGTGAAACGTCGCATGAGCAACCTTGTCATCTCGGGCGGTAAGCCTCGTCAGCCTACCGGCATCGACTGACTACCGTGGGCGAAGGCCGATCGCCCGGAGGAAATCCTGAGGCTGCCTTCAGCCGAGGCGGGCGAGCAGGTTTTCGGGCCAGACCAGGACGGTGTATCCGGCGACGTGGTACGTCTGCGCGGGCGGGCCGAACACGGACCGGGCGTCGGCGGGCGTGGCGTGGTCGCAGGCCGAAGGCCCGCCGATGACCAGGAAATTCGCGTATCGCCGCGCCGGATCGTACCAGGACGTCTGCGCCTCCCACCGCCCGCCGGTGAACCGTGTGCCGCCGCACACCGGGCTGACCTGGACGCGGCCGTGGCTCGACAGCGTGGTCACGCTGGCCACCCAGTAGGCGGCCAGGCCATCGCGGAAGTGCCGGGCGGCCAGCCAGTCGGCGAGTTGCTGGTTCGGCGCGGGAGCGGGCGGCTGGGCCACGTCGTATCCGAGGATCGCCACATAGCCCAGCAGCCCCGCGAGCAGCAGCGGCATCAGCCGGGCCGCGGCCAGCCGGGCGCTCAGCAGCCGCGCCGCGAGCACCGCGGCGAACGGCAGGACAGGAGCGATCTCGCGGGCGCTCAAGATATTGACCAGCCGGTTGCTCAGCAAGAGCGCGGCCAGGTTGATGACCACCGCCGTGACCAGGAGCGCGGGAACCAGATCGCGGTCACGGAAGAACCCGCGGACGCCCACCCAGACCGCCCAGGCGGCCAGGACCACCCCGGCCAGGTGGACCAGCGCCATCGCCGTCACCGGCCCGAACGGCCGGCCGAAGAAGTCGGCCCCGAACAGCACCAGGATTGTCTGCACCCACAGCCAGGTGTGGCTGGCCACCGCGGCAGGATCGGCGAAGTGGGCCGCCACCGGCTGCACCTCGTAGCCGCCCGCCGCGCGCAGCGCGGCAGCCAGCAGGCGGGCGGCGCCCACCGAGGCCACTGCCGCCGCGCCCAGCGAGAGCACGTACCACTGCGAGGACCACGGCTGCCGCTGCTGCACGACTGCCTGGTACGCGCGGACCGCGCAGACCAGGGCCAGCGGCACGATCGCGATGTACAGGATGAGCGTGTCCGCTACCAGCGCCAGGGCCAGCAGCGCGGCGATGACGGCCGGCACATACCACCGGGGCCTGGCCCGGTCCAGGATCAGCCACGCCACCAGCACCGGCGCCGCGGTACCTACATGATCCGGTGACAGGAGTTGTGTGTAGACGCCGTCGCCCAGTTGCGGGGCGAGCATGATGCCCGCGGCGATCGCGGCGCGGATGAGGCCGGCCCGGCCGGTCGCGCTGCCCTTGGCCAGCAGCGCCCCGAGCACGACGACCAGCGTGTACGTTGCCGCCGCGGCCACGTGCACCACGTTGGCCCCCAGCCCGATGGCCAGTTCGACCAGCATGTACTCCGGCAGTTCGGTCGTGTAGAACGACACGTCCGACAGCTTCCAGCCGTGCAGCAGCAGGTTGCCGTGCAGCATGTCCCAGGCCTGCAGGGCGTT
>DASWFT010000045.1:0-3516 GCA_036394075.1 Streptosporangiaceae bacterium
TGGCCGGATATGACCGAGCACGGCTGGCCGGCTGATGACTGGCCGGGCATCTATCAGCAGGTGCTCGCCGCCGACATCCTGGTGCTCGCGGGTCCGATCTGGCTCGGCGACAACAGTTCCGTGATGAAACAGGTGATCGAGCGGCTCTACGCGTGCTCGCACCTGCTCAACGACGCCGGCCAGTACGCCTACTACGGCCGGGTCGGCGGCTGCCTGATCACGGGCAACGAAGACGGCGTCAAGCACTGCGCGATGAACATCCTCTACAGCCTCCAGCACCTCGGCTACACGATCCCGCCGCAGGCCGACGCCGGCTGGATCGGGGAAGCCGGGCCAGGGCCGTCCTACCTCGACCCCGGGTCCGGCGGGCCGGACAACGACTTCACCAACCGCAACACCACGTTCATGACCTGGAACCTGCTGCACCTGGCCCGGCTGCTCAAGGACGCCGGCGGCATACCCGCCCACGGCAACCAGCGCTCCGGCTGGGACGCCGGCTGCCGCTACGACTTCGACAACCCCGACTACCGCTAAGGCGCCGCTAGCGCGACGCCAAGGCGGGCCAGAGACGGCCATCCGAGCCGGCTTGCCCAACACGTTAGTGACGACTAACGTGTCGACATGCTTGACCTGGTGGCTGCGGTAGCCGAACCGAATCGTCGCCGCCTGTTGCAGCTGCTGGGGTATGGCGAACAGACGGTGACCGTCCTGGCCAGCCACTTCACGGTGAGCCGGTCGGCGATCTCGCAACATCTTGGCGTGCTCGCCGGGGCCGGGCTGGTCGAGAGCAGACGCGAAGGAAGGTTCCAGCGCTACCGCCTGAAGCCCGAGGGGATGGCGGCCCTGCGTGCCGAACTCGATTCGTTCTGGACGCACGAGCTTGACCAGCTGGTTCGCGATGCGCTCCACATCACCCATGCATCCGGTGCCGAAGGAGTCCAGTGATGCCTTACGAGAAGTCCGTAATCGTGCCGCTCAGCGCCGACGCGACCTTCGCCTTGATCACCGAGCCTGACCGGCTGCGCCGCTGGCAGGCCATCACCGCGCGGGTCGATCTGCGGGCGGGCGGTGAATACCGGTGGACCATCATCCCGGGCCACGCGGCTCGCGGCCGGTTCACCGAGGTGGAGCCGGGCCGGCGGGTGGTCTTCACCTGGGGCTGGGAAGGCGCGGCCGACCTGCCGCCGGGCGCGTCCACCGTGACCATCACCCTGGAGCCCGCGGCGGGCGGGACGCTTGTCCGGCTGGTTCACGAGGGATTGACCGACGAGCAGGCCGCCAGCCACGCCGACGGCTGGTCCCACTACCTCGGCCGGCTCGTCGAGGCGGGCACCAAGGGTGATGCCGGGGCCGACGAGTGGGCCGCCGCGCCGCAGGAACTCGACCCCATCAAGGCCGCCGAGGCGGCCCTGGCGGTCTGCCAGCTCGCCCTCCGGGGGATCGCGGAGGCCGACTACCACCACGCCACGATCTGCCCCGAGTTCGACGTCACCCAGCTGACCGATCACCTGATCGGATCGGTCACCAGCCTGGGCGGCGCGGCGGGTGCCGAGTTCCCCCAGGCCACAGGGACCACCCTGGAGGACCGAGTCGCGGCGGCGGCCCAGCCTGCCCTGGAAGCATGGAACGGCCGCGGCTTCGACGGCACCGTCAAGCTTGGGCCGAACGAGGTGCCCGCCACGCTCCCCCTCGGTATTCTCTCGATCGAATTCCTGGTCCACGCGTGGGACTACGCCCAGGCCACCGGCCAGCAGATCAGTGTGTCCGACGAACTCACCGGGCATGTTCTCGACGTGGCGCGGACGGTCATCACCCCAGAAGTCCGGGGCGGCGGCAGCTTCGCCGACCCCGTCGAGGCGGGCCCTGACGTCCACGTCCTGGACCGCCTGATCGCCTTCACCGGCCGCGCCGCATAGCTATGCATCACCGCATAGCGATGCATCACCGAATACTGATGCATCACCCCGTATAGCCACATAGACCGCATCACATCGCATAGAGGGGAAAGTCATGCCGACACGCACTTCTTATGTCCAGGGGACACCGAACTGGGTGGACCTGCAGACCACCGACCAGGCCGCCGCGAAGGGCTTCTACGCCGGCCTGTTCGGCTGGACCTACGACGACCAGCCGATGCCGGAAGGCGCGGTGTACTCCATGGCCAAGCTCGGTGAGGAGAACGTCGCCGCGATCGCCCCGCAATCACCGGAACTGGCCGCCGCCGGCGCCCCGCCGATGTGGAACACCTACCTCGCCGTGGACTCGGTCGATGACGCGGTCAGCAAAGTGGAAGCGGCCGGCGGCCAGGTCGCGATGGCGCCCTTCGACATTCCCAACGCCGGGCGGATGGCCTTCGTCCTGGACCCGAGTGGCGCGGCCGTAGCGTTCTGGCAGGCCGGTCAGCACATCGGCGCCTCGCTGGTGAATGAGCCGGGAACTGTCACCTGGAACGAGCTGATCACCACCGACCCGTCGGCCGTTGCGTTCTACGAGCAGGTGCTCGGCCTGACCACCTCGGTGATGGACATGGGCGAGGGCGAGTACACCATGTTCGAGGCCGCGGGCCAGCAGGTCGGTGGCAGCACCCCGCCGCAAATGCCGGGCACGCCGAACCACTGGCACGTGTACTTCGCCGTCGCGGACGCCGACGCCGCCGTGGCGAAGGCCACCGAGCTGGGCGGCTCGATCCTGGTTGAGCCGTTCGACATCCCGGTCGGCCGCATGGCAGTGATACGTGACCCGCAGGGGGCCACGTTCAGCATCCTCCGGCCCGCGCCGCAGGCCGCCTAACCCGGGCAGGAGCGGACGCCCATGGAGATCCCCAAGCCCAGCGCGGAAGACAAGCAGTTCTTCCAGTCCCTGATCCCGGACGACCCGGCGGTCGAGATCAAGCCGATGTTCGGCAACCTCGGCGCGTTCGTGGGTGGGAACATGTTCGCCGGGCTCTTCGGGTCGGCCGTGGGCGTCCGGCTCGACGACGCCGCCCGCGAGGAACTGGCGGCCATAAACGGGTCGGGGCCCTTCGGCCCCGCCGAACGCCCGATGGGGGGGTACACGAGCCTGCCCGCGGACTGGCGCGCGGCGCCGGACCTCGCCGCCCACTGGGTGGACAGGGCCCTGTCCCAGGTCAGGTTGCTGCCGCCAAAGGTCAAGAAACCAAAACGCGCCAGAACGTAAACTCAGCCATCCCAGCCTCATTCCTCCACGGGTCGGCCAGCCGAGGCCCGGCATTCGGCGTCACCCGCTGGGGGTGGCGCGTGACGGGCGTACGTCCTGTGGACTTGGCCGGATTGATCACCGGCACGTTGATCACCGGCACAAGGAGGACGCCATGGCCGACCTGATGAGCACGTGCGGCGGCGGAACCGGCAGCGTCTAGGAGGGCACTGAATAATGCGGTGGTCTTGGGGCGGGAAGAGCGCCGGCAAGGCCGTCTGTGCGGCAGAGAGCCTGGCCCTTTCGGGTCGGCAACGTGGTCGCTCTTCCCGCCGGGGCCAGCCTGGCAGGGATGCGGGG
>DASWFT010000046.1:0-22081 GCA_036394075.1 Streptosporangiaceae bacterium
CCAACGGCCGGTGCGCGAGCCAGCGCCCGGGCCGGCGCGGGAGTCAGTCGCCCCGGATACAGCCCAACGACCGGTGCGCGAGCCAGCGCCCTGGTCGGCCCGGGAGCCGGCCGAGCGAGAGCCAGCAGCCCGGGGGACAGCAGGAGGAAGGCCACAGGCTCGCGAGTCTGCGGGTAGTCCGCCGGCCGGGCGGCCCGGCGCACGAGGCCCCGAGCGGCCGAACGCGGCGCCCAGACACGGGTCGGACGACCACTTCTGGCAGCGCGTGAGCGACGAACTCGGCTCGGTGGGCCTGCACAACACCGGGTCCGATTCGCGGCCGAGGTCCGACGACCCGAGGCGACCGGAGCCGACGTCAAGGTCGGATTCCGGCCCGCAGTCCCCTTCGGACCCGAAGTCCGGCACACGGCCCGCTGAGCCGCCGTGGCCCGGGGCGGCCGCTTGGCGCCCGCCGACCCATGAAACTTTCAGGGAAGCTCCCACCGGGTCGGTCACAGCCACCGGGGCGGATCTGTTCACCAGGCCGGCGGCAGCCACCGGGGCGGATGTGGCTAGCGGGCCGATGGCAGCCGCCGGGGCGGATGTGTCTAGCGGGTCGACCGGAGCCACCGGGTCGGATGTGTTCACTAGGCCGGCGGCAGCCACCGGGTCCAATGTGCCCACCGGGCCGGCCGCAGCCACCGGGCCGGCCGCAGCCACCGGGCCGGATGCGCCCGCCGGGTCAGACGGTGCGGCTGCGGGGTCAGACGGTGCGGCTGCCGAGGGTACCGACGTTCAGGCCGACGCCGTCGTGCCCGCCACCGCGGCTGACGATGCTGGCGGACCTGAGGGCGCCGACTCGGCTCAGCCGGCCGACCATCCGGCCGCCGATGACAACATGGCCACGCCATCCGCACGCGCGGTGGACCAGCCATCCGCGGAGCATGTCGGCGCGGCCGGAGATGCCGATCGGCGCGTCGACGACGCTGCTCCGGCCAGCCCGCCTGAACGTGATGGTGGCGCGGCTGCTGAGAATGCTGAACAGCCAGAGAAGGCCGCGGCCATCAGCGCGAGCGTGGAAGTGACGGTGGTGCCAGGCGTGGCCCGGTACCACCGCAGCGAGTGCATTCTGATCCGGTTCCTCGGTCCCGATGATCTCGACATCATGACGAGGCAGACGGCCGAGGCCGACGGCTGCGTGCCGTGCCGCGCTTGTCAGCCCGACAAGCTGCCCGCCGACGCTTAACCGCACCCCAGCGCCGCCGAACGGGTCAGGCTCGGCGGAGCCAGAAAGTCAGCCCCAGATCCTGTTCTTCGTGGATGCCGACCGCACCATCGGCGGCCGGGTCGGGCTGTCCGGCGCGGAATTCCACCGCGAGGACCTCACTCGCGATCAACGACCCGTGTTCGGTCAGCGCCGCGGCGAGTTCGGTGTCTGAGGCCTGCCACCACAGCACGATGCGGTCGCTGACGTGCAGGCCGTCGCTCTTGCGCGCGTCCTGCACCAGCCGGATAACCTCGCGGGCCAGCCCTTCCCGGCGCAGCTCAGGAGTGATGGCGACCTCGAGCGCGACCGTCTCGCCGCCCTCGGTCGCCACCGTCCAGCCCGACCGCGGGGTCTGGGTCACAATGACGTCGTCCGCGCCGAGCAGCACCGGGGCACCGTCCACGAGGACAGAAAATTCCCCTTCCGAACGCATGGCCGCCGCGACTGCCGCAGGATCAGCTGCGGAGAGCGCGCCCGCCACGGCCGGGGTCCGCTTGCCGAACCGGCGGCCGAGGGCACGGAAGTTCGGCTTGACGACGTGATCCACCAGGTCGTCCGCGACCGTGGTCAGCGTGTCCAGTGACCGCACGTTGAGCTCGGTGGCTATCTCGGCGCGCAGTTCGGGTGCGAGGCCGGCAAAGCCCGAGGCGGCCACGAGCGCCCGGGGAAGCGGCTGCCGGGTCTGCACCGCCGCGGCGGCCCGGGCCGACCGGCCGAGTTCCACCAGCCGCCGGGTGAGCGCCATCTCCGCAGACAGCTGCCGGTCGATCAGCCCCTCGTCGGCCTGCGGCCAGTCGGCCAGGTGCACCGAGTCTGGTCCGCCCATGGGCCGCAGCACGCCCCACACATAGTCGGTCAGGAAGGGCACCATCGGCGCCATCAGCCGGGTGAGAGTCTCCAGGCAGTCATACAGGGTGGCGAAGGCGGCCGCGCTGTCCGGGGTGGCCGGGCCCTCCCAGAACCGCCGCCGCGACCGGCGCACGTACCAGTTGGACACGTCGTCGATGAACGCGGCGAGCCTGCGGCCGGCCGCGGCGGTGTCGAACCCCTCCAGGGCGTCGGTGACATCCGCCGTGACGGCGTGCAGCTCACTGAGCACCCAGCGGTCCAGCAGCGGCCGGTCGGCGGGCGGCGGCGCATCGGCCATGTTGCCCGGCCCCCAGGCCTGGCCCTGCGCGGCCGCCGCATTGGCGTACAGCACCAGGAACGAGACGGTGTTCCAGTAGGTGAGGAGCACCTTGCGGACGATCTCATCGAGCGCGGCGGCGCCGATCCGCCTGGTGGACCACGGCGAGCCCGCGGCGGCGAAGAACCAGCGGACGGCGTCCGCGCCGTGCGCCTCCATGAGCGGGATCGGCTCCAGCACGTTGCCGAGGTGCTTGCTCATCTTGCGACCCGCCTCGTCGACGACCAGGCCGAGGCAGACCACGTTCTCGTAGGCGGACCGGCCGAACACCAGGGTGCCGACCGCCATCAGGGAGTAGAACCAGCCGCGGGTCTGGTCGATGGCTTCGCAGATGAACTGCGCGGGGTAGCTGCGCTCGAACTCCTCCTCGTTGCGCAGCGGTGCGCCATGCCGGGCGAACGGCATCGACCCAGAGTCGTACCAGGCGTCGATCACCTCTGGCACCCGCCGGGCCCGCGCACCGCACTCGCGGCAGCTGATCACGACGTCGTCCACGTAGGGCCGGTGCGGGTCCAGGTCGGAGAGGTCCTGGCCAGCTAGCTCGCTGAGTTCGGCCAGCGAGCTCACGCACGTCAGGTGCTGATCCCCGCACTCCCAGATCGGCAGGGGGGTACCCCAGTACCGGGTACGTGACAGCGCCCAGTCCACGTTGTTGCGCAGCCACTCGCCGTATCTGCCGTGCTTGATGGTCGGCGGCTGCCAGTTGGTCCGCTCGTTCTCGGCCAGCAACTGGTCCTTGATCTGGGTGGTGCGGATGTACCAGGACGGCAGTGCGTAGTACAGCAGCAGCGTGTGGCACCGCCAGCAATGCGGGTAACTGTGCTGGTACGGCTCGACCCGGAACATCAGCCCCCGGTCGGTGAGGTAGCTGACTATCGGGGCGTCGGCGTCTTTGAAGAACATCCCGCCGACGAGCGGCACGGACTCCTCGAACCGGCCGTCCGGCCGGATCGGGTTCACCACCGGCAGCCCGTGCGCCCGGCCCGTTTCCATGTCGTCCGCGCCGAATGCCGGTGCCAAGTGCACCAGGCCGGTTCCGTCCTCGGTGGTCACGAACGCCCCCGGCACGACCCGGTGCGCGTTGGGGATGTCGATCAGGTCCAGCGGGCGCTGGTAGGTGGCCCCCACAAGGTCGGTGCCGGGCACCCTGGCGACGATCTGCCAGCCCTCCCCGAGCACGTGCGGCACGCGCTGCTCGACGACCACCACCGTGTCGCCGCTGCCCGGCTTGCGGGCGATCGCGTAGGTCTCGTCCGGGTGCACGGCGACCGCGGTGTTGGACACCAGCGTCCACGGCGTCGTGGTCCAGACCAGCAGGTCAGCCCCGGCCAGCTGCGGATTGGCCCCCTCGGGCAGCGTGCGCAGCGGGAACCGCACGGTCACCGAGGGGTCGGTGACCGGCTGGTACACATCGGGCTGGCCCATCTCGTGGTCGGACAGCGGTGTCTCGCAGCGCGGGCAGTAGGGGCTGATCCGGAAGTCCTTGACCAGCAGCCCCTTGTCGAAGATGACCTTGAGCGACCACCAGACGGACTCGATGTAACTCGGATCCATGGTCCGGTAGGCCCGGGACAGGTCGATCCAGTAGCCGAGCCGGGAGGTCATCTCCTCGAACGCGTCCACATGGCGCAACACCGATTCGCGGCACCGGGCGTTGAACTCGGCAACGCCGTACGCCTCGATTTCCTTCTTGCCGGACAGCCCGAGTTCCCGCTCGACCGCCACCTCGACCGGCAGCCCGTGGCAGTCCCAGCCGCCCTGCCGCGGCACGTGGAAGCCCTGCATGGTCTTGAAGCGCGGGAAGAGGTCCTTAAAGACCCGGGCCTCGATGTGATGCACGCCGGGCATCCCGTTGGCGGTCGGCGGCCCCTCATAAAACGTCCACTGCTGGCCGCCCGCCGTGGCGTCGAGGGAGCGTTCGAAGACCTTCCCGTCCTGCCAGCGGGCCAGCATCTCATGCTCCAGCGCAGGCAGGTCGATGGCCGCGGGCAGATCAGGGAAAAAACGCGCGCGGCCGGCCGCGCGCGGCTGGGCTGGCTGCGGCTGGGCTGTGTCCGGCTGGGCTGGCTGCGGCTCGGCTTCGTGCGGCATGGTGGCGGGCCTCCTGCGGGCGTCGCGCGGGCTGATCTATGGGTGCCCGTGCGAACGGCTTCGCTGGAGGGACGAGGCTCGCCGGCGGCGGCCCCGCGGTACCACCCTCCTTGGCCGCGGCGACCCGCCTGGTGCGGACCACGGCCCTCTCTGCAATGTTCTGCGGCCGGTTCTACTGAGCTGGCCATGCCTGGCCGCGGCTGTTCTTCCGGCAGTTCCGGGGTGATCTGGTCCGCTGGGCCTGCCCCGGGCTCCCACCATCCCCGGGTCGCTCCTGGCCGCGATCAACGGCAGCTGTCCCCATCAACACCTTCGCAGGGCCTTAACGATAGCCGATGGCCAGGCAAGCACCGGAACGATTTTAGAGCGCCCGGCAATAGGACTGCCGGGCTCGCGGCGCCCAGACGACGACCGGCGGCGTTCTCACTCGCCCGCATAGCTCCGCTATGCGGGCTCGCTCGGCCTTGCCGGACCGCCGCCTGGATCACCGCTCCCTGATCCAGCGCCCTATTGCCGGGCGCTCTTACCCCGGCCGGCCGGTCGCCGGGATGATTGGCCGACGCGGATGTGTTTGCAGACGCGGGGGACGGCGATTTATCCTCCGGTGACTACCCGCAATCAAGATCGATTTGCGTGCGGTCATCTTTCCCGAACATTCGCTGAGAGAGGGGCCCGACATGACCGCAACCGCGCGTTCGGGTGCCGCCGCTCTTCCTGTCCGGCCGGGCGAGAAGCCCTGGACCGAGGTGGAGTTGGCCAAGGTGCGCAAGGAGCTTGACGCTGAGGTCGCCGGGCTGCGCGCGGACATTTCCAGGGCCGAGTCGGAGATCGCTGAGCGGCTCGGTGACGCGGTCGGCGACGCGGGAGACGACCAGGCGGATGCGGGGGCCAAGACCTTCCAGCGGGAGCACGAACTGGCGCTGACGCAGAACGCCCGTGAACTGCTGGTCCAGAACGAGCGGGCGCTGGCCAGGATCGATGCGGGCACCTACGGCGTCTGTGAGTCCTGCGGGCAGCCGATCGGAAAAGCACGCCTGCAGGCATTCCCCCGTGCGACCCTGTGCGTGTCATGCAAACAGCGCGAGGAAAGACGCTGACCGGGGCGTCGGCCAGGCCGCACGAGCCCTGGAAGCCAGGAGATCCCTCCGTGCGCGGGGTGCACGGAGATCACGGGGGCCACGAAGATCACGGGGTGCGCGGGGTGCACGAAGATCACGGAGTGCGCGGAGTGCACAAAGATCACGGGGTGCGGGAAGACCAACCAGTCCGCCCGCGGCGCACGGGGCTGCTGCTGGCCATCGCGGCCGGGATTTTCGCCATTGACCTGGCGACCAAGACGATCGTGGTGGCCACGCTGTCGGACCGCCAGCCCGTCCGGCTCCTCGGTGGACTGCTCACCCTGCGGGTGCTGCGCAACAGCGGAGCGGCGTTCAGCATCGGGACGTCCATGACCGCCGTGTTCACCCTGATCGCGGTCGCGGTGATCATTTCCATTCTGCGCACCTCGCGCCGCCTGCGCAGCCTGCCCTGGGCGATGACGCTGGGCCTGCTGCTCGGGGGGGCCACCGGTAACCTGGGCGACCGGCTGTTCCGTTCCCCGGGCCCGCTGCGCGGCTACGTCGTCGACTGGATCGAACTGCCGCACTGGCCGGTCTTCAACGTGGCTGACTCCGCGATCGTCTGCGGCGGCATACTGGCGGTGCTGCTCGCCGCGCGTGGCATCCGCCTGGATGGGACTCAGGACCGGACCAGGAAGAGCCCAGGGGACGGGCCTGGGGACATTACGGGAAACGGGCCTGACGGGCCGAGGCAGCGGACGCCGGACGGGACCCTCGCCCGCGACCGGCCAGCCCCTGGATCAGCGGCCGGGGGCAGCACGACGTGATACCAGCGGACCAGCGCCGGGTGCCGGTTCCGGAAGGGCTGGACGGCGAGCGGCTGGACGCCGCGCTGGCCCGGATGTTCGGGCTGTCCAGGACCCTGGCGGCGGAACTGATCAGCGAGGGCCTGGTGCTCGTCGGCGGGCGGCCTGCGGCCAAGTCCGACCGGGTGCCGGCCGGGGAGTGGCTCGACGTGACGCTGCCCGCGCCCGTGGCGGCGGCGCCGCCGAAGGCTGTTCCCGGCCTGGCCGTGGTCTACGAGGACGCCGACGTCGTGGTCGTGGACAAGCCGCCGGGCGTGGCGGCTCACCCCACGCCCGGCTGGACCGGGCCCACGGTGCTCGACGGCCTGCTCGCAGCGGGTCACACGATCGCCACCAGCGGCGCCGCTGAGCGGCAGGGCATCGTGCACCGGCTGGACGCGAACACTTCCGGGCTCATGGTGGTGGCCAAGAGCGAGCCTGCCTACAGTGCCCTCAAGCGAGCGTTCAGGGAACGAGAAGTGGATAAGCGGTACCACGCCCTGGTGCAGGGGCACCCGGATCCGCTGCGCGGCACCGTCGATGCGCCGATCGCCAGGCACCCGTCCGGCGACGGCCGTTTCGCGGTGGTCGCCGGGGGCCGGCCCAGCATCACGCACTACGACACCATCGAGGCGTTCCGCGGCGCCAGCCTGGCCGAGATCATCCTGGAGACCGGGCGCACCCACCAGATCCGGGTGCACATGGCCGCGTTGCGGCACCCGTGCGCGGGAGACCGGCTGTATGGCGCCGACCCCGTGTTCGCCGCGGGGCTGGCGCTGACCCGCCAGTGGCTGCACGCGGTCAGGCTGAGCTTCGCCCACCCAGCCGACGGCCGCCGGGTGGAATTCACCAGCGAGTACCCGCCCGACCTCGCCGGCCCTCTCGACACCCTCCGCGCCCAGTCCTGACCCGGCGCCATACCGTGATCATGAAGGACATAGCGGGACCGGCGGCACATCCGGAGTGTCGAGTCGCTGTGCGCCCAGCCGCTCTAATAGGCTCGATGAGCCGGACCGGTACGGCCATCTGCTGAGGATCTGTCAGAGCATGGGTCCTCCAAGACGGCGCACCGGTCACTTCCCCCCGGCCCCGGTAGTAGACGCCCGCGAGGGTGCTCCGACGCATGCCCGAAGGAGGCGCTACTTCATGACGGCAGCAGCGGCGGAACGCGGCGCGGACGGCGGATTCGTCCACCTCCACGTGCACACCGAGTACTCCATGCTGGACGGGGCCGCCCGGTTGAAGGACCTGTTCGCCGAGTGCGAGCGAACCGGGATGACCGCCATCGCGATGACCGATCACGGCAACCTCTACGGCGCCTATGATTTCTGGTCGAAGGCGAATAAGGCCGGGGTCAAACCGATCGTCGGCATCGAGGCGTATGTCGCGCCGGAGTATCGCGGCAACAAGCGCCCGGTGCGGTGGGGCAGCCCGGCTCAGAAGGACGACGACGTATCCGGTGGCGGCGCCTACACGCATATGACGCTGCTCGCCGAGACCACCGAGGGCATGCACAACATCTTTAAGCTCTCCTCGCTGGCCTCCCTGGAGGGCTACTTCCGCAAGCCCAGGATGGATCGCGAGCTGCTCGCCAGCTACGCCAAGGGGATCATCGCGACCACCGGCTGCCCCAGCGGCGAGGTGCAGACCAGGATCCGGCTCGGCCAGTACAACGAGGCCGTCGAGGCGGCCGCCGCCTACCGCGACATCTTCGGCGCGGACAACTTCTTCGTTGAGATCATGGACCACGGCCTCGGCCTGGAGCAGCGCACCAGGGAAGGCCTGAAGCGCCTCGCCGGACAGCTCTCGCTGCCCTTCGTGGTTACCAACGACTCGCACTACACCAGGCCCGAGGATGCGCGCTCGCATGAGGTCTTGCTTTGCGTGCAGACCGGGACCAACCTGGCCGACCCGGACAGGTTCAAGTTCGATGGCACCGGCTACTACGTGAAGAGCCCGCAGGAGATGCGCGCGGCCAGCACCGACGCGGAGTGGCAGGCCGGCTGCGACTCGACGCTGCTCATCGCCGAACGGACCGATGTCTCGTTCGCCAAGTCAAACCTCATGCCCCGCTTCCCGCTGCCGGACGGCGAGACCGAGCAGAGCTGGCTGCGCAGGGAAGTCTGGGCCGGCATGGAGCGGCGTTACCCGGACGGATTCGACGAGCAGCGCCGCAAGCAGGCTGAGTACGAGATCGGCGTTATCGAGCAGATGGGCTTCTGCGCGTACTTCCTGGTCGTCGCCGACTTCATCATGTGGGCCAAGCGGAACGGCATCAGGGTCGGACCGGGCCGCGGCTCTGGCGCGGGTTCCATCGTGGCGTACTCGCTGGGTATCACTGACCTCGACCCGATCTACCACGGCCTGGTCTTCGAGCGGTTCCTCAACCTCGATCGCGTGACCATGCCGGACTTTGATATCGATTTCGACGAGCGTCGGCGCGGTGACGTGATCCGGTACGTCACTGAGCGATACGGCGATGACCGGGTCGCGCAGATTATCACCTACGGCACCATCAAGGCCAAGGCCGCCGTCAAGGACTCGGCACGGGTGCTCGGCTTCCCCTATGCCCTCGGCGACCGGATCACCAAGGCGTTCCCGCCGGCCGTGATGGGCAAGGACATCCCGCTGTCCGGTGTCTTCGACCCTGATCACCAGCGCTACGGCGAGGCAGGCGAGATCCGCGCCCTGTATGAAGCCGAGGCCGAGGTCAAGCAGGTGATCGACACCGCGCGCGGGCTGGAGGGCCTGATCCGCCAGCCCGGCGTGCACGCGGCAGGCGTGATCATGAGTTCTGAGCCGCTGATGGACCATATTCCGGTCTGGAAGCGGGAGGCCGACGGTGCGATCATTACCCAGTTCGACTACCCGGCCTGCGAGGACATCGGCCTCCTCAAGATGGACTTCCTGGGCCTGCGCAACCTCACGGTGCTGGAGGACGCGGTCGCCGGCATCGTGGCCAACCGCGGTCAGCAGATTGACCTGGACACGCTGCCGCTCGACGACAAGCCGACCTACGAGCTGCTGGCCCGCGGCGACACCCTCGGCGTGTTCCAGCTCGACGGCAGCCCGATGCGGGCGCTGCTGCGGGCGATGCGAGCGGACAAGTTTGGTGACATCGCCGCGGTCATCGCCTTGTACCGGCCCGGGCCGATGGCCAGCGCGCCCGTCTACGCCGACCGCAAGACCGGCCGCAAGCCCGTCATCCCGATCCACCCGGAGCTGGCCGAGCCGCTGGAGGACATCCTTGGCGACACCTACGGGCTAATGGTCTACCAGGAGCACGTCATGGCCACCGCCATAGCTCTGGCCGGCTACACGCCGGGCAAGGCGGACCTGCTCCGCTGGGCAATGGGCAAGAAGAAGAAGGAGATCCTGGACCGCGAGTACGAGTCGTTCTCGGCGGGCATGCGGGACAACGGGTACTCCGACGACGCGGTCAAGACGATCTGGGACACCCTCGTCCCGTTCTCCGGCTACGCCTTCAACAAGGCGCATGCCGCCGGGTATGCGCTGATCTCCTACTGGACCGCCTACCTGAAGGCCAACTTCCCAGCCGAGTACATGGCGGGCCTGCTGACCTCCGTGGCCGGCGACAAGGACAAGTCAGCGCTCTACCTGAACGAGTGCCGCCGGATGGGCATCACCGTGCTGCCGCCGGACGTGAACGCATCCACGGCGATCTTCACGCCGGTCGGCGAGGATATTAGGTTCGGGATGGCCGCTGTCCGTAATGTCGGCACCAATGTGGTGGAGTCGATCATCGCAGCACGCAAGTCCAAGGGCGCGTTCGCCAGCTTCGCCGACTTCTTGCGCAAGGTCCCGGTCAACGTGTGCAACAAGCGGGTGATCGAGTCACTGGTCAAGGCCGGCGCGTTCGACTCACTCGGGCACCCGCGCCGGGGCTTGGTGCTAATCCACGAGCAGGCCATCGACACGGTGATCGACGTCAAGCGCAACGAGGCGATGGGCCAGGACTCGCTGTTCGGCGGTGACTCCGAGACCGAGGCCACCTTCGAGGTGCCGGTCCCGGACGGCGAGTGGGAGAAGTCCGTCCTGCTCGGCTTCGAGCGGGAGATGCTCGGCCTGTACGTCTCGGACCACCCGCTGCTGGGCGTGGAGCACATCCTGGCCGCGGCCACCGATTGCTCCGTGGCCCAATTGCTCGGCTCCGCCACAGAAGATACCGAACGAACCGCCAAGGGTAACCGTGGCGACGCCCAGCCGGTCACCGTCGGCGGAATCCTGTCCGGCGTCCAGCGGAAGGTCACCAAGCAGGGCAATCCGTGGGCCGCTGGGACCCTGGAGGACCTGGAAGGCGCGATCGAGGTACTTTTCTTCCCGGCCACCTATCAGCAGTGCGCGCTCCTGCTCGCCGAGGACGCGGTGGTGGTCGTGAAGGGGCGCCTGGACCGGCGCGAGGACTCACCCAAGCTGATCGCCATGGAGGTGACCGTCCCCGACCTGTCGGTGGGCGGAAGCGGCCCTTTCGTGGTGTCGATACCGGTCCAGCGGTGCGTCGCGCCGGTCGTGGACCGGCTCAGGGAGGTCCTGCGTACCCATCCGGGCCTGGCCGAGGTACACCTGAAACTCTGCAATGGCCCGCAGACGACGATCGTGCGTCTCGATGACAAGCTCCGCGTCAGGCCCTCGCCCGCACTGCAAGCCGACCTGAAGCAGTTGCTCGGGCCTGCTTGCGTGGGCTGAGCTTCGCCGGCTGGGCTTGCGTGGGCTGAGCTTCGCCAGCTGGGCCGACGTTGGCTGACCCCGCGGCCGACCGGGCCGACCGGCCCGGCCGGCCCGATCAGGCGTCCTGCGAGTCAGGCGTCCCGCACTACCAGTAGCCAGGTGGCGATGCCAAAGAGCACGGCGGTCCACAAGCAGAACACGCCGAACCCCGCCCACGGCGATAGCACCTGGTTCGCCTGCTGGTGCGCCTGTCCGATGAGGTGACCCGCCTCGGTCGGCAAGTAGCCGTGGACGTATTTCCCGATCTTTCCCGGGATCAGCTGGGTGAGCGGTGCGAGCACGAGCACGAAAGCGATCACGCCGGTAATGGCGCCCGCGGTGTGCCGGATGATGGCGCCGATCGACATCGCGAACAGGCCCAGCACGGCGAGGAAGAGCCCGGAGCCCCATACAGCGCGGGCCACGCCGGGTTCGCCCAGCGAGACCGGTGCGTGGCTGTGCAGGATCGGCTGGCCGATGAAGAACGAGGCGAAGGTCACGCATTCGCCGACCACGAGCACGAGTGCCGCGAAGACTACCGCCTTGGCGATCAGCATGGGGATCCGGCGTGGCACGGCCAGCAGCGAGGCCCTGATCACCCCGGTGGAATACTCGCTCGCGATCACCAGGACGCCGAGCACGCATATGGTCAGCTGCCCGAGGAAAAGCCCGGAGCCCAGAATCGTGCTCACCGGGTCGGCCATTATCTGCGCACGCTGCGTGGGATCGGACTTGTTCCAGCCGTAGACGGTGAGCCAGGTGAACAAGACGGTGAACCCGAGGGTGACGACGACCAGCAGGATCAGCGACCAGACGGTGGACCGGACCGAGCGGATCTTCGTCCACTCGGCGAGCAGCAGATGGCCGAAACCCACGTTGTGTGACGCGGGGGGAACAGCAGGCCCCCCGGCCCAGCTCGGGGCCACGGGCGGGCTGGCGGAGGTCATTCGGTCCTCCCTTGAGCCGTGATGCCGGTTGGTTCAGCCGCCGCCGCCCCGGCCTCGTCACGTCCGTGGGTGCCAGGTGCGACGTACTCGACGCTGTCGGCAGTCAGTTCCATGTACGCCTCCTCCAGCGAGGCCAGCCGCGGGGTCAGCTCGTGCAGGACAATCTGGTGCGCGGCGGCGATCTCGCCGATTCGCGGCGCATCAAGCCCGCGGACGCCGAGCGTTTCCGCCCGGCCGTTGGCCGCTTCCTCGGCGGTCGCTTTGCCGCCTTCCGCAGCGATCAGGTCGGCGAGCCGTGCCGCGTCGGGGGATCGCACCAGCACCGACTTCTCGGAGCTTCGCTCGATGAACTCCTGCGTGCCGCTCTCCGCGATCAGCTTGCCGCGGCCGATCACGATCAGGTGGTCGGCAGTGACCGCCATCTCGTTCATCAGGTGACTGGACACGAAGACCGTGCGGCCCTCGCCCGCGATCTGCTTCATCAGGTTCCTGATCCACATGATGCCCTCGGGATCGAGCCCGTTGACCGGCTCGTCCAGCACGAAGACCTGGGGATCGCCCAGCATGGCCACGGCGATGCCGACCCGCTGGCTCATCCCGAGCGAGAAGCCGCCGGTGCGCTTGTGCGCCACCTCCTTCAGCCCGACCAGGTCGAGCACCTCGTCCACCCGGCTGCGCGGCAGGCCCTGGGTCTGCGCGAGGAAGAGCAGGTGGTTGTAGGCGCTGCGGCCAGTGTGCATAGCCTTGGCCTCCAGCAGCGCGCCGACCGTGCGCAATGGCTGCTTCAGGTCGACGTAGCGCTTCCCGTTGATCGTGGCGCTCCCGGCCTGCGGCCGGTCGAGGCCGAGGATGAGCCGCATGGTGGTGGACTTGCCTGCACCGTTCGGCCCGAGGAACCCGGTGACCCGGCCCGGCTCGACGGTGAACGACAAATGGTCGACTGCGAGTTTGTCCCCGTAACGTTTGGTCAGGTCACGTGCCTCAATCATGTGCTTCCCTCTGAGCGGTTCTAGGCGGTGTGGCCGGATCCCCCCGGAGCTAGTGGTCTGTAAGCGGAGTCCTCTTTGCCTGGACGCCATTCGCAGGACCCCGCTTAGAGACCACTGGGTTAACCGTAGCAATAACTGCCTTGTGGGCGCTGGCTCGGATGGGACTGGCGGGCCGGCGGTCAGGGCCGTCACGTACGCTTCTGCGGAGGATGACCCAGCCCATGCATTTTCCTGATCCGGCCGCCGGTTATCTGCCGCCTGGCGGCAGCCGGGCGCCCGGCAGGCACGCGGCCGGCGGCGGCTCCGCCCCCGACGTGGCCCGGAACGCCGTGGAGTGGCGGGCAGCTCTCGTCCCTTCCCTCGCGGTGGTGGCCGGAACTGCCCTGCTCGGCGTGGCTGGCGGGTACCTCTGGGCGGCCGTGGCTCCCCGGGTGGCGCTCGTGGTGGTCGGTCATGGCGCCGCGGACCTGGTCAATTCGGAAACCAGCGCGTTCATCGCCGCCGATGGGTGGTATTGCGTGATCTGCCTGGTTGGCGGCGTAATTTCGGGCCTGCTCGGGTACTGGCTCGTGGTGCGCAGGCACGGCCCGGTGGCCATGGCGGGGGTGCTCATCGGCGGGCTGGCCGCAGGGCTGATCACGTCGTGGATCGGGGAGCAGTCCGGGCTCGCCACGTTCCACCATCTGCTGGCCACGCTGCCGGCGGGCGCGCACATGCAGTCTCGCCTCACGCTGGGCTCGCGAAGCGCGATCGCTTTCTGGCCGCTGGCGGCGGGGCTGATGGCCGGCGGCGTTGAAGCGATCAGCGCAATGCGCGAGCGGCACCGGACCGCCGTCCCGCTGGTACTCGCGCCGCCTGGCTATCCGGGCGCCCAGCCCGGGTATCCGGGTGCCCCGACCGGCTATCCGGGTGCCGCGCCTGGCTATCCGGGTGCCCTGACCGGCTATCCGGGTGCCCCGCCTGGCTATCCGGGTGCCCCGACCGGCTATCCGAGTGCCCCGCCTGGGTATCCCGGCGCCCCGCCT
The DNA here is from genome assembly GCA_036394075.1 of Streptosporangiaceae bacterium. Classification (GTDB taxonomy): domain Bacteria; phylum Actinomycetota; class Actinomycetes; order Streptosporangiales; family Streptosporangiaceae; genus JAWWPY01. The sequence continues at coordinate 14,116 of DASWFT010000046.1, forward strand.
GGCTATCCGGGCGCTCCGCCTGGCTATCCACAGGACACGCCCTAGCGCAGCGTGACTGCCGCGGTTATGCTCCTTCCGCGGTGTGTCCTTCGGCGGGGTGGGCCCGCCGCGGGGTCCGTACGGGCGGAGGTTGGCGAAATGCCGACTGGAGGACAACGCGGACGGATGCTGGCCGCGGCGCGGGCGACCAGGACGCCGGCCCGGCACCGCTGGCGGTCGCCACCCGAGCGGGCTGCCGGGGCGGGGCGGCCGGCACCGCGAGGCTGGTGGCGGGCCCTGTCTCCGCGGCGGCGCTTCTTGACCGGCGGCGGGGCAGCCGCGTTAGTCCTGTTGGCGGCGGGGCTGTTGCTCTGGCCGTCATCGAGCGGCGATACCACGTCGGGAGCCCGTGAGTACCTGGCATCGTTCACGGCGTGCCTGCTCACCGATTCGCACGGGCTGGCGCCGACTGAGACGGCACTGGTGTGGCGCGGGATGGAGAACGCGTCGCTCGCCACCCAGGCCAAGGTGGAGTACATGCCAGTCATGTCCGGATCGACGGCGGCGGCAGCGGCGCCGTACCTGGCCAGCCTGCTCCAGCGGCACTGCAACGTCGTGGTGGCTACCGGGCCTGCCCAGGTGGCGGCGGTCAGGGCGCAGGCCAGGCGGTTCCCGTCCGTGCAGTTCGTTGTCCCGGGCCCGGTGCTGGCCGGGTCGCACGTGATCGGGCTACGGGTCCCGGCGGCCGGCCTGCCCGCCGCCGTGGCCAACGTCATCACCGCCGCGCTGCACCGCTCTGACTGATCAGCCGGCCTAGCAGTTGGCCGGCCTGTCAGTCAGCCGAGCTATCGGTCAGCCGAGCTATCGGTCAGCCGAGCTATCAGTCAGCCGGCCTGTCAGTCAGTCACAACGTGCGGAGTGGCTTGCCGTGGTGCACTGTTATCAGGTTGCGGTCGGTGAAGTTCTCCACCGACCAGCGGCCGAACCGGCCCCAGCCGCTCTCCTTGACCCCGCCGATGGGCAGGATGGGCTCGGCGTACATGGTGGGCCCGTCGCGCGCAGCAGCAGCCGCTGTCGTGCCCCGGGCGGGGTGGCCTTCCAGGACGGGAAGGCAGCGGCGGCGGACTCGACGGCACGCCGGGCATCGGCGGCGGTGCTGGCGGGCACCTGCGCGAAGACACTGCCGTCGTAGGGGCTGAAGTCCTCGAACGTTCCTCCGCCCTCCGCGTCGGCCCATTCCCCGGCGATGAACTGCTGGTACCGGTGCGGGCTGGCCGGGGACTGGCCAGATGTGCTGATCATGGAGGATCCTCGGGGTTCTCGGGTCGGCTCTGATCCGGTCAGGTGCCGACAAGTCTAACCACCTACCGTGGTAGGCAGTAGGCTGCATGGGCGCGGGTCGGGCGAGCGCTACGGCCCATAGTGCGCGGTCCAGCGCGGTCCAGCGCGGTCCAGCGAAGTCCAGCGCGGCACAGCGCGGCACAGCGCGGCACAGCGCGGCACAGCGCGGAGAGGTGAGCACATGGCAGCGAATGGGCGTCCCGTTGTCCTGGTTACGGGTGCCTCGCGCGGCATCGGGCGCAGCAGCGCGCTCGCCTTTGCGAGGCGGGACTTCGACGTGGTGGTCAACTACGCGACCAGCCAGGCCGGGGCCGATGCTACCGTCGGTGCCGTGGCCGCACTCGGCGCCAGGGCGATCGCCTGCCAGGCTGATGTCGCCGACGAGCCCGCCGTGCTGGCCATGGCTGACCAGGTCAAGTCGGCCTTCGGTCGGCTGGATGTCCTGGTCAGCAATGCGGGGACCACCATTGACACGCCGCCCGCCGACCTGGACGACCTAGACATGGCGGGCTGGGACCGGGTCTTCGCGGTGAACGTCCGGGGCATGGTGCAGGTCGTCCGCGCCTGCGTCCCGATGCTCCGCCAGTCACCCATCGCGGCCATCGTGACCACGTGCAGCATCGCCGGGCTGCGGCCCGGCCCGCAGTCGCTGCCGTACTCGGCGTCGAAAGCGGCGGCGGTGAACCTGACCAAGACCCTGGCCGGGGCGCTCGGCCCGAAGATCAGGGTGAACGGGGTCGCGCCGGGGTGGATCGCGGGGGAGTGGATGGAGCATCAGCTCGGCGGCAACTACGACCGGCTGATGGAACGGCGGGCCAGGCTGACCCCGCTGCAGCGGGTGGCGACGCACGACGACGTGGCCGAGACGATCGTCTCCCTGGCCTTGTCCAACGCCTTCGTGACCGGGCAGGTCGTGGTGGTCGACGGGGGATTCATCCCGGTCACTTGATCACGGTCGTGACCGGGCCGGTCGTGGTCTCGATAGCGGATTCGCCTCGGTCACATGATCACCGTTCGTGGATCTTGCTCTGGCCTGTTCCCGCTTGTACGCTACCTACTCAAGTAACTACTATCGAGATCCATGGACCGTCAGCCCGCCCCGGCCCGCATCGAAGGGACAGTCATGGTCATCGACGCCTACTGGCCGTGGCCCGCGGATACGGGGCGGCGGGCGTGGCTGCTGCCGACCGGGAGGCTCTCGGCGGGGCCATCAAGGAAGGGCTCGCCTCAGACCAGGTCGTCGTGGTGCACGTTCCCGTGGTCAAAGTCACGCCGTAGCGGCTACCGCCACGATGTGCCCAGCAGCAGGACAGGAGAAGGAGATGCCCAGCCAGGTGGTCACGATCCAGCGCCCGGGGGCGCGGCCATGCTAGATGGCGTCGTCCCCTTCCCGGCTGATTTCGCGGCCCGCTACCGCGCCGCCGGGTACTGGCAGGATCGCCCGCTCATCGACGGCTTCCGCGACGTGTTCCAGAGGTTCGCCACCCGGATCGCCGTCGTGGACGGCACCGATGAGATCACCTATGGCCAGGTCGATGAGCGGTCCACGCAGCTGGCCCGGGCCCTGCTCGACCGCGGCATCCGGCCGCTCGACCGGATGGTGGTGCAACTGCCGAATGTGGCCGGGTTCGTGTACCTCTACCTCGCGCTGCAGAAGGTCGGAGCGATCCCGATCCTGGCCCTGCCGGGCCACCGGCGCCGGGAGATCGACCAGTTCGCCGGGATCTCGGACGCGATCGCTCTGGCCATCCCGGCCCAGGCCAGAGGGTTCGACTACATTACGATGGCGAAGACGATCATGGCTGATCACCCGGGGCTGAGGCTGTGCCTGGTGCAGGGCGCCGACCAGGAGCGACTGCCGGACGGCTTCATCTCGATCGAGGAACTGCTCGCGGCTGAGCCGTCGGCCGATGAGGACGCGCTCGCCGCGGTGGAGATCGACCCGGCCGACCCGGCGGTGTTCCTGCTGTCCGGCGGTACCACCGGGATACCCAAGCTCATCCCGCGCAGCCACAACGATTACCTGTGCAACTCCAGGCTCGCCGCCTCGGTCTGCGACATCGGTGAGGGTGACGTCCTGCTGCTTGTCCTGCCCATCGAGCACAACCTGCCGCTCGCCTGCCCCGGCTTGCAGGGCTTCCTGCTCAGCGGCGCGACCGCGGTGCTCGCCGCGAGCACCCGGCCGGAGGACGTGTTCGCCCTCGTCGAGCGGCACCGGGTCACCCACATCCACGTCGTGCCGGCGCTGCTCATCCGGTGGCTGGATGACCCGTCGCTGGCCCGCTACGACCTCTCGTCGCTGCGGATCATTCAGAGCGGCGGGCAGCGCCTGCAGCCGGAGGTGCGCCATCGGGCGCAGGTGGCGCTCCCCGGGTGCTTCATCCAGGAGAACTTCGGCATGGCCGAGGGGCTGATCATGTTCGTCCGCGCCGACGACCCGGACGAGGTCAGGCGGGAGACGTGCGGCCGTCCTGTCTGCCCCGGCGACGAGGTGAAACTGGTCGATGAGGACGGCATCGAGGTTCCCCCGGGGGAGGTGGGGGAACTCATCGTCCGCGGCCCGTACACGCTGCGCGGGTACTTCCGGTCACCGCAGCACAACGCGCGGGCCTTCTCCCCGGACGGCTTCTACCGTTCCGGTGACCTGCTCCGGATGCACCCGTCCGGGAACTACATCGTCGAAGGCCGGCGGAAGGACCTCATCAACCGAGGTGGTGAGAAGATCAGCGCGGAAGAGGTGGAGAACCTTATCCTGGTCCACCCCAGCGTGCTGAACGTAGCCTGCGTCCCCTACCCCGACCATGTGCTGGGCGAGCGGATGTGCGCTTGCGTGGTGCTGAAGCCGGGCCGCTCGCTTACCCTCGACGAGCTCGTCGGATTTCTCGGCGGATTCGACATGGCGAAGTTCAAGCTGCCGGAACGGCTCGAGATCCTCGATTCCCTTCCGCTGTCAGGCTTCGGCAAGGTGTCCAAGCAAGAACTGGCCGGCCGCCTCGCCAGCCCGGGGCATCCATGACCGCGAGGGCGTATCTCGTGGATCTCGGCCGTCGCGAGCGGACGCCCAGCAGGCCGGCGATCCGCGGGACACGCCCTGGCTCAGGCGGTGAGCTTCCGGCGCCGGGACTTGCCGCCGGAACGCGCCGCCGACGCCGCCGCGTCGGGTGTCACGAGGCCTTCGAGCCCGGGGCCGTACCGCTCGGCGAGGATGCTGCCGAAGTCCTTGGCGATCTGCTGCACGTACATGTCGTGCCGCACATAGCCCTTGACGGCTGCCGCCAGCAGATGGTCGTCGGCCCGCAGGGCGTCCCACGCCGTGCCGTCCGCCGCCAGCGCCCACAACACCTGGGTGCCATCAACGACGAGGGCCAGATGCCGTGCCTGGTGATGGCGGTAGATGACCCCGTCCGTGCTCAAGTGCCTGAGCAAGCGGCCGTTCCTCACCTCCACCCCGGCCGGGCCGAAATGCAGGATGTCGCTCTGCACGCCGCGCTCGTCCGCCCGGCCGACCGCGCTGACCACCGCGGACGCGTTGTCGCAGTTGAGCGACAGGTAGATGTGGCGCCGCGCCCCATCGATCATCTCGACGCCATGTTTCTCGATCTCGTCCCACCGGGTCAGCACCGGAAGGACCCGGAAGTTGGCTGTGCCCTCGGGGGTGACCGAGCGCGTCAGCTCCAGCTCGGCATCGGCCAACCGCCGGTGGAACGCGGTTTCGAGCTGGGCCAGCAGCTGGGCGGGCGGCAGGGCAACGAACCGGACGGGCTCGCCCTCGATGGGGATGGCAGCTCCCTTGCGCGCCAGCCGGCGCAGCGTCTCGTACACCTTCGGCTGCGGGATGCCCGTCACGTTGGACAGGGCATAGCCGGTGATGGGTGGTTGGCCCAGCAGGCCGACGTAGGCCCGCGCCTCGTAATGCGAGAAACCCAGCTCGATCAGCCGCTCGACGGAACCTGGATCGTCCGTCACCATCCGCACAGCCTCCGATATGGCGCGCTAGTCACTACCGCTGTAACAAGCCCAGATTACCAGCCCCGGCTGGCCGGCCGGGAAACCGTCCTCAGCCTGGAGGCCTGGGTTCACCGCGGCCAGGAGCCAGGTGCTCACCACAGTAAGGAGGTCGGGCGATGGGGACCATGAGACGGATCGACCTGCATTGCTACCCCGGGACAGAAGAATGGGTCAAATCGCAGGGCCCGTACGTGGACGCGCTCGCCAGGTACTGGGGCCGATCCTGGGCAGGCAGGGCTGAGGACGAGGTGGTGGCCGACGTGGCCAGCGCCGGGGTAGAGGCCGTGCTCGTTGCGTTCGACATCGAATCCCTGACTGGTGCCCCCCCGTGCACGAGCGCCTATGTCGCCGGGATGCGCGACCGCCATCCCCAGACCTTCATCCAGGCATGGGGAGCGGTCGACCCGCTGAAGGGCGAGCAGGCGGTCGCCGAGGCCGTCACGGCCGTCGAGGTACACCACGTGCTGGGATTTCATTTCCATCCGATCATCGGCCATTTCTCCGTGGACGACCCTGACCTCCGCCCGCTCTTCGAGGCGATCGATGGCATGGGGGTGCCCGTCATGATTGACGTCGGGACGACCGGGATGGGGGCCGGCCTCCCCGGTGGCCTGGGAGCGCGGCTGTCACACGCCCACCCGATGGCGATCGACAACCTCGCCGCGCAGTTCCCGGGGCTGACCATCATCGCGTCCCATCCGGGCTGGCCCTGGGTCGAGGACATGACGGCTGTCGCCCTGCACAAGGCCAATGTGTACTGGGAACTCTCTGGCTGGGCACCGAAATACTTTCCACCCGGGGTGCGGAAGGACATCCGCGGCCGTCTCCGCGAGAAGGTGATGTTCGGCAGTGACCATCCCAGCATGACCTATGAGCGGGTGCTCAAGGAGTGGGACGAACTCGGCTACGACGAAGCTGTCATGAGCCTCGTCTTCCACGAGAACGCCGAGCGCGTCCTCGGCCTGTGAGGGCAGCGCCCAGGGGACACACCCGGCGCCCGGGCAGGCCGGACAGGGCAGCCCCGCCGCCGGCCCGGCCTGCCCACCATGCGGACGTATTCAGCGGCTGCACCGCCCCCTCCGTAGACTGTGCGGGTGCTTTCCAGGATCGATCTACGCGGATCATCGGCAGCCGCCCTGAGCAGGGAAAAGCTCGCCGGGGTGCTGCCGCGCGCGGAACTTGACGTCGAGGCGGCGGTGGCCGCGGTCCGGCCCATCTGCGAGGACGTCCGCCATCGCGGGGCCGCCGCGGTGCGCGAGTACACCGCCCGGTTCGACGGCGTTGACCTGCCCACCACCCGGGTCCCGGCCCGCGCGCTGGCCGAGGCGCTGCAAGCGCTGGCCCCGGATCTGCGCGCCGCGCTGGAGGAGGCCATCCGCCGGGTGCGACTGGTGCACGAGGCGCAGCGGCCACCGGACACAACCACCACGGTCGCACCAGGCTCCTTTGTTACCGAACGTTACGTTCCAGTCGATCGCGCCGGTGTCTACGTGCCGGGTGGGCTGGTGGCCTACCCCTCATCGGTGATCATGAATGTGGTCCCGGCACAGGTCGCGGGGGTGGCCAAGATCGCCGTGGCCTCTCCACCGCGCCCGAGCCGGGCCAAGCTGGACGCCACCCAGCAAGACCTGCCGGGCGGTGACGCGCTTGCCGATGGGAACACGCTTGCCGATGGGAACACGCTTAGCGATGGGAACACGCTTGGCGATGGGGAAACGCTTGGCGATGGGGACGGGAGGCCCGGCGGGGACGGGCTGCCTGACCAGGCCGTGCTCGCGGCCTGCGCGCTGCTCGGCGTGGACGAGGTGCACGCGGCGGGCGGCGCCCAGGCCATCGCCATGTTCGCCTACGGCACGGCTGATTGCGCCGCCGCGGACACCGTGACGGGCCCTGGAAACGTCTATGTCGCGGCGGCCAAGCGACTGCTGCTCGGCACGATCGGCACGGACGCGGAGGCCGGCCCGACCGAGGTCGCGATCATCGCCGATCACACCGCGGACCCGGAATTCGTCGCCGCCGACCTGATCGCCCAGGCCGAGCATGACCCGCTGGCCGCCTGCCTGCTGATCACGACCGACGCCGGGCTCGCCGACCGCACCGACGAGGCACTCGGCCGCCAGGTCGCCGCGGCCCGGCACCGTGAACGAGTGCAAGCTGCCCTGGACGGCCAGTCCGCCTGCGTGCTCGTGGACAACCTGGACGCCGCCCTGGCGGTCGCCGACGCATGGGCGCCCGAGCACCTGGAGATCCAGGCCGAGGGCGCCGCCAGGCTCGCGCGCCGGGTCCGCAACGCGGGTGCTGTCTTCGTCGGCCCCTACGCCCCGGTATCCCTCGGCGACTACCTCGCGGGTTCCAACCACGTGCTTCCCACCGGCGGCACCGCGCGGCACAGCGGCGGCCTGTCCGTGCTGTCCTTCCTGCGCGGCATCCACCTGGTCGAGTGCGACGAGGCCGCGCTCGCCGGGGTCGCGCCGCACATCGACGCCTTGGGCGGCGCCGAGGACCTGGCCGCGCACGTCGCCGCCGTCCGCGTCCGGGTGCCGGCCGCCGGGACGCCGCGATGACTGGCCTGCCCCTGCGAAAGGACCTGGCCGGCCAGAGTCCCTACGGGGCGCCGCAACTGGATGTGCCTGTCCAG
>DASWFT010000047.1:0-3465 GCA_036394075.1 Streptosporangiaceae bacterium
TTTGTAGCCGAGGCGTTCGAGGCTGCGGACGTGGTTGCGGGCCTGGCGGCGGGCGTGCATGCGTTGTTCGTAGTAGTCGGCGCCGAGGTCGGTGTAGCGGGCGGCGGGGTCGGACAGCAGGGCGTGGATGATGACCAGCATGGAGTTGCCGGTGGCGACCAGGGCTTTCTTCTTGGGCATCCGCCGGGCCATCCGCCGGTATTTGGCGCCGAGGAAGGACTGGGTGCGGGCGGCGCTGATGGCGGCTTCGCCGAGTGCGGCGCTGAGGTAGGGGTTGCTGGGCCGCCCCACGCTTTCCGGACAGCGGAATTGGAGCTATTTCATGCTGCACGCTGCCGGTTCAGGTACTCGTCGTGGACTTCTTGCGGAGTCCTGTAGCCGAGTGCCGAATGGAGACGCATCCGATTATACCGGAGCTCGATGTACCGCGCAATGTCCTCCCGTGCTTTCTTTATCGTCGGGTACACGGTACGGTGGACCCGCTCGACTTTCACCGCGGCATTGAACGATTCGGCGAGAGCATTATCGAAACACGATCCGGTGCGGCCGACTGACTGGCGGATTCCCAGCCCGTCCAGGACCGCGGCGAACTCAGCGGACGTGTAATTGCTGCCGCGGTCAGAATGAAAAACAGCATCAGCGGGAAGCTCGACATTGCGCGCGGCCATCTGAATCGCGCTCGTGATCAGCGGCGTCCGGTAATTGTCGTCTATCGCCCAGCCGACGCACTTGCGGGTCGCGCAGTCAATCACGGTCGCGAGAAACGCCCAGCCCTGCCAGGTCGGGATATACGTAATGTCGCCGACCATCTTCGCGCCCGGCACCTGCGCGCTGAAGTCGCGGTTCACCAGGTCCGGGATCGGGCCGGCCTGGCCCTGCTGCGTGGTGACCGGCCGCCACGGCCGCGGCTGGCAGGCCACCAGGCCCAGCTGCCGCATCAGCTTCCGGACCAGCTCGGGGCAGGCCACGGTGCCCTGCCGGGCGAGCTGGGCCGCGATACGCCGGTAGCCGTAGGCGGAATCGGAGTCGTCGAATATCCTCTTGATGATAAGAGCCAGCTTCTTCCGCCTTTCCGCAGTGGCGCTATCCGGGCGGGACCGCCACTCATAGAATCCCGACTTTGATACTCCCAGCCACCTGCACATGCACGTGATCGTGGGAGCAGCGCCGGTTCCGGCGGGCGTCGCAGCGTACTCGGCGTCGATGAACTCATAATGATCGCTCACCGATGCTCCCTCGCGAAGTACGCGGGTCGGGTGGCCCGGGGGAATCGCACCCCCGGGCTCCCACAGATCCCGGCGTGACAGTCTCCCGTCACCGGGCTCTTCTCATCCTTCCCGCCAGTGCCCGCGGATCCATTGCCAGTGCGCGAAATAGCCAGGGTACTGGCGGGTGAGCCTGCCCCAGGCGGCGTGCGCTTTAGCGAAGGTCCGCAGTCGCCGGTATTTCTTCCGCAGCCAGCGCACCAGATAGCCGTTGATGCGCTGAAGGAGCGAATGCAGCGCGGAGCGGTAGAACGCCCCGTAATACTGCATCCAGCCGCGCACGATGGGGTTGATCTCTCGTGCGAGGTCCCTGAGGGTTCTGCCGGTCTTCAGATGCAGCCGCCAGGCTCTCACCTGGCCGCTGATCTTCTTCAGGGCGCTCTTGCTGATGGCCGGGCCGAACCCGGTGAACACATTCCCGTGCCTGCTCCGCACGCCCCTGGTCCGGAAGGTGAACCCCAGGAAATCAAACGAGGTGTGCTCGCTAGAGCCCCTGCGCTGTCCGTCCTTGCAGTACACAATCCGGGTCTTGTCCGGGTGCAGGCGCAGCCCGACCTGCTCCATCCGCTCCCCGATCGCCTGCACCACCATGCGGGCCTGGCGCTCGGAACGGCAGTGCACCACGGCATCATCGACGTATCGCTCGAACGGCAAGGCCGGAAACCTCCGCGCCATCCACGTGTCGAATGCGTAGTGCAGGAACAGGTTGGCGAGCACGGGCGACACCGCCGACCCCTGCGGGGTTCCGCGGTCCCGCTGCGCAAGCGAGCCATCGGGCATCTCCAGCGGAGCTGCAAGCCACCGCTTCACATACAAGATGACCCAGGGCTGATCAGTGTTGGCCTCGACCGCCTTGACGATAAGGTCCCAGGGCACGCTGTCGAAAAATTTCTGGATGTCCAGATCGGCCACCCAGTCATAGCTCCAGCAGCGTTCCCGGCATTTCCCAACCGCGTCCAGCGCCGACCGTCTTGGCCGGTACCCGTAGGAATCGTCGTGGAACTTCGGTTCCACCGACTTCTCCAGCCGGGCGGCCGCCACAGTCTGCGCGATTCTGTCCGCGACAGTAGGAACCCCGAGAATTCTGGTCCCTCCGCCATGCGGCTTCGGTATCTCCACCGCCATCACCGGAGGCGGAAAGTAGCTGCCCGACGTCATCCGATTCCAGATCTTGTACAGATTGCCTTTCAGATCGGTCTCGAAGTCCTCGATCGAGCAGCCGTCCGCCCCAGGCGCGCCCTTATTGGCCTTCACCTTCAGCCAGGCGTCCCAAACCTCCTGCTTCGAAATGTCAAACGACTTGCCCTGCGGTTTCTGCTCGCCCACACGACTCCTCCCAGCAGACTGGTTGATCGGATCGGCAAACCACGGATGAGCCGGCCCCTTCGCTCCGCCTCCACCGCATCAAGCAGAAGCCTCGCCGCTACTACGGGCCGGTCCGCCTGCGCGTCCCGCGACGGTACTCAGCCCCTCGCGCTTCACACGCTTGGGGAGCTCCCTATCGACTGGCCCGGCGGCCGGGACTGTATCGGGACGCGCTTTCCCACGTTCCGCACGAGAGCAGCAGATCAGGCTCGCGCCGCCTCCGCGCCGGGCACCACCTGGCCAGTAACCGGGCACCCGCCAGGCTCATCCCGGGTCAAGCAGTAACACCCGGTTTCGATGCCACTTCATTAAATAACGACGCTTCAACAGCGAACCCTCAAAGAGAGAGCTTTTAATGCAACGCCTTCCTGATCCCCACCTGACACCTAACCCAGTGCCTTTTCCCTCATCGCTCACCACGACAGTCTTCGGCTAACGCAGCAGAGGGCGGTTTGGAGCCTCCCCCCGAAGGGCGGCTCCGAAGGGCCAACATCCTTCATCTCTCGTACAGCACCACGCTTGACAGCTTCGGCTACCTCACGCTGCCTCCCGTGTTCGTGGCACACCGGCTTTTGAAAGAAAATCGGCTTTCATTCTCAGCTCGCGGACCTCGCGCTCGAGCTCCCGCAGCCGGGCCCGTTCTGAAAGCTGCAGCGGCGGCTCATCCGCCGCGTGCTTCTCCCGGTACACCCGGACCCAGTTCCCCAGACTCGTCTCGCTTATTCCGAGTTCTCTCGCAGCGCTTGCGATAGCGCGGGACGACTCCACCACCATCTTGGCCGCTTCCTCACGGAACTCCGGCGAGAATGTTCTATTCTTTCCAGCCACCTGATCT
>DASWFT010000048.1:0-4012 GCA_036394075.1 Streptosporangiaceae bacterium
ATCAAACGGGGGAGCTGGGCGACGTCGACCATCAATGAATCGAGCGGCGGGGTGAAATAGTACTTGAAGGCCAGGGTGGCCAGGCCCCAGGCCACCAGCGCCGGCCGCAGACCGCTGACCCAGCCTGTGATCAACACCGCGACCAGCAAGAACTGAGCGCCGGCCAGCGCCAAGGGTCGCAGCCACAGCGCCGGCATGATCGCGAGGGCCACGCTCGCGACGGCAATGCCGTATCGGGCGAGAGCGGATTGCGCGATGTGTCGTTGCATGTAGCTAGCTGATCGTACAACGTCGCCGGGCGCCGCGCCCGCGCCGGTGTTGCGTGATCTTGCGGACTTGTCAGGTCATCAGGCCGGGCGGACTCAGCCGCGCACCCTCCAAGTTCCTCGAGCAGATCACGCTGGACTTCGACCAGACCAGCTCTACGAGGAGGCCGGCCGCCGCCGCCGGATGATGTCGGTGAGCGCGCACGACCGCATCGGCGGCACGCCGCAGATGGTGCGGGTCTGGGACGCGGTCCTGCAGTACGCCAAGAGTCGGCCGGGAGTGGCGTTCCTGCGCAAGGACGAGATCACCCGCTTCGTGCTGCAGAGCCCCCTTACCCTGCGCGAGAGCGAAACGATCTGACAGGTCGGCTCACCCTTCGCTGGGTACGGCCCAGAACTGGCGTGCCACGTGCAGCACGGTGGCGTCACCCGACGCTATCTCGGAGTAGGCGACGGCATCCCCTGGCCTGATCTCTCCGAGCGCGAGCGCAGCATCGTGATCGTCCCGAATGGTTGCCGCGCGAGAGACGTGGACGCGCTGGGCGCCGCTCCGGGTCACGAGCACCAGAGTGTTCGTGCCGGCATCGACCGCCCTGACCAGCCCCGTCCCGGCGCTCACGTGCGCGGAGGCCCGGGGTTCATCGGCCGCCGCGGCCGACCGGATCGACACGCCCGGCAGCGCCGGGCTGACCGCGGCTGCGAGCAGCAGCGCGGCCGCCATCGTGATTGGCCTCTTTCCTTTCATGACGCTCCTCCTGTGTGTCGGTTTCCGCAAGAATGCGCTAGTCCGTCTATCGCCAGTGGTCCCGGACCGCCCAGGACAAGGCCCGCGAGGCAGGCGAGATAGAGGAGGTTCAATTCATAGCCGGGCGGCCCGAACTGCGCCCCGGCCGCGGTCACGGACAAGAGCTTGATGGAACTGAACCCGTAGGGCAGATGCACGGTAAAGATCGCCACCACCAAGAGCGCAGCCATCGGTAAGGCGACCAGCGCCACGAACGCACCCAGAATCACCGCCAGACCGCCGAGAACTTCGATCGATATCGTGGACCACGCCATGACATGTGGCGCCGGCACGCCGATCGCGTGCAGGGTAGCCGCAAATGCTTCAGGGCCTCGGGCCAGCTTGGCGAACCCGTGCTCCATGAAGCCATAGCCGACGATCAGACGCACGGGAACTGGAGCCCAGCGGGCGATCCGGCTGTCGAGGGGGCCCATATCTCGAAGATGCATCTTCACGGGCGCGAGATCCTTCTGGTAACCCGCGAGCAGCAAAAAGCGCAGATCTTCAACAGGGCGGCGCGCCAACACGTTGCATGCCCTGCGCCTAACGAGCGCTCCCGTCGCCAGTCAGGCCTTCATATGACAGGGAGGTAACGAGGTCTTCCTTTCCCCGTCAGACATACGGCTTCCCCTTCAACGAGACGGCGCGAGAGGGGCGCGGCTCGCCCCCCCGCTGGGCGGTGCATCGCCGGTTAGCAGTTGGCCGTTCATACCCAGCGGCCCGTGGAACTTGCAGAAAAAGGCCAGCACCCCGGAAGCCGGGAAGGTGACGGCGATTTGCACCTTGCCTTTGGGCGGGATGTCCTTGTCGATGCCCAGGGCGGGAATGCTGAGATTGTGGAGGGTGGCCGCCTCGCTCTCCACGATCAGGGTCAGCTTCTGCCCCGGATTCCCGCGTAGGAAGGTGGGCGAGAAGTAGTAGTCGTCGGCCTCCAGCTCCAGCTTCGACAGGTTCCGGACGTCCTTGCTGCCGTGGTCGGCATACGTCACACCGCCCAGCGTGACCGACTTACCTTTCCCCGCAGGGGCCGCGGCTGCGCGCGGTGGCGCCGGGCTCGTGGTGGCAGCACCGGCCGCCGCCTGGACCGCGATCTTGCGCGGGGCGTTGCCCACCGCGATGGTGGCCGTTACCGTGCGGCTGGCCAGATCCACGACCGAAACGTCGTTGGAGCCTTCGTTGGTCACGTAGGCAGTGCGCCCGGCGGCGTTGGCCATGGTCCAGTGCGGGGCCTTGCCCACCGCGACGGTGCCGACCACCGTGTTGCTCGCGGTATCCAGGATCGCGAGCTCGCCGGGGCCCTGGACCACCGCGAGCGCCTGGCGGCCGTCCGGCGTGAAGGGCGCGTAATGCGGGGAGGCGCCCACGGGGATCTGCGCGACGATCTGGCCGGTGGCGGTGTCCAGCACCTGGACGGCATTGACGCCGGCCAGCGTGAAGAAGACCCGCCGTCCGTCCGGGCTCAATTCGAGCCCCCGGGGCGTCTTGTCCAGCGGTACGCGCGCGGTTTCCTTCCAGGCGGTCAGGTCCAGCCGAGCGAGGGCCGTGACGCCCTGCTGCTGGGAGGCCACCCACCCGGTGCGTCCGTCTCGGCTCAGCGTGCCGTTGTGGGGCTGGGCGACGGGTACCTCGCCGATCACGCGGTCCGTCGCGGTATCGATGACCAGCACCCGGTTCGAGCCCCAGCCCATGACGAGGACCCGGCTGCCGTCGCCCGAGACCGCGAGCCCGTGGGGCGTCGCACCCACGTCGATGCTGGCGACCACGCGGTCGTTGGCCGTATCGATGACGCTCACGACCGAGGCGCCGTCGCTGCTCACGTAGACCTTGCGGCCGTCGGGCGTCACCACTAGCCCGTGCGGTCCCTTCGGCACCGAGATGGTCCCGACCACTTTGTTCTGGCCGGTGTCGATGACGGCCACTGCATCGTCCTTGAAGAGGCCCACATACGCCTTGGGCGCTCCCGCCGCCCAGACCGCACTCGTCCCGATCACCCACCCGGCCATCAAGGCTAGTACCAACAGCACTGGCGCCCCGCGCTTCAGCATGAAATCACCCCCGTGGAGTCTTCGAACGATCCGCCTGTGCTAACGCGAGGGCGGGCGATTCGTTCCGCGGGAGGCGATTTCTGTGGTTGCGAGCCTTCGCACCAAGCAGGTCAACGCACGTCGCCGACGCGGTCCCGCGCGGCCAACGAGTCCCGCACGACAGGCATGGCGAGTAGCGACTAGCGCGCCGCCGGCCGCTGGGGCCGGCCAGCGGCCGCGTGCTACCTGAACTGCGTGGTCGCGTGATCTACTCGAAGACCTGAGGAGCGTGCGACGTCCGCGCCTTGCCGGCGGGGCCGTCCGGATCGTGGGCGGTCATGAAGCTTGCGTTCTCGCGGCCCTGGAGGAACCGGATGTACTCGTAGGCACTCAGGATGCCGGTCGGGTTGTAGGCGAGCGAGGTGTCGGGCAGCAGGTTCTTGCTGAGGTTCTCCGGGAAGATGACGTTGTCGCTCGTCAGGATGACGGTGCCGGTCTTCGGGAGGCGCACGATCGCCATCTGGCTGCCCGGAGTGTGGCCGGGCCAGTTCTTGAGGACGACGCTGCCATCACCGAACACGTCCAAGTCGCCGGTGAGCTGAACCATCTTGAACTTGCTGGGGAGCGATTCGCCGAGGTCGCTCCGCAGGCACGCCACGTCGCCCGGAATGAAGTAGCGGGCCGTCCCCGGCTCGGGCCAGGCCGCGCTCTTCATTTCGTCCTTCTGCACGAGAATGGTCGCCTTGGGGAACCTGCAGACGTTCCCGCCATGGTCGAGATGCATGTGGCTGACCGCCACGTACTTGATGTCGTCCGGCGACAGGCCGATCTTCTTCAGCTGCGTATCGATGGCCACGTCCGGTCCGCGCTCGGGGGACATGAGCTTGATGAGCGGCCCCCAGTAGCTCGGATCGTTGATGATGTTGTCATTGTTCCCG
>DASWFT010000049.1:0-1784 GCA_036394075.1 Streptosporangiaceae bacterium
TGACCGCGCATGTTCCTTCCCGAGGCGTACTGGCCAGTGCTTTCAGCATGCCAGGCCGCCGGTATCAGCCAGGTTTCAGCCGCTGGCGCCGTGCTGATACCGGCCCCGGCGTACAACCACGACCATGGAAACGACAATCGAAGTCGCCGGGCTGCGCAAGCGGTTCGGCCCCACGCTCGCACTGGGCGGGATGACGTTCACCGTCTCCCCCGGCCAGGTCACCGGCTTCATCGGCCCGAACGGGGCGGGGAAATCCACCACGATGCGGGTGATCCTCGGCCTGGACGCCCCCGACGCGGGGCACGCGCTGGTCGGCGGCCGGCCCTATGCCAGCCTGCGGAACCCGCTGACCCACGCGGGGGCGCTGCTAGACGCTGCCGCGCTGCAGCCGAGCCGGACCGGACGCAACCACCTGCTGTGGCTGGCCCACTCCCAAGGCCTTGGCGCCCGCCGCGTCGATGAGGTCATCGCGCTGGCCGGGCTGCAGACCGCGGCCCGGCGGAAAGCGGGCGGCTTCTCCCTGGGCATGCGGCAGCGGCTCGGGATCGCCGCGGCGCTGCTCGGTGACCCGCCGGTGCTGATGCTGGACGAGCCGTTCAACGGCATGGACCCGGAGGGCATCGTGTGGATGCGCGGCTTTTTGGCCGCGCTGGCCGCCGAGGGCCGGGCGGTGCTGGTCTCCAGTCACCTGATGAGCGAACTGCAGGAGGTCGCCGGCCACCTGGTGATCGTCGGCCGCGGCACGGTCATCGCCGACACCAGCGTCGCGGACATGATCGCGTCCGCGTCCGCGGACCGGGTCACGGTGCGGACCAGCGCCCGCTGGGACGCGGCCACCGTGCTGTCCAACGCGGGAGCGACCGTGGCCGACGCCGAGGGCGGCGTCCTCACCGTCTCCGGGCTGGCGGCAGAGCGGATCACGGCCCTGCTCGGCGGGAGCAAGGTGCCGTTCTCCGAGGTGACGGCGCACCGGGCGACCCTGGAGGAGGCCTACATAGAACTCACCAGGGACGCGGTGGAGTTCCAGTCGGGGGGTCCCTCCGGGCTGGCGGGGCGGGCGGCCTCATGACCACGATCACGCCCTCCCGGCCGGCGGCCCGGCCCGGCCGCGGCGGCTTCGCGCACCTGCTGCGGGCCGAGTGGACCAAGTTCAGGACGGTCCGTGGCTGGGTCATCGCCATCCTCGTCGC
This sequence comes from Streptosporangiaceae bacterium, assembly GCA_036394075.1. Classification (GTDB taxonomy): domain Bacteria; phylum Actinomycetota; class Actinomycetes; order Streptosporangiales; family Streptosporangiaceae; genus JAWWPY01. The sequence continues at coordinate 1,191 of DASWFT010000049.1, forward strand.
GACGCTGGTGACCTTGCTGCTCGGCCTGTTTATCGGGAGTCACAGCCACGTAGCCCCCTGCACCGATGGCCCGAATGGCCCAGCGTGTCGTTACATTATCCCGACCGGTCCCGGCGGCGAGGCGGTGACCGACACCTTCTACTTCGTGCACCGCCCGCTAACCGGCGACGGCAGCATCACGGCACGGGTGACCTCGCTGACCGAGGTGACGGAAAGCGGCACGACCCCGCAGGGCGGACCGGCACACACCCAGCCCGTCCTGGTGCCGTGGTCGAAGGCCGGGCTGATCGTCACCGCGGGCGCCGGCCAGGGCTCGGCGTACGCGGCGGTCATGGTCACCGGCGGCCACGGCACCCGGATGCAGTGGAACTACACCGGCGACACCCCGGGCCTGGCGAGCGGCGTGTCCGCCGCATCGCCGGGCTGGCTGCGGCTGACCCGCGCCGGCGATGTCATCACCGGCTACGACTCCGCCGGCGGCACGAGCTGGGCCACGATCGGCACCGTCACCCTGCCCGGGCTGGCGCCGGCGGTGCAGGCCGGGCTGTTCGCCACCTCCCCGGGATCTGCGCAGCAGACCAGCCAGCAGATCAC
>DASWFT010000050.1:0-10007 GCA_036394075.1 Streptosporangiaceae bacterium
ATCCGCAGGCCATGCCAGCAGCCGTCGCCGGCGGCGGGAGGCTCGATCCGAACGGGTGTGCGGCACCTCAGGCGATTGCCGTTGCGGTACTTTACTGCTGTACTCATCCCTGAACGCTGGGCTCAGGTTTTCGATTTAGTCCTCTGACCTGTGGAGCTATGGGGATTCGAACCCCAGACCTCTTGCATGCCATCCAGCGGCAACCCGTCCACCGCCGTCCATCCGCGCAGGTCACCATCCCAGAGCGTCCGTTCGCGTCCCCGCAGATCCGCACCTGTTGCGGTACTTCCGTGCTGTACTGCCCGGCATATCCATCAGCGTCCGTGCCTGTTGCGGTACTTCCCTGCTGTGCCGGCCGGCCGGGCCGGTCGTAGGCGTGCGACCAGCCTGCACCACCCAGAACCCTACTGTGGCGCTTGCCTGGGGGAACAGGCGTCACGATCCCGCCGTAAGGCCATCAAGACCCAGGAACCTGCCCGGTCCTGGCGCAACCGCGGCCTCTCCCGCACAGTCGCGCACTGAGCGTTCCGCAGGTCGGCCAAGTCCAAGCTCCCGAGGTCGCCGAAGTCCGCGTGTTTCCCAGCCCTCGGCTAAGCGCCCGATTCTGCATGATGAGCGGACGCGGTAGCCACGGCGTAGACGCTGGAAGACTCCAGTGGCCTCGTGAGGGATAGCCGTGACAGTACTGACATCGTCTGCCTGCCACTTACGTAGAGCGAGTGCAGGTGGTGATGTATCAGGGGAACGCAAGATGACTCTTTCTCATAGTGGCCCGGCGAGTCGTGCCGAGATTCAAGATCGTCACGAGATCAGGGTCTGGCGTGGCTGATGGTCACCGCGTCGATGTCTACTGGGGGAGGGAACCATGCCACGATTGACTACTGACACGTTTAGGCGCCCGGTCAACATGGATAACAATGACGACCCGGCGGTTCTCTATGTTCGATCCTATCTGCTGATCCGAACAGTGGTCGGCTTCATAGGCATACTGCTACCGATTGTTCTCATCATTGGTGAAGCATACTTCCTCAAGGGCGGTGTCCACGTTCGGGGCTCACTTAGCGCCTATTACCATACCTCAATGCAGAATATATTTGTGGGTAGTTTGTGCGTAACGGGCTTCCTTCTCATCACTTACATGGCGGGCATGCCAAGGACTTGGGACTTCTGGCTCAGCCTCATCGCGGGCGTTGCCGTACTGGCAGTTGTCTTCTTTCCAACGTGGCGTCCGAACGTACCCACTGGGGCGCCACTCTGCGGCAGCAATCCGTCACCCCCAGGATGCTCGCCCCTTGAGCAGGCGCTGGGCGAGGCACTCACCGCTAGAATTCATGCGGCAGCTGCAGCCGTGTTCATCCTTTGCCTTGCGGCGATCAGCTTCCTGTTCGCCCGCCGAGAGAAGACACACAACCACAATGATTCCAGGAAGAGATTTCATATCTTCTGCGGAGCAGTGATCTTGATAGCGGCCGCCTGGGCAGTAATCGGCGGGGCACTCAAAATTGACATCGGGGAGCTGACTCCTCTCTATGTGGGAGAAATCATCTCAGTGTGGGCATTTGGCGCGTCATGGCTCGCGAAGGGTAAGGATCTTCGAGGCATACTGCGTCTGCCAATCCGGCCGGAGCAAGTTGATCCTCCCAGCGATTTGCTGGCTAACGCCGGCAGGTAACTTCGCCCGCAGCGATTTGGACTGACGTTCCCTGAGTACCTGCCAACCGTCGCCAGTGGGCCTGCAACGACCCTGTGGGTACCGGAAACCGGGCTATCCGCGCCTGAGCTGGGATTCCTGCTCCCCGACCGGTCTCAGCTAACCACCAGCGGGGCCACTCCGACCCAGGCACGATCACCTCTCGTGACCTTCCGCCTGCTTTACCTGATCTTCGCGCGGCCGTGCGGCTGGCTGGCCCTGCTGCCCCGCTCCGACAACGCCAAGAACACCGAGATCCTAGTGCTGCGCCACCAGATCGCCATCCTGCAACGGCAGGTCAGATCACTCGGCTGACCTGGGGCGACCGGGCGATCCTGGCCGCCCTCACCCGGCAGCTTTCCACCGCGCACCGCCGCCAGCTGTCCCTGATCATCACCCCTCGCACCCTTCTGCGCTGGCACGCCGATCTGGTTAAGCGCCGCTGGACCTATCCGCGGCGGACACCAGGACGGCCGCGCACCGGCCCGACGATCCGCCGGCTCGTGCTGGAGATGGCCGGCGACAACCCGACCTGGGGCTACCGGCGAATCTGCGGCGAACTCTCGGGTCTCGGGCACAAGATTGCGCCCTCCACCATCTGGGAGATCCTCAAGGCCGCCGGCATCGACCCTGCGCCGCGGCGTGCAGCCGACGGCTGGAAGCAGTTCTTGTCCGCCCAGGTCAAGACGGTCGCAGTGGTCGACTTCTTCCACGTCGACACGGTCTTTCTCCGTCGGCTTTATGTGCTGTTCTTCATCGAGCACCACCATCGCGGCGTCCACCTGGCCGGCGTCACCGCCCACCCCTCCGCCGCATGGACGGTACAGCAGGCCCGGAACACGCTCATGGACTTCGGCGAGCGCACCGACGGCTTGGAGTTCCTGATCAGAGACCGGGACGCCAAGTACACCGACGCGGTCTTCAACGCGACCGGCATGCGGATCATCACCACGCCTGTCCAGGCACCGCGCGCGAACGCGATCTGCGAGCGCTGGGTCGCCAGCGCCTGGCGCGAGTGCACCGACCGCATCCTCATCACCGGCCGGCGACATCTCCATCACATCCTCAGCGAATACATCGATCACTACAACACCCACCGGCCGCACTGGACCCTCAACAGAAACCACCGGACGGAAGGACCCTCGCCGCGCCTGCCGACGGCAACATCCGCGTTCGGAGACGCGGTCGGCTTGGTGGCCTCCTCCGCGAGTATTCGCAGGGTCGCATGAGGTGACGGCATTGTCGGCACCCACAGGCTCAGCAGCCCCAGATCGCTGACCACATCCTCGGCGGCCGTCAGGATGCCCTGCGGGTCGTCGCGTGCGATAGCGATCGCGGTCCGTGCATCGGCCAGCTCCGGCGCTCCCCCATTGCGGGACGCCGCCTCGAGGTGCCTGCTGGCGGCAAGCCACTGACTACGGCCGGCCGCGACGTGCACTGCGAGGAGATGGGCCCGCGCCAGCAGCCAGCCCTAACCGAGGTCGTCGATCAGGGTCACCAGCCGTTCGTTCGGCCGCGGCCTGATCCCAGTTTCCGTTGTGATAGCTGACAAGGACCCTGAGCAGCCGCGTGTCAAGCAGGTGCGCCATCGGCGGCTGCCGCCATCGCCCGCTTCGATGGCCGCGTTGAGGTTGCCGGAACGGTGCTTTTAGTGCCTGGGCCAAGAAAAAAAGCCGTCGATTTCACCTGCTTCACCGGACTGGCGGAGCAGGGCCAGACAGCGGCAACAGTTGTCCAAAACCGGGATCTCAACTTGTCGTTGCCTGTTCTTGAGCAGAATCCAGATGCGGAGTCGGCACTAGCAGATGCACCTTTGTACGCCGAGAAAATAGCCGGGAAGTATCAGGCACCGGATGGCCTTGTTCGCCCCGGCCACGGCTGCGGCGGCGCGGGCGATCATGGAGTACACGAACCCGGGCGAGGGCTCGGCGCCGGTCAGCGCCTCGATCAGCTCCGCGCAGCGGTGCACCGGGATGGCGTGCGCCGCGATCAGGTACACGCACCACGCCTGCAGGGCCAGGCCGTAGGTGACCGTCCCGGCGACGCCTGCCCCTGCCGGGGCCAGAGCCCGGTGCACCCGGCCGCACCGGCAGGCCACCTCGTGCACGTCATGCTGAGTCACCGTCGCGGTCTCCGGCGGGATGTCCACGATCTGGTGCGAAGCGGCCACGCCTAGGTCAGCCGCAGCGGCCAGGTCCGCGCCGCACGCGCACGGCCCCCACGGGAAGTGCGGCACCGTGCCGTCCGGGCTGGCGGACCAGGCCAGGTGCGATCCCGGGGCGCCTGGCTGCTTGCCGGGCTGGCGCCCGCCCTTGCCGCGTTCAGGCTTCGCCGGCGGCGGCATGCGGCCTGGCAGGTCATCAGCCGAGGGGGCCATCGAGGAATTGCCGCTATTGCGGCCCAGCCGGCGCCGCAGCTCCCGGACCTCCGCCGCGAGCGCCACCACGTCGGCCCGCAGCTCCCCGATCGCGGCAGCCTGCTCCTCCAGCACGCGGGCCTGCTCGGCGATCACCGCATCCCGGGCAGCGCACGACGCGCAACCCGGCGCAGGAGGCGGCAGAACGGCCATAACCGGCCATCATCATCGCCGGCCCTCAGTAATCAACACGACACGCCAGGCCGACTCCAGGAAGATCGGCTCACGGTCAGCCTGGCACGGCCACGTCACCAGACTCCCCGCCAAGCCGACAGTAAGCCGACGGTAGGAACGTGCATGTTTACCCCGCTGAGGCCGTTGCTAACTGCCAGTGCGAGGTATGCGCAGGCTGCCGACCTGGCTATGACTGCGATCGCGATATCCCGGATCCTGCCCAGGCGGTCTCTTCGCCCAGTGAGCCGGGCAGCAACGTGATCTTCCCGCCACTGTCGAGTAGCAGCGCATTGCAGTAGCCGACGAGAATTTGCTGGCCGTCGGGCGAGGAGTCGATCGTCGCGCTGCCGCAGCCAGGCTGCAGGCCGGGAAGCCGGATGGCCGACCCTGTCGACGTGCCCGTGCTCGGGTCGGCAGGCTGGAACATCACCTTGGCGCCTTTGAGCGCAAAGTCGCACTCCTCCACCGCGGCAAAGCGCCCGGTGCTGCCGAGCCAGCCGCCAGCGTCCGGCTGACACTGCTGGCCCTTACCGCTAGGCCAGCCCGTGTCCACCGGAGCCACATCACCTGGCGCTGCCGTGTCGAGCGTTGACGGCGCGCCCCCGATCCCGGCCCCGGTCTGAAGGCCGGCTGCGTAGGTGAGGTTCTGGCCGCCCGGCGCCCAGGACAGGTCCTTGGCGAAGTTCACGTTGCTGCCGCGGGGGAACGTCCAGGTCCGCGTGGCGGAATCGTAGCCAGGCATCGGCATGACCGTGATGACCGCTGAGCCAAGGCCGCCCGACTCTATTTGGACCACGAGGGCAAGACGGCTGCCGTCAGGGCTGACCGCCACCGAGACGACCGCCTTCTTGCCGCCGACGAAGGCGGGGCCAAACGGCTGGATGGCGCCTGATGCGGTCACCGTGGCCAGCCGGGCGGGCTGCTCGCCGTAGGGAGCGCGCGGGTTGGTCGAGTAGGTGACCACCCAGCCGCCGGCCGGGTTGGTGGCTATCTGCAACGGGCCGCCGGCGATGTTGGGCAGGCCGGGCACCGGAACCGGAGCTGCGGTGCTGCCGATCCGGGTCATGACGATGCGATTGCTCGCGTCCAGCCCGAGAATGAGCGGGCCGGAACCGGCGGGCGGCAGGACGGGTCCGGGCGAGCTGGTTACGGTCGGGCTCGGCGAGCTGCTGGGCGGGGAGACTGGCTGACCGCGGCCAGTTCCAGGGCCCGCGAGCTGGTGCGCGCCCAGGGCGGCTGCGGCGATCAGGACTGCCGCCGACGCTGACGCGCCGATCCTGGCGCGGCGGCGGCGCTGCCGGCCTCGAGCCACGACTGCGCTGGCCGAAGGCGCGGGCAGCGGAGCGTCGGCCAGCTTGCCGAATAGCCGCTCGACCTTGTCTGCGGGCACTCGGTCTTCAGGCATTGGGTCTTCAGGCATGAGGTATCTCCGGACTCGGCTGGCCGTCAGTGCTGCCGTCCTCGCGAACCGCCGCCGCCAGGGCCGTGCGGCCGCGCGCCAATAGCGACTTGACGGTGCCGGCGGAACAGCTCAGTTCCGCCGCCACCTGCTCCACTGGCAGGTCAGCCAGGTAATACAGCACCAGCACGGTGCGCTGGCGCTTGGTCAGCGTGCGCAGGCCGGTCACCAGTGCCACATTGTCTGCGTTGACCTCGGGCGCGTGCGCTCCGACGGCCAGCTTGCGGGTGGCCGCCGTGGCGGTCCTGGCCCGCCGCCAGCGGCTGACTGCCAGGTTGGTGGCGACCCGCCGTGCCCAGGCCTCCGGCGAGTCGCACGTGCTGACCGTTGACCAGCGCTGCCAGGCGCGTGCGAAGGTCTCCTGAGCGATGTCCTGCGCCTCGGCCAGATCGCCGGTCAGCGCGTAGGCCTGCCGGATTATCCGGGTCGCGGTGCCCGCATAGAAGTCATCGAAGCCCGCGGTCTCGGCGGGCGGCTCAGCGGCTGAGGTTCGGGTCGCCCGTCTCAGCGCATTCGCCCCGTGCCCGGCGGCAGTTATGGCAGAAGCACTGTCAGCCCCGCCTGGAGGTTCCTGGCTCACAGACTGATGACGCGTGACGAGGGCAGTAGGTAACGCCCATTCTCTGCCTTTCTCAGCGGATCTTGCTGACGCCGCCGAGTCCTACCCGGATGCGCACTGGCCCATCCAGATCACCCAGGCACTGCAGGGACTGATCCACGCCGCGAGCACCGCCTGCGCCGAGGACCTGCCCGCGGTGCCCGATGAGATCGCCGCACCGCTGGTGCACACGTTCCCGCACGGCGTCATCCTCGGCCTTTCCCGGGTGCCGAAGGTGGCGGGCCGCAAGCAGAGTCCCTGCCGCGACCTGCTGGAATGCCTGCGTGACCGACACGACGACGTGCTGCGGTTCGCCTTTGACCTGCGGATCCCGCCCACCTCGAACCAGGCGGATTATGCCGAGTTCGGGGTTATGCGGTGCTGGCGCTGGAAGCCTTGCCGTGCGGGCATCAGCGGGCTGGCCAGCGCGGCATAAATGGTCTGATCAGAGGTTTTCGAGGAAGGCCAGGAGCGGGTCGGAGGGCTGGTAGCGGCCGGCGGGGACGTCGGGTGGGGTGGTGAGCGCGAGGGCGCGTTCCTTGGTTTCCAGGTCGGCGTGGACGTATGCCTGGGTTGACCTGATGTCAGCGTGGCCGAGCCAGAGCGCGAGGACGGCGATGTCGACGCCGGCGTGCCGCAATTCCATAGCGCAGGAGTGTCGGAGGGTGTGCGGGGAGACGGTTTTGCCTGCCAGGGACGGGCAGGTCTGGCTGGCGCTCGCGTGGTATCGGGTGATCCGGGCGGCGACACCGTCGCGTGACAGGTGTCCGCCGTGCCTGCTGGGGAACAGCGGGTCGCCGTCGTTGCCGCTGGTTGCGGCGAGCCAGTCGCGGAGTACGGAGGTGGTTTGCTCGTCCAGCGGGGTGCAGCGTTCCTTGCGTCCTTTGCCGGTGCAGCGGATGTGCGCGCCGGTGCCCAGGTGGACGTCGCCACGGGTGAGCTGGGTCAGTTCTGATACCCGCAGCCCGGTGCGCAGCAGGACCAGCAGCATCGCGTGGTCGCGGCGGCCGGTCCAGGTGCCGCGGTCGGTGGCGTCGAGCAGGACGGCAGCTTCGGCCGCGGTAAGCCAGGTGATGATGGTCGTGGTGGTGCGGCTGCCGTCGATGGCCAGGACCTGCTGGATGACCTCGGCGTCCTCGGGTGCGCGTAGGGCTGCGTACCGGTAGAGGGCGCGGATCGCGGCCAGGCGGGCGTTGCGGGTCCGGGCGCTGTTGTGCCGCTGGTGCTGCAGGTGCTGCAGGAAGCCGGTGATCAGCGCGGCGTCGAGCTGCTGCAGCTCCAGCTTCCACGGCGGGGTGCCGGTGGCCTGCTGGGCGTGGCTGAGCAGCAGCCTCCAAGTGTCCCGGTAGGCGGCGATGGTGTGCTCGCTGGCATGTTTCTGGGTGATCATCCGGTCGGTGAAGAACCGCTGCAGGATCGGGGCGAGGCTGGCCATCACGGATCCGCGGGCCAGTTGGCGGGGTGCTGCCTGCGGGCGCTGGCCATTCTCCCGGCGGCCAGAGCCAGCAGTGCTGGATCCGCCGAGATGTACCAGTAGGTGGACCGTGGGCCCGCATGCCCGAGCCAGCCCGACAGGACGGGCATGCGGGCATCGACGTCGGCGCCGTCCTGGTACCAGCCGATCAGGGTGCTGACGGCGAAGGTGTGCCGGAATGACCTGAGCACCGGCCGGGTCCGCGGTGAGCGGGCCCGCAGCCCTGCCGAGCGGGCCAGGCCCGCGAACACCTCGCCTGCGACACGCGGGTGCAGCCGGGTGCCGCGGACGGAGACCAGGAAGCTGGGCCCGGCGGGGTGCGGGCATAGCTGGTCGCGGTGGCGGGCGTAGCCGGCCAGCGCGTCCACTGTGGTGGCGTGCAGGGGAAGCTGGCGGCAGGTGTGGTTCTTGCTGCTGGTGATGGTGATGGCGGCGGCGTCCAGGTCGACGTCGTCCCGGTCCAGCGCGTAGGCCTCACCAGGGCGCATTCCGGTCACCGCCAGCATTCCGATGAGGGCCTGGTAGGTGGCCGCTGGCAGCCTGCGGCTCAGCCGCCTGGCGGCATGCATCAGCGCGATCACCTCGCCGGCGGTGAATATGTAGGGCGCCGCCCGGGTGTACTGGCCAGGCAGCAGGTCCCCGGGGATCACCTCGTGGCGGTGGTCGAGGGCGTGCAGGTAGCGGGAGAACAGGCGGACCGGGCGAAGCCGGTAGGAGTGCCAGTAGGGGGTCACGCCCGGCGGGGCTGTGGCCCACGCGGCAGCGGCCTCGACGGTCAGGTACCGGACATCGCCGGCATCCAGGCGGGCGGCGAAGTCCCGCAGCAGCTGCCCGTCCTGCTTCAGCTTGTAGCCGAGGGCACGGCGCAGGGCAAGGTAGTCGCCGACGGTCTCCTGCATGCTCGTCATTGCGGCTCCGCGAGCGGCCAGGGCCGGATCAGGTCCGCGATCTGTGACCGCCCAGGGGCGGCATACCCGGAGGTGACTGCCAGTGCCCGGTGCCCGAGCACCTGGGCAATTCCGGCCAGCGGCACGCCGGCCTGCAGCAAGGTGCCGCCCAGGAGGTGGCGGAACTGGTGCGGCCCGGCGGGCCTGCCCGCACGCGCGCACGCCGTCCGGACGATCTGGCCGATTCCCTGCCTGGTCATCGCGCGGCGGGGCGCTACCGTGGTCACGAACACCGCTCGTGTGCCCGCCACCAGCGAGCGTGCTTGCAGATAGCCGGCCAGCGCCTGGCCGATGTCGGCCAGCAGCGGGAACTCCTCGGCGCGCCCGCCCTTGCGGTGGATCACCAGGGTGCCGACGCGCCAGCGGATGTCGGCCAGGGTCAGGCGGCACACCTCGCAGGCACGCAGGCCCAGGCGGGCCACCAGCAGCAGGACCGCGTAATCGCGGCAGCCGCGCTCCCCGGACCGCTCGATGCCATCCAGCACGGCGGTGACCTCAGCAGCTTCCAGCCGCGCCGCCCGGCGGGGCGCGGCCCCTGGCCGGGCCGTGAAGATCACCACCGCCAGGTCCTCGCCCGTGTGCCCGGCCGCGTGCAGGTAACGCATGAATGCCCGCAGCTCGCTGCTGCGCCGCCTGGCCAGCCGGCCCCAGCAGCCGAGGACCGCCAGTACCTGCCGGGGTGTCAGGTGCGTCACGGCGTCCCCGGCCGCATCACCGCCGAGCCCATCGAGGAACATCGCGGCCACGCGCAGCCGCGTGGTGATGGTCCCCGGGGCCAGATCCCGCGCGGTCATGTACGTGCGGTAAGCAGCCAGCAGCTGCTGCCGCTGCGTGGCAGATGACGGGCTGACCGGTTCCGCCGGGATGGCCCCTGCCTCGCGCAGGTAGCACAGCATGGTCGCGCGCCGACCCGGTGTGATCTTCGGATGGCCGGCTTCGCGCATCGACGCGGCGAACCGTCCGGCCCTCGCCTCGTTCAGCGCGCCAGCGGCCAGGCCCTGCCCGGCCAGCCAGTCGCTCAGCCAGCCCAGCCATCGCAGATAGCCGACGATGATCGGGGCGGGCCGCGGGCGCGGTTCCGGTGTCACCACCGTCCGTTTCCCGCGGCCCCCCGCCGCACCCGGCGTGCGACTCTCACCGCACCGGGCGCTCCATGTGTCTTGCCCTGACCTCCGCCACTATGTGGCTGGCGGTTTCGGGGTCCACGGGGCCGGGATGTTGCTGCCGCGGTAGCGGTAGCGGGTCACAG
>DASWFT010000051.1:0-3962 GCA_036394075.1 Streptosporangiaceae bacterium
CACGGGAATAGGGCGGCGTGCATCGCTGGCGCTGCCTTTCTCCTGGTGCGGCGGGACTGCCTTTCGCAATGGCCGGGGCGGCATGGGCCAAGGGTGTGCCTGGCTCCTCGGCAGGCGCCGCGCACTTCTCCCGCGCGGGCAGGTCAAGAGCGCCTTCGGCGTCGCACGCGAGCGCTACGCGCCTCTTGACATGCCCGCGCGGGAGAAGTGCCTTGGCGCCTGCCGAGGAGCCAGGCACACCCTTGGCCCATGCCACCCCGGCCATTGCGAAAGGCAATCCCGCCGCACCAGGAGAAAGGCAGCGCCAGCGATGCACGCCGCCCTATTCCCGTGCGTCCGCGCAGGTCACGCACCCACGATGACAGGAGGAAATGTCATTAGCACCGCATCAGGAAAGCCGCTGGAATCGGCAGGAGAATTCACGGAGAATTCACCGGTGACCATTCCGAGCGGCACCATTTACAGCTATAATTTAGACGGCAGTAAAACCCCCGGCGGGATCAAAGTCCGGTGGAAAGTGCGGGTAGTGACCGGGGGTGCGTCTTTCTGAGGGGTGTGTCATGTCGGGTTGTTTCGGTCATGCGGTGAGCCCGAGGGCAGCGATGCTGTCCGGGTCGTAGCGGGACAGGTGGATGTCGGTCCGGTAGCGTGCTTTGTAGTAGTCCATGTAGTCGTCGAGGTCGCCGTTGACGATGACGGCGCGGAGCTTGAGGATGATCTCGGCACCGTCGAGAGACCACCTCGCCCCGGTAATTCCGAAGCGGTCTTCGATGACGAAGCGGCAGGCTCCCTCGATCATGCCGGTGGCGATCGGCCAGCCGTTCGCGAGTGCCTTGTCGTAGCGCATGTGCATGTGGTTGTTCGTCAGGTAGATGACGGCCTTGTCCACGTCGGTGAGGTCGGGGTGGCTGTTCTTGGCGCGGGCCCTGGCGGCGACGGACGCCAGGGTGGCGGCGACCGCCTTGGCGCGGCCGTGCAGCACCCGCAGCCGCTGCCCGCCGGCCCATTCGCGGGCGGCTTGCGGGCCTGCGGGGTGCAGCGCGGCGGCGGCTTTGCCGAGGTAGCCGCTGACGTGGATGAAGTCGATGAGCACCGGGACTTTCAGGCCGCGGGCCCTGGCGTGGTCGCCGATGGCGGTGATCTGCTGCTTGTTCCCGTCGACGAGGAACACCCGCTGCCGGACGCGGAGCGGGTCACGCAGGTCGGCGTGGTCGTACGCTTTCCCGATCATCTCCTCGATGCTTCCGGTGATGGACGCGGCGACCCACTTGTCGCGTGCCTGCGGGCCGGGGTGCTCCTTGCGGCGGGCCGGCGGGGCGGCGATGTCCCCGGGTTCGCGGACGGCGGGGGTGAAGTCGGCGACTGCGACGATCTCGGCCATCTTCTTGATCCCCGGGTGAGCGGCATCGCTGCCCTTGCCGGCGCGGTGCCCGGGCAGCACTGCGATGCCCTTGCCGCCGGCCTGCATCATGATCACGTCGCTGGCCGGCAGGCCGGCATCCGCGCCCTGGGCGCGCTGGTCGTAGAAGTCATCCACCCAGCCGGCCATGTCCTGGGCCAGGCCGGCCAGCTGGGCCCGGCCGATCCTCACCCCGGTTCGGGCCGCGATGACGTCCTGGGCCTGCCCGTATCCGCCTCCGGCCAGGTGATAGGCGGCCAGGGCGCGCATCCCCAGCGAATAGGGGTCGTCGGGCAGCGCCCACCGCGCGTCCGCCGGGTAGAGGTTGGCTTCGCGGCGGTTGCGGTAGGCCAGCCGCCTGGCGCGGACCGGCCCGAAGATGCTGATCACGCCCCGGTCGTGGCCTTTCTCGACGGTGCCGTGCCGGATCCCCGCGGCGCTGGTGACCTGCCCGGTCCGCTCCTCGCACCCGGCGTCGATGGTGAACGTGGCCTCCAGCAGCCGCCGCTGCAGCTCCCGCCCCGACTTGGCGATCGCCGTCTCCCGGTCCCCGTGATCCAGGGCGCCGGCGTCGCCGGCCGCCCAGGTGAGCATCGAGGCGAACTGCTCCGCCGGACCGGCCAGCGCGGCCGCCAGCTCACCGCCCACCGGGCACTGGCTCCCGTCCTCGCCGATCATCGTCACCGTCACCGAAACCGCCAGCTCCATCGCCGGTCCTCCAACTGCCGAGGGTCATTTCCCTCCACGATCCCGGAACCGGACCGGAAACCGGCGGAACCGCCAGCCGGACACCACCCCGGACCTGCCCTCGGCAACCGGCCGCCGCCACCGCTGAGCAGCGCCGATCACCTTCAGTGATGCCCGGCATGTTCAGGAAAGTACAGACGCTCCGCGTTACGGCCCATCCGCGATCACATCGGCGCAAGATCACACCCTTTAAAAAGACGCACCCCACACGACATCGTCGACGTCATATTCGCCTACACCAACCGCAACACCGACTTTACCGAGAAATTCTGCGTGCGCGTCGACGTGACCGAGGAATTTCCCTTCCTGGTCACCAAGATGACGCCGTACTACGACCGATGAACCGTGCCGGCCTACAGGAGAAGCACCATGAACACCACGACGACACCCGGATTCACTGCCGAGGCCTCGCTCTACAACACCAGCAGGCACTACCGGACCAGTTATCGCGCGCTCGATCCACTCGGACACACGGTGGGCACGATTCGCCCTTCCGAGATAGACGTGCCGGGAGAAGTGATCGAAATCGAAGACGACGCACCATGGTCGCCGCCCTCCTGGGGTGGGCACACCGGCCCCGGCACCACCGGCGGCGGCGCCGGCGAAACCGGCAGCGGCGAACCCGGCGGCGGTGGCGGAGATGGTGGCACCCCGTCCAAGACAGACCCGAACGACAAGCCCCAGCCCGGGTTGCATGGCTGCAGTGCAAATCAGGTCATGTCGGATGCGGCCAAGCCGTGCCAAGACCAAATAGTGTCTGACCTCATAAACAGCGTCAAGAATCCGCACTACTTTCGATGCACGGGCAAAAGGCAGGGCAACGTGGTGCACCCAAGAATGGAATGCTGCCAGCAGCGTGGCAAGCGCACCGTGTGTAAAGAACTGCAACCCATATGACTAGCCAGATTGCACCCGCGGCTGCCAACCCATGAGCGCCGGAGCCGGCGACCGGGGAACTCCGAGCGTTAATGTGATTTCTCCTACACCAACCGTAACACCGACTTCACCGAGAAGTTCGCCGTGCGTGCAGACGTTACTGAGGAATTCCCCTTCCCCGTCGCGAAACTATCACCATATTACGACCGGTAAACCACGGCTCGCCCAGAAGGGATGACACGATGCCCAGCGCAACCAAGATCCCAGGATTCACCGCTGATGCGAGTATCCACAACACCGGAACCTACCGCCACACGCCCGTGGACCGAGGCGCCGAGCTACCCGCCGTCGTCGAGCCGGCGCTGCCTCCAGGAGTGCGGTGCTGGACCTTGGACAGTGGCGGGAGAGCATGCATCTTCCAAACCGCCTACCAAAGCTGCGTCTGCTGGAACGAAGGCAGCGGCTGGGACTGTGTCTGTGCGCCGTTCTGATCTGCCCGCCAGCAACCGCGGCCGGGCGGCGGGACTCCAAGCTACCTCGATCATTCGTGACTGATAGCTGTCTCGCTGGCGCCCTCGCCGGCATCGCAATCCGTCGATGCTGAGTGGGCACCGCCCGGCCGACACCAGGAGCCGAGCGGCGCGAGAAGGTGATCCAGCAGGTGAGCCGGCCTACCTTCGAACGCATGAAGCCTTCCGCTGGTCGAGGTTTGCCGGTACATCTCCTTCGAGGACCTCCGCGAGGCACTGACAGCCGCACACGACTACGTCTCATTCCTCAAGCCCGCCTGGCTCCAGACAATCAGCGAATCGTGTGCCCTGGAAGATCTTTAACCCGAACTTACGTGAGCCGAGGTAGCTGATCTTTCCCCTGACATGCGCATATGGCTGCGACACGCCGGTAGATGTAACCACTAAAATGATGGACTTCTGGTCGCTGG
>DASWFT010000052.1:0-14803 GCA_036394075.1 Streptosporangiaceae bacterium
AGCCGGCTGAGGTTCTCCGCGTCGGTGTAGTCAGGCCCGTAGATGATCCGCAGGTACTCGCGGCCCCGGACCTTGATTCCCGGCTGGACGAGCCCGCGCCGGGCGCGGGTGAGGTTGGCTCGCGGCTTGACCACCATGCCCTCACCGCCACTGGCGGTGAGTTCCTCCCACCAGGCGACTCCGGCCGCCGTGGAGTCGGGGTCCGTGGTGTCCACGATCAGGCGGCGGGTGGTGGTGATCAGTCCCGGCGCGGCGTCTGCCAGCCGGTCTGCCAGCGCGAGGTGCCAGCTGTGGTCACGGTCGTGGTAGCTGGCGTTCTCGGTGGCGAGGATCTGGAACGGCGCCAGCCGGACGCCGTGCAGGCCGTCGGTCGGCCAGCAGTACCGCCGGTAGGCGGCCGTGAACGCGTCCGCGTTGGCAGCCCGGTTTCGCACCCGGTCGAGTAGCGGCGCCACGTCCGTCCCGCGTTCGAGTGCCATCTCCAGCGCCGCCGCGGCGGCCGGCAATGCTGCCCGCGCGGCCGCGCCGACGGCGGCGTACTGGTGCCGCAGCAGGGCCTCGGCCTTGGCCGACCAGGGCAGCAGCTCGCAGTCGAGCAGCAGCCAGTCGGTGTCCAGTTCGTCCCACAGGCCGCTGGCCTTGACCGCTGCGCGCAGCGAACCGAGCAACTCGTCGGTCAGCGCGGGCCCGAAGAACGGCCGTCCGGTGCGGGTGTACACCGCGCCCGCACCGGCGCTCGGGCTAGCGTCGGCCGCGCTCGGGTTGGCGTCGGGGGCGCCCGGTTCTGCCGTGTCCGGCCTGGCCGCGCTTGGTCCCGCTACGCCGAAGCGGCGGCGGGCCACCGCTTCGTCGCGGCAGACAAGCGCGACGGCCCGCGAGCCCATGTGCTTCTCTTCGCAGATGACCTCCGCGATGCCCTCGGTCCGGTAGGCGTCGAACGCTTCCGCCGGGTGCTCCAGCAGGTCCGGCAGGGGCGAGGTAGCACACGGAGCCATGGTCGGCGGCAAGTAGAGCAGCCACCGCGGGTCGATCGCGAACCGGCTCATTACCTCCAGGGCGCCGGCTGCGTTCTCCTCGCGGACGGTGACCCGGCCGTGATGGCGGGTTTCCACGATGCGCTTGCCCAGCACGTCAGCGATGTCCAGGACGCCAGCGTCACGCCGGGCGCCGGCCGCGCCGCCTGCGCCGGCCGCGCCGCCTGCGCCGGCCGCGCCCGCCGTCGGCTGCTGGCCGCCGGATGTCCGCAGACCGGGGGCGGGGAACGGCCGGGCCGGCTCGTACCAGACCCTTTCGGCCGGGACGGAGACGATCTCCTTCTCGGGATAGCGCAACGCGGTGAGCATGCCGCCGAATACGCACCCGGTGTCCAGGCACATGGTGTTGTTCACCCACTCCGGCTCCGGCGCGGGTGTGTGCCCGTACAGCACCATGGCTGAGCCCCGGTAGTCGTTCGCCCACGGGTAACGGACCGGCAGACCGAACTCGTCGGTTTCGCCGGTGGTGTCCCCGTACAGGGCGAAGCTGCGCACCCGCCCGGAGGCCCGACCGTGGTAGGCCTCCTTCAGCCCGGCGTGCGCGACGACCAGGCGGCCGCCGTCCAGGACAAGATGGGAGACCAGTTCGCGGCAGAACATCTCGACCTGCGTGCGGAACTCCCCGGGCTCCGCGGCAAGCTGGCTAAGCGTCTCGGCCAGGCCATGACTGACCTGTACGTTCCGTCCGGACAGCGCCCGGACCAGCTTGCTCTCGTGGTTGCCTGGGACCGCGAGGGCGTGACCGGCGGCTGCCATGCCCATCACCAGGCGCAGCACCCCAGGGGAGTCGGGCCCGCGGTCCACCAGGTCACCAAGGAAGACCACCGTGCGCCCGAGCGGGTGGGCCGCGTCAACCGACCGGCTACCGGAGTCCCGCTCGATCTCGTACCCGAGCCGGCTCAGCAGGGTCTCCAGCTCGGCGCGGCAGCCGTGGATATCGCCGATCACGTCGAACGGCCCGGTCCGGTCGCGGTAGTCGGTGAGCAGCCGCTCCCGGACGATCACCGCCGAGTCGATCTCGGCCACGCCATGCAGCACGTGCACCTTACGGAAGCCTTCCCGGCTGAGTGAGCGCAGGGACCGGCGCAGCTGGTCATGCTGGCGGCGGACGACATGAGCGCCGAAATTTCGTTCTGGACGGGAGGTGTTACGGGCGGTGCATACCTCGCCCGGGACATCCAACACGATCGCCACCGGGAGCACGTCATGGGACCGGGCGAGTTCGACGAATTGCTTCCTCGCTTCGGGCTGCACGTTCGTGGCGTCCACCACGGTCAGCCGCCCGGCGGCCAGTCGCTTGCCCGCGATGTAGTGCAGCACGTCGAATGCGTCACCGGTCGCGGCCTGGTCGTTCTCGTCGTCTGACACCAGGCCGCGGCAGAAGTCGCTGGAGATAACCTCGAACGGCCCGAAGTGCCTGCGGGCGAACGTGGACTTGCCCGAGCCGGACACCCCGACGAGGACCACCAGGGCCATCTCGGGAATGCCCAATGCCCGGCGCGGTGCTTCTTCGGCGTCAGCCATGGCGGGAGAACACCGCCATCTGCGTCGGCGGGCCGACCTCGGGGTCATCCGTTCCGACCGGCAGGTACCTCACGCCGTAGCCGTGCCTCGCGGCCACCGCGTCCGCCCAGCCGCGGAACTCCGCCCGGGTCCACTCGAACCGGTGGTCACGGTGGCGCATCGACCCGGCTGGAAGGTCGGCGAACCGGACGTTATGCTCCGCGTTGGGCGTGGTTACCACGACCGTGGCCGGGCGGGCCGAGCCGAAGACGGTCGCCTCAAGGGCGCCCAGCCGCGGCGGGTCGACGTGCTCGATGACCTCCATGAGGACCACCGCGTCGAATCCCGCGAGCCGCTCGTCGCGGTAGGTCAGGGAAGACTGCAGCAATTGCACGCGGTCACGCCGCCGCTCCGGCATCCGGTCGAGGTGCAGCCGGCGCGCCGCCATCTCCAGCGCCCGGTGCGACACGTCAACGCCCAGGACCTGGCTGAACGCGGGGTCGTCGAGGAGGGTCACGACCAGGGCGCCCTCTCCGCAGCCAAGGTCCGCGACGGTGGCCGCCCCGGCGGCCCGCAGCACAGCCACGACCGCACCCCTGCGCTGCGCGGCAAGGGAGACCTGCCGCTCAGGTGCCTCTTCCGGCTCACCGTCGCTCACGGCGTTGTCCAGCGTTTCCGGCTCCGTGTCGTCGGCCTCGGCGAGCCGGCCCACCGCGGTCAGCACCAGGTCGCGCCGGTGCGCCAGGTAGCGGCGGGTGATCAGGTCACGGTCCGGGTGCGCGGCCAGCCAGCCGGCGCCGGCCCGGATCAGCTTGTCCACCTCGTCGGTGCTCACCCAGTAGTGCTTGGCGTTGTCCAGCACCGGCAGCAGCACATACAGGTGGTTCAGCGCATCGGCGAGCCTCACCCGCCCACACAGCCGCAACCCGACATACCGGGAGTCACCCCACTGCGGGATCAGCGGATCGAGCGGCACCGGCCTCGCTTCGACCGTCCAGCCCAGCGGCCCGAAGAGCCGCTCAGCAACCGCGGGCCCGCCCTGGCACGGCAGCGCCGGGATCCGGATCTCCAGCGGCAGGGCGGTGGCGGCCAGTTCCGGCCGGCTGGCGCACCGCCCGGCGATGGCGGTGCGGAAGACCCGGGCCAGGGCGACAGCCATCATCGACGACGCCGCGTAGGGCCGGTCGTTGACGTACTGGGCTAGCGAGAACGCGTCCGGCCCGGCGGATCGCCGGCCGCGGACCAGCCCGATGGGATCAACCTCAAGCAGCAGCGCGGCTGTGCACCGGGTCTCGCCCGCTTCCGGGTAGAACACGTGGGCCTGCCCGGCCGACACATCGAAGCTCTGCGTCTTATCCGGGTGCTTGTGAAGCAGGAATCCCAGGTCCGTGGCAGGTCGCGCGGTTGAGGTGATCGTCAGGAGCATCGCACGCCGAGCCTACTGGCCTCGCTGCTCGCAGTGACATCATTATTCGTCTACATCACCATTGGGGTCAGTGACACCGACCGGCCGACGCGAGATGATGTAACGGATGAGGCGCATGCGGGCGGCGACCTACCGCGTCCAGCTCCACGCCGGTTTTACCTTCGATGACGCTGCCGCAGTCGTTGACTACCTTGCCGCCCTCGGCGTCAGCCACCTCTACTGCTCGCCCTACCTTCAGGCCGCCAAGGGCAGCACCCACGGCTACGACGTGATCGACCACGGGCGGCTGAACGACGAGCTCGGGGGCGCCGCCGCGCACAGCCGCCTGGTCAGCCGGCTGGCCGGCGCCGGCCTGGGCCAGGTGCTCGACATCGTCCCCAACCACATGGCACTCGCCGGGCGGGCCAACGCCTGGTGGTGGGATGTGCTCGAGAACGGCCCTTCGAGCCGTTACGCACGCTATTTCGACATCGACTGGGACCCGCCGCAGGCCAAGCTGGCTGACACCGTCCTGATGCCCGTCCTCGGTGACCACTACGGCCGGGTGCTGGAGGCGGGGGAACTGGTCATCGAGCGCCACGCCGGATCGTTCACCGTCCGCTACTACGATCACGAGGCGCCGTTGTCGCCCCGCACGCTCGACGGCCTGCTCAGCCGGGCGGCGGCCCGCGCCGGATCCAGGGAGCTGGAACACCTGGCCGCCGCCTACGGCCGCCTGCCCCTCGCCAGCCTGACCGACCCGGCGGACGTGGAAGAACGCCACCGTGGCAAGGAAGAGCTGCGCGCCCGGCTCGGCGAGCTGTCCGGGGCAGAGCCGGAGGTGGCGGCGGCCATCGACGCCGAGATCGAGGACCTGAACCGGGACCCGGACGCCCTGGACGCGCTCCTCAGTCAGCAGAACTACCGTCTTGCCTACTGGCGCACGGCCGCCGAGGAGCTGTCCTACCGGCGGTTCTTCGACATCGACACGCTCGCCGGGCTGCGGGTGGAGGACGAGTCCGTCTTCGCCGACACCCACCGCCTCATACTCAGCCTGGTCGCTGACGGGGTGGTCGACGGGCTGCGGGTGGACCACGTGGACGGGCTCGCGGACCCCGAGGGCTACCTGTGCCGGCTGCACGGCGCGACCGGGGGCGCGTACGTCGTGGTCGAGAAGATCCTCGCGGCGGACGAGGAGCTTCCCCGCTCGTGGCCGGTGGCGGGGACCACCGGCTACGACTTCCTGAACCACGTCAACCGGCTCTTCGTCGATTCCGGCCACGAGACGGCCATGCGCGACTGCTATGCGCGCTTCACGGGAGAGCATGCGGACTACGCAGAGGTGGTGCACGCCGCCAAGGTTCAGATCATGCGTGAGGAACTCGCCGCCGAAGTGGAGCGTCTCACTGGTGTGCTGGCGGACGTCTGCGAGCGCCACCGGCGCCAGCGCGACCAGACCCGCCGCGACCTGCGGGACACGCTGCGCGAGGTGATCGCTGCCTTCCCCGTGTACCGCACCTATGCCCGCCCCGGCCGCCCCGTTACGTCAGCGGATCGCGCCTACGTGGCCGCCGCCGTGGCCGCAGTCCGGCAGCACCGGCCCGACCTCGATGGCGAGCTCGTCGGTTTCATCGGCGAACTTCTCGTGCTCGATCACCCCGGCGATGTGGAAGCTGACTTCGCCTTGCGCTTCGCCCAGGTGAGCGCGCCGGTCATGGCCAAAGGGGTGGAGGACACCGCCTTCTACCGGTATCAGCCGCTGGCCTCCCTGAACGAGGTGGGCGGTGACCCGGGCCGCTTCGGCGCTCCGGTGGAGGAGTTCCACCAGGCCATGACCGAAGCGGCCAGGCGATGGCCGGAGGCGATGCTCACCCTGTCAACCCACGACACGAAGCGAAGTGGCGACGTGCGGGCCCGCATCGCCTTGCTGTCGGAGCTGCCCGAGGCCTGGGAGCATGCCGCGGAGCGCTGGGCGCACCGCAACAAGCGATTTAAGCAAAACGGATGGCCCGACCGTAATGCCGAATATCTCCTCTACCAGACCCTGGTGGGTGCCTGGCCTATTGACGCCGGCCGGGTCAGTGCCTTCATGGAGAAGGCGGCCAAGGAAGCGAAGGTGCACACCTCCTGGACCGACCCGCACGCCGACTACGACGCCGCTCTGGGCGCCTTCGCTACCGCGATCCTCGCGGACCCCGGCTTCGTCGCTGACCTGGAGGCGTTCCTGGCCAGGCACCGGCTCGTCGAGCGCGGCCGGGTCAACTCGCTGGCCCAGACGACCCTGCTGCTCACCTGCCCCGGCATTCCCGACCTGTACCAGGGCACAGAGGTGTGGGACCTGTCCCTGGTCGACCCGGACAATCGCCGCCCCGTCGACTACGACGCCCGGCGGCGGCTCTTCGCCGCCGTGGCCGGCGCGGGACCGGAGAGGGCGCTGGACCGCGACGACGAAGGCGGGCCGAAGCTGTGGCTGATTCACCGCCTCCTCGGGCACCGGCGCCGTCATCCCGCTGCCTACGGCCCAGGTTCCGGTCACGAGCCGCTGCCGGTCCTCGGGCCCGCGTCGTCCCACGCCGTGGCCTTCACCCGGACCGGCGGGCTGGCCGTGGTCGTGCCCCGCCTGGTCACCGGGCTTGCGGATGACTGGTCGGGTACCACCGTCGCGCTCCCCGGCGGCGCCTGGGTCAGCGTTCTGGATGGTGAGGCGGTGCCGGGCGGCGAGACCAGCCTGGCCGCGCTGCTGGGCCGGTTTCCGGTCGCGATCCTGGGCCGAGCGGGAGACTACCTGAGCGAGCCGGAGGGGCGCGGCGTTGCCTGGACTAAGGAGCGAGGAACGAGCGACGAGGGAAGGCGACGCCTCCAGGCGCCCCGGAGGCGAGCGGGAAATACAGCATGATGCACAGGTTCAGGGTGTGGGCACCGCGTCCACAGCGCGTCGAGGCCTTCCTCGGTGAGCAGCGCATTCCCATGCGGAGGGAGGCGGGCGGCTGGTGGGCGTGTTCCGTGGACCAGGCGGGCCCGGGCACCGACTACGCCTTCAGTCTCGACGGCGGACCGCCCCGTCCTGACCCTCGTTCGGCCTTCCAGCCCGAGGGCATCGACGGCCCGTCCCGGGTCGTCGACCACTCGGCCTTCGCCTGGCGCGACAGCGGCTGGCGGGGGGTGCCGCTGCCAGGATCGGTCCTCTACGAGTGCCACGTCGGAACCTTCTCCGCGGAGGGCACGTTCGACGGGGCCATCGATCATCTCCGGCACCTGGTGGACCTGGGTGTCGACATCATCGAACTACTTCCCGTGGCGGAATTTTCCGGTTGTCGGGGGTGGGGTTACGACGGAGTGGACCTGTTCGCCCCGCACCATGCCTACGGGGGGCCGGATGGCCTCAAGCGGCTCATCGACGCCGCCCACGACCACGGACTCGGCGTGGTGCTGGACGTCGTCTACAACCACCTCGGCCCGGCCGGGAACTACCTGCCGGAGTTCGGCCCGTACTTCTCGCCGCGCCACCGGACCAACTGGGGGGATGCCGTCAATTTCGACGGTCCCGGCAGCGACGAGGTCCGGCGGTTCGTCATCGACAACGCCGTCATGTGGCTGCGCGACTACCACTGCGACGGGCTGCGCATCGACGCCGTGCATGCCATCGTCGACGACTCCGCCACCCACCTCCTGGAGGCGCTCGCGGTCGAGGTGGACGCGCTGGCCACCGAGGTGGGGCGCCCGCTGTTCCTGATCCCGGAGAGCGACCTCAACGACCCCCGCTTCGTCCGCAGCCGCGACGCGGGAGGCTACGGGCTGGCCGCCTGCTGGGCCGACGAGTGGCACCACGCCCTGCACGCCGCGCTGACCGGGGATGTTAGCGGCTACTACGAGGACTTCGGTTCGCTGACACTGCTGGCCAAGGCACTGCGCCAGGCATGGGTGCACGACGGGACGTACTCTCCGTACCGGCAGCGGGTCCACGGCCGGACGCCATCGGGGCTGTCCGGCAGGCAGTTCGTGGTCTTCGCGCAGAATCACGACCAGATCGGCAACCGCGCGGCCGGTGAGCGCAGCAGTGCGCTGATGAGCGAGGGCCGGCTGCGGGTGGCCGCCGCCTTGCTCCTGACCGCACCGTTCGTGCCCATGCTCTTCCAGGGCGAGGAGTGGGGCGCCAGCACGCCGTTCCAGTACTTCACGGACCACTCCGACCCGGGGCTCGGCCGTACCGTCAGTGAGGGTCGGCGGCACGAGTTCGCCACCTTCGGCTGGCACCCGGACGACGTGCCCGATCCCCAGGATGAGGCGACATTCGAGCATTCCAAGCTCGACTGGGCCGAGCCCGTCAAGGACTCTCACGCGAGCCTGCTGGCCTGGCATCGCCGGCTGATAGCGCTGCGGCGGCAGATTCCGGCGCTCACGGATCCTCGCCTCGACCGCGTCCAGACCGAATACGATCAGGACGTAGGCTGGCTTGTCGTCCGCCGGGGACCGGTTGCCGTGGCGAGTAACCTCGGCAGCAGAACCTGGATCTTCCCGGCAGGCCCGTCGGCCGAGTTGCTCGCCGCGTCCGCCCCCAGCGTCGAACGGACGGCGCGGGGCGTGGCCCTCCCGCCTGACACTGTCGCCCTCGTAACCGAAGGATTCAGCCATATATGACCGATGCCATCGAGATCTGGCCGGGCCGCCCGTATCCGCTGGGCGCCGCCTACGACGGGGGCGGGACGAACTTCTCGTTGTTCTCCGAGGTCGCTGAGAAGGTCGAGCTCTGCCTTTACGACGACGGCGGCAACGAGGAGCGGGTCGTCCTCGACGAGATCGACGCCTCCTGCTGGCACGGCTACCTCCCGTCGGTGGCGCCTGGGCAGCGTTACGGCTACCGGGTTCACGGACCGTGGGCGCCCGAAGCGGGCCAGCGCTGCAACCCGGCCAAGCTGCTGCTCGATCCCTATGCCAAGGCCATCGAGGGCCAGGTCGTCTGGGCCCAGGCATGCTTTCCGTACAACTTCGGCGACGAGAACTCCCGCAACGACGACGACAGCGCCGCCTTCGTGCCCAGGTCAGTGGTGCACAACCCGTATTTCGACTGGGGCAACGACCGGCCCCCGGACATCCAGCTCAATGAGTCGGTCATCTATGAGGTCCACGTCAAGGGGTTCACCGCCCGGCATCCCGATATTCCTGAGGCGAAGCGGGGCACCTACGCCGGCCTGGGTCACCCGGCCGCCATCGAGTACCTCACCGGGCTCGGCGTCACCGCCGTCGAACTACTGCCAGTTCATCAGTTCATCCACGACGCTCATCTGGTCGAGCGGCGGCTGCGGAACTACTGGGGCTACAACTCGATCGGATTCCTCGCCCCGCACAACGAGTACGCCGCGGGCGGCCAGAGGGGCGAGCAGGTCGCCGAGTTCAAGGCGATGGTCCGGGCGCTGCACGAGGCCGGGATCGAGGTAATCCTCGACGTCGTCTACAACCACACCGCCGAGGGCAGCCATATGGGCCCGATCCTGTCGATGAAAGGCATCGACAACGCCGCCTACTACCGCTTGGCCGACGATCCCCGGTTCTACTACGACACCACCGGGACCGGGAACAGCCTCAACGTCGGCCACCCGCACACCCTGCAGCTGATCATGGATTCGCTGCGCTACTGGGCGATCGAGATGCACGTCGACGGGTTCCGCTTCGACCTGGCCGCAAGCCTGGCCCGTCAGTTCCACGAGGTGGACCGCCTGTCGGCCTTCTTTGACCTGATCCAGCAGGACCCCGTCGTCTCCCAGGTCAAGCTCATCGCCGAGCCGTGGGACATCGGCGAAGGCGGCTATCAGGTGGGCAACTTCCCCGCCCTGTGGTCAGAGTGGAACGGCCAGTACCGGGACACGGTACGGGACTTCTGGCGGGGTGAGCCCGCCACCCTCGGCGAGTTCGCTTCCCGTCTCACCGGCAGTTCCGACCTCTACCAGGCCGACAGCCGCCATCCAGGAGCCAGCGTCAACTTCGTCACCGCCCACGACGGCTTCACCCTGCGCGACCTCGTCTCCTACAACGAGAAGCACAACGAGGCCAACGGGGAAGGCGGGGCCGACGGCGAGAGCCACAACCGTTCCTGGAACTGCGGCGTCGAAGGCGACACCGACGACAAGGACATCCTGGAGTTGCGGCAGCGGCAGAAGCGCAACTTCCTCGCCACCCTGCTGCTTTCGCAGGGGGTCACGATGCTCCTCAGCGGGGACGAGTCGGGGCGCACCCAGCGCGGGAACAACAACGCCTACTGTCAGGACAACGAGATCTCCTGGCAAGACTGGGACCACGTCGATGAGGATCTTCTCGACTTCACCGGCCGCCTCATCGCGTTGCGGCGCGAGCACCCCGTGCTGCGGCGGCGCCGCTGGTTCCAGGGCCTTCCCATCCGGGGCTCGGTGGATCTGGGCTGGTGCAAGCCGGACGGGGCTGAGATGGGCGACGACGACTGGGACGCGGGGTCCGCGCCCACGGTCGGCCTCTTCCTCAACGGTGAGGCGATCACCGACCGGGACCGGCGCGGCCAGCGGGTGATCGACGATTGCTTCCTGCTACTGTTCAACGCCCATCACGAGCCCATCGAGTGGACGCTGCCGAAGCTCTGGGGGGAGCGGTGGGAGCTGGTCATCGACACCGCAGGCCCGGGCCGGGAGGGCGTAGCCCTGGAGAGCGGCCGGGCTCTGCCGGTAGCCGGACGATCCGTCGTCGTGCTACGCCGCCAGGAGTAACCGGGACCAGGACGCCCGCCGATTCGACAATGGGCCTCGGTCCGTGGCCGGGTTACGGTGAAGCTTGTGGGCAGCCGACCTGACTCGGACCCGGATCCGCTCGCCGTCTGGACTCGCGTCGAAGGCGGCGAGGAGATCGCGTACGGCAACCCGTCCGTCACTGACCAGGAGCGGGCGGCGGCCGGCCGGGAAACGATCGCCGAACGCTCGCGGTCGCTGCTTGAGGGCAATCAGCGCCGGGCCGCCGAGCGGTACGCCGCCGCTGCCACAGCCGCTGCCGACGAGCCCAACGCTGACGACGCGACCCGGGTGTGGTATCCCCGCGAGGCTGCGGCCTTACGCTCCCACCTGCGCGACGCGCCGCTCGCCGTCTGGGCGGAGGACGACATCCTGCACGTGCTCTGGAGAGGCGAGGCCGACGAGGTCCAGCTGGGTTCTGGTGTGCAGCCGCCGCTCTGGCCGGTGCCGGGCAGCGACGACCTGTGGGAGGCATCGCTGCGCATCCGCCGCCTGGCCGAGGCGGTGATCTCGATCATCGTGTTCGCCCGCCGGGCCGGCGAGCCGGAGCTTGGCCAACCGTCGGTGGACCATATCGTGTGGCGCGGGCCACAGGCACCCATGATGCTGCCGGCCGCCGAATCCCTGGTCGGCGAGATCGAGGACCATACGATCGACAGTGCAGCTTTGGGCGCCCCGCGCGACCTGACCGTCTACCGCCCGCCCGAGTCTGGCCGGCCGGGACCGCTGCCCGCCTGCATCGTGGCTGACGGCCAATCGGTGCGCATGTTCGCACGGATCCTCGAACCCGCGATCCTCACCGGTGCTGTCCCCGCCGCGGTGCTGGTGGGCGTGCACTCCGTCATTGACCCGGCGGCCGGATGGCCGGACCCACGATCCCGGGAATACCTGCCCGGTCACGACCGGCGCCGCTTCAATGCTCATCTGCGTTTCGTGGTCGATGAGGTGATCCCGTGGGCTACCCGGCGGCTGGACGTGGCGGCCAAGCCGTGGCTGGTGGCCGGGTACTCCAACGGCGCCGCCTGGTCGATCGCCGCCGCGCAGCGGCGGCCGGACCTGTTCACCGGGGTGGCTGCCTTCAGCGCCGGCGTCGTCCCCGGCCGGATCACCAGTGCGGCCCGGACCGCCGGCATCCGGCACTACCTGGCGGCCGGCACGCTGGAGCCGGGCTTCCGCCAATCGACCCGGAAGTGGGCTGAACGCCTGCAACGCGCGGGGCTCCCCTGCCACCACCACGAATGGGTCGGCGGCCACGACAGCGTCTGGTGGGAGCAGGAGCTTCCGGCGGCTCTCGGGTGGCTCCTCGCACTGCCTTGATCCTGAGGGCCGCGCCGCGCCCTGGCGTACTGCAAGGTCAGGGTGGCCGTTCCACAGCCAGGTAATAGGTGAGCGCGGTCAATGAGGGGCCGTCCTGGATCTGCTCTTGCGCGGCGAGCCGGGGCACGTCGGCGAGCGGCACCCATTCCACCTGACTTGACTCGCCGGGATCGCTGGGCGGCCCGATGCGCTCGGCGCCCTCGGCGAGGAATGCGGTGAACCGCATGTCGCTGATCCCGCTGAGGGCGTTGTAGGCGATCATGGGCCGGACTGGGCCCGGCCGGTATCCGGTCTCCTCCTCGACCTCGCGCCTGGCCGCAGCGGCCAGGTCCTCACCCGCATCAGCCCACCCGGCCGACACTTCCCATCCCCACCTCCCCGTGATGAACCGGTGCCGCCGTATCAGCAAGACCCGGTCGTGGCCGTCAGTCACTACAGCCGCCACCGAGGCGTGCGGGAAGTGCACGACGTGGTGCTCGAACCGCTTCCCCGTGCCCGCAACGATGGCGATGGCGTCCTCGTTGGGCTTATCTGGCGAGCCAGGCTCGGAGTGGGCCGTCACTCGCAACTCATGATCCTTCGTGCCAATAGACGGGCGTGAGGCGTTCTGTGGATTGGATCTTCTGCGGTCCTTCAGGCCGAAACGGCAGGCTATCAACCGGTGGCTGTCTCACATCCAGCACCGCCCATTGAAGATCACCGATGGCGGCTGCAACTCTTGGATACTGATCGGCAACGCGGGCGGCATTCGAGCAACGGAGTCCACAGTGAGCCAGATCGATGAACTCGAGGCGCGGCTGGACACGCTGACCACCGCGATCCTGGTGCCCATGCGCATGTCAAAGCATATCGACCGCCCCGCACTCGACAGCCTGAACAACCTCGTCAAAGACCTGATCAGCGAGGTCGGAGACTCAGCTGCGATCCCACGCCGCCTCGCCGGGAAACTATGGTTCATCTTTACCCAGATGCTCACCGAGCCCCTGACCAGGACCGTCGTCACGGAGCGTCACTGCCGTCACGCGGGCCAAAAGGCAGCGGAGAGAAAGGCCCGGCGCAGGCATGCGTCCCGCTTCCGTCTGTACTCCGCGTCGTATGTGGCGCCTGACCTGCGACGGATTCCCGGTCATTGGCCCCGGGCATAGGGCAATGATCCGCTATCGGCGCGGCAGCGTAGGGCTAATTGTCAGGCGTCGACGAGCGGGCGCACTTCCACGCCTTCGTCTGAGTCCACCCTGTAGACGACCACCGTGTCCTGGTCGGGTTCGTCGTCCCAGCCGTGGGTGGACGCGCCTGTGGCGTGGATCGCAGCCCGGATGCAGCTCACCCCCGTCGCCATGGCTTCCTCCAGGCTGGGAGCCTGCACCGTGACCGTGAAGTCCGCCGTGTCGTCTGTAGCGTCGGAGTCGGCTGAGAAGTCCAGCAGATCGCTATTGCAGGTGTTGAGGTTCGCCAGCTCGTCGACGACCTGCTCGATGGTGTCGCCCAGGTCCCCGGTGTAGCCGATCACCTCGACCGGGACACTCACTGAGAACATCATTTGGGCCGCCTCCTCCGCCGCAACCACACCGGCGCTCCCCCCCGACTACCAGCACCCTGTGCCTTGAAGCTTCTGCCGCTTCTCCTGCGCGTACCTCGGGTTCGATGGCGTGAGATGTACCCACGTCATGTGCTTCCCGCACGGGCACCGAAGCCTGAAGTACGTAGCCTTCTTGTCAACTCGCCAGTGCTTGCTTTCCGCTTCCGCGAGAAGCGCTTCTAGCTCCTTGACCGTGTGCCGTGGTCTTGCCATCGATTGCGGTCCGTTTGTCCTGAGTGTACGTGGAGCCCCTACTGCACTACTAGGTGCAGCCTGCGGTGCACGACACTACGCGGATGGTAGACGCGATCGCAGCTGGTTAGGTTGCCTCATGTGCCACCAGGTAATGGAACCGTCACCTAATGGCTGTCATGCTGGGCGGGCGGAGGGTGTGGGATTCGAACCCACGATGAGGCTTGCACCCCATAGCGGTTTTCAAGACCGCCGCCATCGGCCACTAGGCGAACCCTCCCGGCTGCGGGTCGTCCGGGACCGGGGCCACATTGCCCTCTCTGGTCCGCCACTGCCCGCACATCCAGCAACCGGGCTTGCGTGAACAGCCCGGCCGGCTTAAGCCTCTCATATTTCGTTGTCTTCCAGCGCTGCCTCGATGCCGTCTGCCTGGCCTGAACGGACCGGAAGACCGCTGACTAACCAAGCGCAACGCGGGTGAGTAGGCTCACCGGAAGGACCTGAAGGAGCATCCATGCTGCCCCCGTTCGGCTGGCAGGCGATCCTGGACCACTGGGAATTCGCGCCTGTCGTCACGGCCATCGCCGCCGTCGCCGCTGCCCTGTACCTGTGGGGTGCGTGGCGGGTGGCGCGCCGTCATCCAGCCCGGCCGTGGCCGTGGTGGCGGACCGCCATGTTCCTCGGCGGCCTGGCTGTCGTCGTGGTGGCCACCGAGAGCGGCATCGGCGCCTACGACGACGTGCTGTTCTGGGATCACATGATCCAGCACCTGATGCTGATCATGATTGCCCCGCCGATGCTGGTGGTCGGTCAGCCATTCACCCTGCTGCTGCACGCGAGCAGGAACCCGCTGCACACGTGGGCCAAGCGGGTCATGCGGTCCCGGGTGGTGAGCTTCCTTACCTGGCCGCCGTTCGGACTGGCCGCCTACGCGGCGACTATCGCCGGAACGCACCTGACCGGCCTGATGGGCCTGGTCATGACCAATCCGGCGCTGCATGACGCCGAGCACGCGCTGTACCTC
>DASWFT010000053.1:0-7609 GCA_036394075.1 Streptosporangiaceae bacterium
CGCAGCGCACGCTGGTTTGATACCTCCTCCTGCAAGGCGATACCGGAGGGCCAGCCAACCTCCATCACTCGTACAGCACCGCGGTCAGCGGACCCGCCAACCACCACCAGGCCCCCTCCCACGTTCGTGTTCACAAGACAGCGTTCAGCTTATGTGGGCGGCTCGGACGATGCGTGATGAAGGCCGGTTGCTGTCCGGCCGGAAGCTGGACCCTCCGCCTGGGTGGCTGATAGGCGCCGTGGAGAACCCATCCGCCCCGCCGACCCGTTTCCGCGCCGCCCGGCTCGGCAAGAAAGTGGCCGCGGGCGCGGAGTTCGTGCAGACGCAGTTCGTCTTCGATGTCGCCGGATTCGCGCAGTGGATGGCCGAGGTCCGCGACCTGGGGCTGGACCGGCGCTGCGGAATCCTGGCCGGCGTGGGGCCGATCCGCTCGTTGCGGGCCCTGGAGCATATGCGTGCCGTCGTGCCCGGTGTGCATGTCCCCGACGAAGTCGCGCGCCGGCTCAGCGGCGTGCCGGCCGGTCGGGTCGCCGACGAGGGACTGCGGATCTGCGCGGAGATCACCAGGCAGGTACTCCAGATCCCGGGAGTCAGCGGAATCCACGTCATGGCACCGGGCTTCGAGCAGGGAATCCCGGAGATCCTCGACCACGCGGGAATCCGGCGCCGGGATCCGGCGGAACCAGCCGCCGCGGAGCCGGCCTGCGCGGAACCAGCCGCCGCCGCGGAACCAGCCGCCGCGGGGTCGGTCGCCGCGGGGAGGGACGGAAGCCCCCGGAGCGCAGGCGCACCGGGCCCGAGGAGTGGTTGTGCGCATTGACATCCGCCCAGTCGCGAAGCTGCGCGGCGGCGGCCCGCTGAACGTCCCGGCTGCGCTCGGGCCGCTCTTCGACGCCCTGACATCGACGGCTGTCGACCTGTCCACCCTCCGGGTGGTCTGCGACTGGATCCAGTACCGCAACAACTTCTCCGAACCGGTCCAGTGCCGGCCGATACTGGCCGAACGTCCGCTCGGGCCGGCCACCGGTGACGCGCGGGCCGCGGAGATCGCCTTGGAGATAGGCATTGACCTGCGCCGCTGCGGCGACGCGGACATGGCGATGACCATCAAGACGGCCCTCGCTGAGCACGCGAACCCCGGGAACCCCGCTCGGACTGTCCTGGAGCCGTGGGTGCCCACCAGTGAAAGCTGCATCTGGCGGTTCAACACGCTCTACTGGCAGGCGCTGAAGCAGTGGGAGCAGGCCACCGGGCGGGAGTACGAACAGGCGCTGCCCGGTGGTCAGAGCGACGCCCGCGACACCGAGACCGTGCGGGAACTGATTCTTGAGCTATTCCGGGTATGGGACGAGCTGGACGCGCGCCATGCCCTGCCCGAGGAGCTGTACGTCGTCGAACTCGGCGTCGGCAACGGCAACCAGGCCCGGACCTGGCTCGACGTGTTCGCGGCCGTCGACCGCGCACATGGGCGCGACTATTACCGCCGTCTGCACTACCTGATGGGTGACTACTCAGCACACGTGCTGGAACGGGCCAGGCAGGCGGTTACGCACCACAGCGACCGGGTCAACGCGCTCGTGCTCGACGCCACCCGTCCCCAGGTAACCCTCGGATTCCTGCGGGGCAAGGCGTTCCTGGTCTACATCTCCAACGTCTATGACAATCTCCCGACCGATGAGGTCGCGAGCATCCAGGGGCGTCCCTACCTGGTCGAGGTGCGTGCCTATGTGCGCGACGAGGATGCGGGCCAGATCGCCCGGCGGCACAATATCCCCGCCGACAAGCTCGGCGCGCTCATCGAGCGGCTCCTCCGGCTGGGACCAGACCTGCTCGCCGAGGCCGCGGCCGAGCATCTCCCCGACGTTGATCGCGCGGTGTCGCTCTGGCGGGAGGCCTGGACGGCGCTGCGCCTGCAAGAGCGCTACGTGCCGCTGGAGGGACTCGACACCTACCCGGTCGGCCCGTCGTTGACCGGAGAGATCCTGCGCCCGCTGCTCGGGACCAGCGGCGACATCCGGATGCACGTCAGCAACGGCGCGCTCGCCAGCTTCGCTGACACCTTGCCGTTGATCCACCCGTTCGGCCGGCTCCTGTGCCATGACCTCTTCCTCACCGAACCAGGCCAGTACCATGCCGGGTTCTACGGGCCCGGCAAGTACGACGGCTCCGTCGTGAACTGGGTCAACGGCCCACTGCTTCAGCTCATCGGCAACCGGCGCGGCTTCGATGTCCAGATCGCGCCGTTTCACGGGCGCCCGGCAGCCAACATCAAGACACTCACCGCACAGGTACGGGACTGATCGCCATGGCAGCGCGCGGCCCCGCCCGCACCCGGCCCGGCCGGGACCGCCCAGCGACCGCCCCGCCCTGGGCCGGGCTGCTGCCCACCACGGTCGTCGGCTCATACTCGGTCCCTGAGTGGCTGGAACGGCTGAAGACCGACTACTACCAGCGCCGCATCAGCGCCCAGCACCTCAATGAGATCCACAACGTCGCCATCAAAGCGGCGCTCAAGGACCAAGAGCTCGCGGGCATCGACATCGTCTCCGACGGAGAGCTGCGTCGGGACAACGACATCGACTACCTGCTGATCCGGATTCCCGGCGTCGACATCCCGCACCAGGCGAAGACCGACTACTACGACTACTACGACGCCGTCGCGTCCCGGCCGCTGCCCGAGGCGGAAAGCACGGGCCTGGGCCTCGCTGCGGACTTCGCGTTCACCCGCGAGCAGACGCAGCGGCCGATCAAGTTCTCCTTCACCGGCCCGTTCTCGTTGTCACGCCGGATCCGCAACTCGGCGTACGACGATCCCGCCGACCTGGTACGGGCCCTCGCGCGGTGGCTCAATGCCGCGGCCCGGGAATTGGTGGATGCCGGCGCCGATCTGCTGCAGATCGACGAGCCCTTCCTGGCGGGCTATCCCGAGGCGGTGGAGCTGGCGATCGAAGCCGTCAACGTCGTCACCGCTGGCGTCGCCGCGACCTGGGCACTGCACGTGTGCTACGGCAACCGCTACGCCAGGCCACTGTGGGAAGGCCACTATGACTTTCTCTTCCCCGCGGTCCTGTCCGCGCGAGTCGATCTCCTCGTGCTCGAGTTCGCCCGCAAGGGCCTCGGCGACCTGCGGCTGTTCGAACAGTACGCGTGGGATCGGTCGGTCGGGCTCGGCGTAGTCGACGTGAAGACCGCCGAGGTGGAGCCTGCTGACCTGGTCGCGTCGCGGATCCGCCGGGCGCTGGATTTCGTCCCCGCGGACCGCCTGGTTATCAACCCCGACTGCGGATTGCGTCATCTGCCTGCCGACGTGGCCCGGGCGAAGCTGCGCGCCATGGTAGCCGGAGCTAGACAGGTACGGGAGGAACTAGCGCAAGTAAGGACGGACCGATGACCCCGCTGCCTATGGCGAGCCTGCGGCCGCGGATGTGGCGCTGCACCTGCCGGACGGCTCAGGGAGAAACACGGACCGGGGTTTCAGGTAGGCGTCGAGGCATTCGGGTCCGTAGGTGCTCCCCTGGCCGCTGGCTCCGTCGCCCCAGGGAGAGCCCAGGTCCGGGACGTATAGGTTGACGCCGAAGGTCCCGGCATGAATGCGGCGTGCGATGTCCAGCCCATGGCCCCGGTCCGAGGTCCACACGCTGCCGGCCAGGCCGCAGCCGCAGTCGTTGGCGATCGCCAGCGCCTCGGACTCGCGGGCATACGGGATTACCGTGACAACCGGGCCGAAGACCTCACGGGTCGTGGACATCGCACCGGCTGGTCCGGCGAGAACAGTGGGCTCGTAGTAGTAACCGCGAACCGGCGCGGCAGGCCGCCGCCCGCCCGCGAGCACGAGCGCGCCTTCACTGGCGCTGGCCGCCACGTACGACTCAACCCCGGCCCGGTGGCGCGGGCTGACCAGTGGTCCCATGGTTGTCTCCGCTGCCATCGGGTCGCCGATAACCCTGGCCGCCGCCTCATCCGTCAGGCCTGCCAGCGCCTCCTCATAACGAGACCAGGGCGCGAGCACGCGGGAGGCTGCGAAGCACGTTTGCCCGGCATTGCCGAAGGCCAGCTGGCCCAGCGCCGCGGACGTCGCGGCCAGATCGGCGTCCTCAAGTACGATCGCCGCGGATTTTCCGCCGAGTTCCAGGTTCACCGACTTGAGCGTCTCACCGCATGCCACGGCGATCCGGCGGCCAATGGACGCCGGCCCGGCAAAGGCGACCTTGTCGACACCCGGGTGCCGGGCGAGCATCTCGGCCACCTCGTGCGGGCCGGTGACAAGGTTGAAGACGCCCGGCGGGAAGTCCGCCGCCTCGAATGCCTCGGCGAGGATGTACGCGCTGAGCGAGGTCTGCAGAGCCGGCTTGAGCACAACCGTGCAACCAGCCGCCAGCGCGGGAGCCAACTGGGAGAAGGCGATCGCCAGCGGGTAGTTCCACGGCGCTACCACGGCTGACACGCCCACGGGTTCCCGCCGGACCATCGTGTGGCCGCGGAAGTTGACCGCCATCCGGATCTCCTCCGGCTGGAACCCGCGGGCCAGCACGGCGTAGTACCGGAGGATGGTGACGGGGACCTCCGCGTTGTGCACGCGGGACGCAGTGATAGGCATGCCCATCTCTGCGGTCACCAGCGTGGCGGTGTCCTGCGCCCGGGCTTCGAGGGCTATGGCCAGGCGGTCCATGGCCGCGGCCCGCTCGGCCTGGTCAGCGCGGGGCCAGGGGCCGGTATCGAACGCCTGCCGGGCCGCACAAACGGCGGTGTCGACGTCGGCCGCGATGGCGGCCGGGGCCGTGCCCACGATTTCTTCGGTAGCGGGGTTGGCCACCGTGATCGCGTCGAGAGACGCGGCAGGCAACAGGCGGCCACCTGCGTAGATATCCCGGTATTCGGGCATCCAGGCCGCCTTCCCGGAACCTGCCGGTGGACCCACGGGGCGGCGTCCAACTGGTGACCAGGTTTTGTGTTAACTCCCCTGAAATGTGCGCGGCATCTATCTTGATTGTCAAGGTGCCACCCGGCGGACACACCGAACACTCGGGGATATCTGCGGAGTTTGCCGCTTGAGAACAAGGTCAGATCTGTGCAACGGCCATATGCTGAATAATCATGACAGACAGGCTTCCGGCCGCCGTCAGACGTGCCGTCAATACTGGTCGCCAGCGAGATCTGGGCCGGGAGAACACGGTGCTCCGCGAGCTGGTGACGGTCTACCGCCAGCTGTCGGGCCTGGCGCTGCAGGACGCGGACCTGGCGAGCGTCACGCAACTGATCGCCGACCGCACGGCGGCCACGGTGGCCGTGGTGAGCCCGGTCATGGACGTTATCGCCGCGGCATCCCCGGGCACGCCGCCAGAAAAGGCGGCCGACATGGTCCGCGAGGCCGTGGTCCACCCGCGCCTGGGCCAGGTGCTGCGAGCATCACGGCAAGGTCACCGGCCGCTGTGGCTGCCGAGCGTGGGCGAGATGCCCGCCATCATTGTCGCGCCCATCCTCGTCGGCGACGAGGTGCCAGCCCACCTGATCACCATGGATCCGGCGGAAAAGGACGCGGAGGAGGACATGCGCCTCCTGGTCACTGAGCACGCGGCCACGATCTGCGGGGTGATACTCGGCCGCGAGCACGTGGTCGCGGCGGCCGCCCGGCGGGTGCGCGACGACCTGGTTGAAGGCCTGCTACTGGGGCGCGGCCGCGACGACACCGAGACCGGGCGCTGGGCCGCACACCTCGGATATGACGCCGCCCGCGACCACAACGTCGTGGCGATCGCCTTCGATATCCCGCCGCCGCGCGCAGCCCAGGACGCGGAGGCGCTGCGGCAACGCGTCCAGGATGTCATCGAGCATTTCTTCGCCACCCGCGCACCGGATGTGATCATCTCGGCGCGTGAGTCGGAGGTGGTGCTCGTGACGGCGACCGCCGACGAGCAGCACGCTGGTGGCACGGATCCACGCCGGCTCGGGACCACGTGCATCACCCGCCTGGCGGAGCTATTTCCGGACACGAAAGCGGTCATCGGGATCGGCGGGACATGCCGGAACCCGCGGGAGATCGCCCGGTCATACGAAGAGGCGCACCGGACGCTTGAGACCCTGCGCCGCCTCGGCAGGACATCCGCGGTCACCGCTTTCGAGGATCTCGGCATCCACCGGCTCCTGCTCCAGGTGCCCGACCTGTCCGAGCTGAGGTCTTTCGCGGACGACGTGCTCGGCAAGCTCTCCCGTACTGAGCGCGACCGGCGTTCCGAGTACCTGACGACGCTCGCCTGCTATCTCCGCGAGAACAGCAGCCCGCAACGAGCCGCGCGTTTCCTGCACGTCCATCCCAACACCGTCGCCTACCGGGTCAAGCGGATCGAGGAGATCACCGGACTGTCCCTGGACAACTACCGGGACCGGCTCACGACGCAGGTGGCGCTGGAGATCCTCGACGCACTGGGTGATGAAGCACGGGGGGATGCGCGATGACCGGATTCACCGATGTGCTCGGACAGCGGCTGCTCATCTGCGACGGCGCGATGGGCACGATGCTGCACGCTTCGGGCTGCGCCCTGGACCGTGCGCTGCCCGAGGTCAACCTCTCCGACCCCCAGCTTGTCGCCACGATCCACGAGAGCTATGTGGCCGCGGGCGCCGACATCATCCAGACCAACACCTTCGGGGCGAACCGGCTGTGGCTCGCCGACCATGGGTACCCGG
Organism: Streptosporangiaceae bacterium; assembly: GCA_036394075.1. Classification (GTDB taxonomy): domain Bacteria; phylum Actinomycetota; class Actinomycetes; order Streptosporangiales; family Streptosporangiaceae; genus JAWWPY01. Next base: position 6,685 of record DASWFT010000053.1, read on the forward strand.
ACAAGGTTGATGAGATCAACCAGGCCGCGGTGCGGATCGCCCGTGAGGCGAGCAAGCGCGGCAACCGTGAGGTCTTCGTCGCCGGGGCGGTCTCCCCCGCCGTGACTGCGAGGCAGCGGCGCCAGATAGGGGCCGCCGAGCGGATCGACGTGATCATGGAACAGGTGCAGGCCCTCGCCGCCGGCGGCGTCGACCTGCTCATCCTGGAGACGTTCGGCTATCTCGACGAACTCGCCGAGGCCGTGGCCGTGGCCAGCGACGTCTGCGACGTCCCGATCGTCGCGCAGGCCACATTCGCGGACGACGGGCGCACCCTGGGTGGGGAGACACCGCACGAGGTCGCCTCGGTGCTCGGTGAGTTGCCGATCGCCGCGCTCGGGAGCAACTGCACCACCGGTCCGCAGCGCATGCTCGCCGTCGTGGAGAACCTTGTTCAGTACAGCTCGCTCCCGGTGAGCGCCCAGCCGAACGCGGGTCAGCCGCGCAGGGTCGGCCATCGCCGTTTCGAGTTCAGCATCGACGGCAGCTACTTCGCCCGCTACCTGCGCCGCTTCGCGGAAGCGGGAGCGGCCCTGGTCGGAGGGTGCTGTGGCACGACCCCCACCCATATCGAGGCTGCCGTGACGGGCCTGGCTGACCTGCGGGCGTCGGGCATCCGGGCCACCGCGCAGCCGCATACACCAAGAACGCAGACGCGGGATCAGCCGGACGCCGCCACGGGCGCCCTGGCCGCCCGGCTCGCCCGGCGCAGTTTCGTCATCGTGGCCGAGATCCCCGTCCCGGACGACGGCGCCGTCGGCCAGACCACGGACGCCGTGATCGCCCTGCGTGACCAGGGCGTGGGGCTGTTCGCGGTTACCGCGCCAGAGAACCCGCGCGCCCACCGCGACTCCCTCGGCATGGCGCTCCACCTGCAGCAGCACGC
>DASWFT010000054.1:0-14402 GCA_036394075.1 Streptosporangiaceae bacterium
GGAAAGACCAGGTCAGCGGGCAGCTTGGCGGTCTGAGGCGGAGCCTCTCTGGGTGACTAGGAACGGTTCTCAGTCCCGTCACATCCGGATCTGCCCGAGGGCTGGCTTCAGCGGCAGGAACCCCTGCGTGAAGCCCGGCGGGCGCTCGGACCGGGCCAGGCGCGGGCGGCCGAGGAACGCGGCCAGGCGATGGGCCTGGCCGCCGCGGCCGAGTACGCCCTCATGCTCACCGGCGCAGGCCCTCAACCGGCGACCGCGGACGGGCCGGCGGCAGGCGGGGCGGCGGTGGCCGCGGCAGCGGGCGTGGGCAAGCTGAGCCCCCGGGAACGGGAGCTGGTCACCCTGGTCGCCCGGGGCACACCGACGCGCAGATCGCCGGCCAGCTGTACATCAGCGTGCGCACGGTCAGCTCGCACCTGGACCGCATCCGGGACAAGACCGGATGCCGGCGCCGCGCCGACCTCACCCGCCTGGCCCTCAGCGCCGGCCTGGTCTAACGCAGCCTGGTCTCACGCAGCCTGTCTAGCCGGGCAGCCGCCCGGCACGCGGCGGTGTGGGTGATTCCACCCCGGCCATGGCCGCGCGGCAAGAGGGGCGAAACGACCCCTGCCGCGGACCTGGCGGGCCGGCGAACCTGTGGCTGAGGGCCGGGGAACCGGCCAGTTCCGAGCAGATAGGACAAGGCAATGTCAGCACTACTTACCCACGAGGGAACTCAGGCCAGGACGACAGAGACGGTCGCCCCGGCCGGCCGCGGGCGACTCCGGAGAGTGTGCCACCGGATCCGCCTGACCGTCCAGGAGATGAACTACGCATCCCGGCGGGTCATCGAGCTGCAGGCACCCTGGAGCGTTGACCCGCAATGGCACCGCAGGTAAGGATCATGGCTGTGGACTCGTTCACGGGCAAGCTCGCGGTGGTGACCGGCGGTGGCTCGGGCATCGGCCGCGAGCTTGCCCGCCAGCTGGCGGCGCAGGGATGCTCGGTCGCGGCCTGCGACCTGAACCCGGACACCGTCGCGGTGACTGCGGCCACGGCGTGGGCGGCCGCCCCGCCCGGCGTCAAGGTCACCGGCCATGCCTGCGACGTCTCCGACGAGCCGCAGGTCCAGCGGTTCCGCGACGAGCTGCTCGAGCAGCACGCCAGCGATCACGTCGACCTGGTCTTCAGCAACGCGGGCATCGGCGGCGGCGAAAGCTTCATCACCGGCCGCCGGGAGGTGTGGGAGCGCACGTTCGCCATCGACTGGTGGGGGGTCTATTACTGCGCCCGCACGTTCCTGCCGCTGCTCATCGCCAGCGGCGGCGGCGTCCTGGTCAACACCAGCAGCGTGAACGGCTTCTGGGCGTCGCTGGGCCCGGGCGTGCCGCAGACCGCCTACAGCACGGCCAAGTTCGCGGTGAGGGGCTTCTCCGAGGCGCTGATCGAGGACCTGCGCGTCCACGCGCCCCATGTCCGGGTCGCCGTCGTGATGCCGGGGCACGTGGGCACCGACATCGTCGCGAACAGCTTCCGCGCCCGCGGCCTGCCGGAGGCCGAGCAGATGAGCGATGCCCAGGTGGAGGAGCTGATCCCCCGCGACGTGCAGGCCGGGCTGATCCGGGCCGGCCTGCTGGGCGAGGGTGCGTCAGCCGATGAGCTGCGCCAGATGCTCGTGCGGGCGAACGCCGACTTCCGGGACAAGGCGCCGGCCAGCGCGGCCGAGGCGGCGACCATCATCCTCGATGGGTGCGATCCGGAGCCTGGCGGATCCTCATCGGTGAGGACGCCAAGATGATCGACGCGGCGGTGCGCGCGAAGCCCGAGGCCGCCTACGACTACGCCGAGCTGTTCAGCGCGCTGGCAGAAGAGCCGACGGCAGGAACACCCTGAGCGGTAGCAGCCAGCGGCTGCCGGCGCGGGGACGGCACCCGCGCGGGTTGAACCCGACATAGAACGGCTCGTCGAAGTAGGGCTGAACGCCCAGCGCTGCTGCCCACCACGCTTTGCTCGCGGTCAGGTCGGGGGCGGGATACACGACGGTGCGAAGCCCGAGGAACACGGCGGTCCTTTCTTCGATGACGCTGATGGCGTCCAGTCAAACCGCACACCTGCAGCGGCGTATTGAACGAAACGGACACCGGCTCAGTCCGCAGGCATGACCCGCAGGGCTGTGGGACCAGTACGCAACGACTGGAACCCCGGACGGCACGGCCGCGTCGAAGTGGCACGGATGAACGCGGATAAGGAGCAAACGATGCTGCACGATATTCGGCGGCTGGGCGTACCGGCGACGGCCGGCGCGGTAATGGCCGTGGTTCTCGCGGCGTGCGGCAGCGGCCCGGCCGCGCAGCCGACCACGCCTGCCAGCCCTTCCACAGCGGCCGCTGCAGCGGCCGCCGCAGCGGGATCAGCGCGGCCTTATCAGCTGTACACCCACTGTGGCATCGACGAGGCGCGCATCGGTAACCGCTACTTCGAGGCTGTGCACCCGCTCAGCGACGGGCAGGGTAACCCGCCACCCGGCTGGGGAAACCCGTACCAGCCAGGCACGATGACGCTGCTGTCGACAGCCGAGGCGGTGTTCCGCGACCACGCCGGCCACCAGGTTCAGTTCCGGCTGCGTCCCGGCGCCACAGGGTTCAAGCACCTGTGCTCCTGAGCTGGCGGTCAGCGGTAATCGGATGGGACCGCCGTTACTGTGGGCTGCCCGCGCCCGCCTCATCCGGAGCTCATCGCGCTGATTCCCCGTGACATCCGCAGGGGGTCCGGGCGACCAGGCTCATGCGCCGGCGCCACCCGGATGCCACTCGGCGCGCGAGGCGTCCGTTTAGCCCCTTCTTGCCCGAGCGGACGCCTCGTGCGACGATCCCTATAGGTTGCCGCCTCGGCGGAGGCCGCATGGGTGAACCGCACGACCGTGCCGTTCGTGAACCAGGATGACCTCGCCGCACCAGGGGGGAGCCACCCGTTGGACTGGTCGACAGCCCGGTGACCGCCGCCCCTGCCCAGGATGCCAGCCTGCGAGGCGACCCGGTGGCGCGTAGCGTGTTCACTGGTCTTCCTGCTCGCTACGACCGGCTCGCCTACCTCCTGTCGTTCGGTCAGGATCGCCGCTGGCGTCGCGCGGTGGTCGATCACACGGCGGCCGCTGGCCCGCACCGGGTGCTCGATGTCGCGACCGGCCCGGCGGGCATCGCCCTGGCGGTGGCCGGCAAAACCGGTGCCGACGTGGTCGGGATCGACCTCAACGAGCCGATGCTGCGGGCCGGGGTGGCCAACGCCCGGCGGCCAGGGCGCCGTGGCCGGGTCCGGCTGGCCGTCGCCCGCGCGGATGACCTGCCGTTCGCGGACGGCACCTTCGACGCGGTGACCTTCTCCTACCTGCTCCGTTATGTCGACGACCCGGCCGCGACCGTCGAGGAGATGGCCCGCTGCCTGCGCCCCGGAGGCACCCTCGCCAGCCTTGAGTTTCATGTGCCGCCGCAGCCGGGCTGGCGGGCGTCGTGGTGGCTCTACACCCGGCTGGCACTGCCGCTGCTCGGCGGGATCACCGGCGGCGGGGCCTGGTACCGGGTGGGGCGGTTCCTGGGTCCCAGCATCTCGGTGCACTACCGGCAGCACCCGCTCGATGAGCACATCGCGGCCTGGCAGGCCGCGGGGCTGACCGACGTCGGGGTCAGGCTGATGAGCCTGGGCGGTGGGCTGGTCATGTGGGGCACCAAAGGCCCCCGGTCGGCAGGGCCCGGGTCGTGAGCGCCCGGATCGAGAGGTCAGCGTTCTACGCGCTGGGTCGTGGCACGGGGGGATTCCGGGACTGGCTGACGCTGCTGCATCCGCCCTACACGCTCTGGCACCTGTCGTACGTCGCGATCGGTGCCGCGGTCATGCCACACCTGGTGCTCTGGCGCCTGGGCGGCGCGTTGCTCGCGTTCTTCCTGGCGGTGGGCATCGGCGCGCACGCCCTTGATGAGCTGCACGGGCGCCCGCTTGGCACGGGGATCGGCAGCGGCGTCCTCACGGTCACCGCCGTGCTCAGCATCGGGGCCGCGATGGCGCTGGGCGTGCTGGACGGCGGGCTGCGCCTGCTGCCGTTCGTGGTCGTCGGTGCGGCCCTGGTGTTCGGTTACAACCTGGAACTGTTCGGCGGCGTGCTGCACAGCGACCTGTGGTTCGGCGTGGCCTGGGGTGCGTTCCCCGCCCTTGTCGGCGCCTACGCCCAGCACTGGACCCTCTCCGCGGCCGCCGGGATCGCCGCCGTAGCGGCCTTCTTCCTGTCGATGGGCCAGCGAGCGCTCAGCACGCCGGCCAGGGCGCTGCGCCGCCGCGTCGGCTCGGTGTCCGCGCAGGTCACCTGGCGCGATGGCCGCCAGCAGGAACTGGGCCGGGCCGATCTGCTCACGCCGCTCGAACGTGGTCTGCGTTACTTCGCCTGGGCGACCCCCACGCTGGCGGTCGCGCTCGTGCTGGCCCGATGAACCCAACCCTGATGAACCCAACACCATGAACGGAGCGCGCTGGGACGCGGTCGTGGTGGGCGCCGGCCCGGGCGGCAGCATCGCCGCGCTCGTGCTCGCCCGCGCTGGCGCTCGCGTCGCACTGGTCGACAAGGCGGCCTTCCCCCGCGACAAGGCCTGCGGTGACCTGGTCGGCCCCCGCGGCGTGCGGGTCCTCGAAGAGCTCGGTGTCAGCGTGCCCGACGCTGGCCATGGCGCTGACCTGCTCGTGGTGGGCCCGTCCGGGCACCGCTCCCGGCTGCCGGCGTTTCCTGGGCGCGGCTATGCGGGCCACGGGATCGTCATGCCGCGGCTCGCCTTCGATGACGCGCTGCGCAGCGCCGCGATCGCGGCGGGCGCGCAGCCAGTCAGGGCACGGATCAGTGCGGTCGAACAGGACCCGGGCGGCCCGGTGCGGGCGCTCGTCGCCGGCGACGGGCGCCGTTTCGCCGGTGATGTGGTCATCGGCGCCGACGGCGCGCTGAGCCCAGTCGCGCGCCTGGCCGGAATGCTCGACTCCACCGCGGCGCTCTGGGGCTTCGCGATCCGCGCCTACGTGCCGGCCGAGGTCCCGCTGCCGCTGCTCGTCCTGCTCGACGCCGAGCGGCGGCGGATTTTCCCCGGGTACGGCTGGCTCTTCCCCGGCGCCGACGGGGAGGCGAACGTGGGCATCGGCGTGGGCCTGGGCAATCAACGGCAGCAGGCGCAACTCCGGGAGGAACTGGGCCGCTTCTGCTCGCTGCTCCGCGCCGCCGGCGACCTCGGGCAGGACGCGCAGCCGGGACCTGTCATCGGCGGCTGGCTCCGCATGGGCGGCACCGGCACCCCGCCTGCCGCGGGCAATGTGCTGCTCGTCGGCGACGCGGCCGGGCTGGTGAACCCGTTGCAGGGGGAGGGGATCGGGCCGGCCATGGTGAGCGCGCGGCTTGCTGCCCAGGCCGTCCTGGCCGATCCGGCCCGGGCGGGCCGGTTGTATGCCGAAGCGGTCAGCGAGGCCTTCGGCCGGTACATGCCTGGCGCTGCGGCGCTGCAGACGGCCATGCTGCGCCGGCCCCGCGCCGCGTCGGCCAGCGTCCGGCTGCTCACCGCCCCCGCGGTGCGCCGCCTCGTAGCAGGCACCTGGTCGCTGTACTGGAACGGCCTGGTAGACGGGGCCCGCCCGCGCCCCTCCGCCTGGGCCGCGAGTCTCGTCCAGCGCGCCATGGGCCAGCTGGCCGCCCGGACGCCCTAGCACAGAGGTCGGATGCCCGCAGGCAACCGATGGACACCGGCCGCCGGTGACGCCGGTGCGTTGAGGCGTCCATGCGGTGCCCGCAGGCAACGGATGGACACCGGCCGCCGGTGACGCCGGTGCGTTGAGGCGTCCATGCGGTGCCCGCAGGCGTAACCGTTGCGAACGGGAACCCAATGCCAAGGGCGCCTCGGGCGCGACATCGGAAGCCCAACGAACCTGTGCCAGCCAGCGGGCACCGGGTGGACGCCTTGAACTACTGGGACAGGGCGTTGTTCGGCTGTGATGACACCAGCGGCGTCGCTGCGGCCGCGGCGGGCAGCGTGGCCGGGTTCACGAAGGAACTGCCGGACGGGCCGGTCTGCACGGCCTCATGCAGCGCACTGCCCGACACCAGCTGGCTCCAGGTGAGGAACCACACCGTCCACCCGTCGTCCCACTTCCCCGCGGCCGGGCTTCCCTTGACCGTGACCGGGTCGCCGGGGACGGCCATGTCGTAGTAGAGCTGGGCGTGGTAGGGGGAAACGTTCACGCATCCATGGCTGACGTTCGTGTACCCCTGCTGGCCCACCGACCAGTACGCGTTGTGGATGTAGTTCCCGCTGTAGGTGAACCGCACCGCGTCGGCCACCAGGACGTTATAGCCGTTCCCCTTCATCCTGGTCGGGTTCCCCTTCTCGATGGTCACGTACGTGCCGTTGGCCGTGTCCTTGCCTGGCATCCCGGTGCTGATCGGCCAGTTACCGTAGAGCTTCCCGTTGAGGTAGACCTGCATGTAATGCGTTCTCGTGCTCGCGATCGCGATCAACGAGGGGCCGATAGAAAACGACTGGGTCAGGTCGGCCGTGCCGTACACGCCCGCCGAGGTCTCCACCCCATTCAGGTGCCCGACGAAACTCACCTGAGTGCCGGCGGGCCAGTACGTCTGGGGCCGGAAGTACAGCGTCTGGTCGCCGTCCCAGTACCAGGCGCCCACGACTGGCTTGGACGTCGTCAGCTGGAGGGCGCTCTCCACGGCCACCTTGTTGGTGACGGGCGAGGCGAACTGGAGGATGATCGGCATCCCGACGCCGTACGTCTGGTTAAGGCCCTCGAAGATCGAGGGGTTGTCCGACTGGGCCGCGGCGAGCGTGCTGAACGAACTGGTCATGGTGGCCTTGGCCCCGGCCGAGTTCAGCCCGGTCGCGGTGACGGTGTAGCTCTGTGACGGGTGCAGGGCCCATGTGCTGTGCCACACCGTGCCCGCCGCGTTGAGAGAACCGGCGACCGAACTGCCACCTGTGGTCACGGTGACGCTCTGGATCTTGCCAGTCTTGGCGGTGACCGTGACCCCGCCGCTCGGGTTGACGTTCTTGCCGCCATTACCCGGCGTGATCGACAAGTCGGCGGTTGGCGTGGCGGGCGATGCCTTCACTTGGGGCGCGGCCTGGCCGGAGCCGGAGCTCGGGCCAGAGCCAGAGCCAGAGCACGCGGCGATGAGCATGCACCCCGCGCCCGCGATCGCCGTGATCGCCAGCCGGCCTCGCCCGCCCCGCCGGCCGGGCCGAACCGCGAGCCGGTCCCGGTGGGCGGAAAGTCCGTAACGTCGGCAGTCACTGTCCCGCACTGTCGTCCTCCCACTGCTGATCCGTCGATTCACAGGGCCGCTCCCGGAGCAGGCGCGTTCCCGCCACGAGGTTCATCTGTCCGCTCAGGAAGAGGGGGCCGCGGCCCCGTCTTAACCGGGGTTCCCGGTGCGGACTCACTGCCAGGCGAAGCTCCCATTATGGAGACGGATCGGGCACGCCGGTGGTTGCCTTCCAACTCTATCTCTACCCGGCGATCGTGACGGACGATCCAAAGCAGGGCAAAAACGGCGGCCAGGAGGGCAATCCCGGTGGCCGTCCACGGGACGTAGTCGCCCATCCGGTCATACGGGGTGCGTGCGGCGGGCGGGGGGAGTTCGAGCCGCACCACCCGCACCCCGTGGCCGTTCGACGTCATCAAGGTCGCCATCCTGCCCCGGGAGTCGTAGGCCACCGTGTCCCCGGTCAGGGCCGCCTGCACCACGGGTCGCCCGGTCTCGGCCGCGCGCAACGCGCCAAGCGACGCATGCTGGGCCGGCTGCCAGCTCCGCTGGAACGTGGAATCGGAGGTCTGGTAGACGATCAGCTGGGCGCCGAGGTCCGCGTCGACCCGGGACATGTCGGGGAACGCCGACTCGAAGCAGATCAGCACGCCGAGCGCGAGTGGCCGGCCGACCCGGTCCTCGGCATGGATGAGGTGGGCGCCGGTTCCCGGCACCCGGTTGGCGGCCGCGGCCTTGCTGATTGTGGATATCCAGCCGAGCCCCCCCCGGAATGGGATGTACTCGCCGAACGGGACCAGCCGGCTCTTCACGTATGAGCCGTCGATCCCGCCCGGTCCCACTAGCAGCGCGACCTTCGAAATCGCGCCGTTCCCGCGCGGGGCGTCCTGGTTGAGCAGGATCTGCGCGCCGTCTCCCGCCGACAGCGACTCGATCTGGCTCAGCAGCCGATGATCACGCTGGAGGTTGCGGCCGATGCTGCTCTCGCCCCATACGATCAAGTCGGGATGTTCGGCGCCCAGCCCGGCCGACAGCCGCTGGCTGGCGCCATCCAGGGCGCCGCTACCCGGCTGAACCAGCGCCAGCAGGACCGAGCGCGCCGGCGGCACCGCTGTGGTCAGCGCGAACGCGGCCGGCCCGGCGGCCACCGCCGCCGCGGTCGTGGCCGCGCCTAGCGCGCGGATCACGGTCCGGCCCGCGACCAGCGCCACCAGGATGCCCGTGTTGGCGGCCACCAGGGCGAAGCTGACCAGCCACACCCCGCCCACCGCCGCGAGGCCGAGGACGGCCGGGTGCTGCCACTGACTCGTCCCCAGCACCGCCCATGGCCCGGCGAACCCCTGCCAGGACCGGGCCCACTCGGTGAGCAGCCAGTAGCTCGGCACGACGACCACGGCGGCGAGCGCACGGGGCACGCTGACCGGCGGGCGCAGCAACGCCCAGGCGGCCACCCCGAACCCGGTCCAGAGCACGCCGAACACGACAGCGACGAGCAGCAGTGCCGGGCCGAGGTTCGGCACCAGCCAGTAGAGCGCCGCCATCAGGAACCCGGCGCCGAACCACCAGCCGCGCACCGCCGCCTCGCGCGGCGAGGGCGAGCGGTGGATCAGGAGCAGCCCGGGCACCAGCCCGCACCAGCCGAGAAATTCCAGGTTGAGACCGGGGAAGGCAAGGACGGGCAGCCCGCCCGCGAGGAGAACCGCATACCGGCCGGGCTTGCCCAAACCGCGCCACACCGCCACATAGCCAATTGTGCGCCGGCGCCGCCGCGGCTAGGCCGCGCGGCCAGGCCTCACCGGGTCGTGGCCAAGGAGGCCTCACCGGGTCGTGGCCGAGGAGGCCCCACCGGGCCGCGGCCAGGGCCCGCCGGGCGTCAGCCGGCCGGGTCCGGCGTTCTCACCGTGGCGGCTTGGCGCGCCGCGCCTGACCGAACGCCCGAGCCGCGGCCCACGCGAGCGCGGCGAGGGTGAGCGCGGTGATCGCGGTCTCTGGCCAGGACCCGGCCCGGTCGGCGAGCGTGAGCTGGCTCCGCAGCGGCACTCGTGCCTCCAGCACCGCGCGCCGCCAGATGCCACTGCGGGTCATCACCGTGCCGTCCGGAGCGATGATGGCGCTCTCCCCGGTGGTGGACACGTACACCACCGCGCGATCGGACTCGACCGCGCGGATCCGCGCCATGGCCAGTTGCTGGGCGGACTCGCCGGTCTGGCCGTCCAGCTCGAAATCCGCGTCGTTGGACTGCACGGCCAGCAGGTTCGCGCCCGCGCGCACTTCGGAGGAGACCAGGTTGTCGAAGCCAACCTCGTAGCAGATCACGTCGCCGAGCCTGATCTTCCCGACATGGAACACGACTGCCTTGTGGCCGGGCGTGAAGTTGACCGGCTGCAACGAGGGCAATGAGGTGAACTTGTCCAGCAGGCTCCGGAACGGGATGTACTCCCCGAACGGCACGAGCTGACGCTTGGCGTACACTCCGGCCGGGCCACCGCGGGGCAGCCAGAGCTGGCCGGCGTTGCGCAGCGGGTTCTGGAGCACGGAGCCGACCAGCACCGGCTTGCCGATCGCGCTCACGGCCTGGGCGATGGTGGCGTAGACAGGCGGGTTGAGCAGCGGGTCCAGGTCGGTCGAGTTCTCCGGCCAGATCACCAGGTCAGGCGCGGGCCGGGCACCTGCCCGGACCTGGGCGGCCAGCGCCTCGGTGGCGGCAGCATGGTTGGCAGTCACTTTGGTCGCCCGCAACTGGTTGGCCAGCGTCCGCGCGCGGGGCACATCACCCTGAACGGCGGCGATGGTCGCCTGGGGGGCGGCGGCCGGCCGGTCCACGGGGAGCACCACGCCGGCCACCGCGAGCCCCGCGGTCCCGGCGGCCGCGAGCAGCGGGAGAGCCCGGCGGCGCGCCAGGCCGGGAACTCGGCTACCGTCTGGCCCGGCCGGCTGCCCGCCATCGCCCGCAGGCTCACCCCGCGCCGGCTCACTCCGCGCCGGCTCACTCCGCGCCGGCTCACCCCGCGCCGGCTCACTCCGCGCCGGCTCACCCCGCGCCGGCTCACCCCGCGCGGGCCCGATCAGCAGCCATGCCAGTGCAGCCCCGGCCAGCGCGATGAGGAAGGTCAGCAGCGGCGCCCCGCCCACCGCGGCCCAGCCCGCCGTGGGCGCGCCGGCCTGGCTCATCGCCAGCCTGCCCCACGGGAAGGCGTAGGGCCACCTGCCGCGCAGCGCCTCGGCGGCGACCCACCAGCCCGCTACGCCCAGCGGCCAAGCCCGCAGCCGCAGCAGCACCTGCTGGCCCACGGCCAGCAGGCCGAGGATCAGGGCCTCGGTCACCGCCAGCGCGATCCATGCGTACCAGGCGACGTTGACCAGCCACGACAGCAGCGGCACGAAGAAGGCGATCCCGAAGGCCAGCCCGATGATGAACGACGCGCGCAGGCTCCTGTGCCACAACGCGACCACCAGAAGCGCCGGCCCGGCCACCGCCAGCGGCCAGATCCCGGCCGGCGGGAAGGCGGCCGCCAGCGCCAGGCCGCCTGCCACCGCCACGAGCACCGCCCAGCCCAGCCGGGCCCGCGGCACCCGCGGTGCCCGAGGTGATTGCGCGCCTGGCTCCTCGAACCCCTCGGCGTTCCCGGGGTCGGCCGCGCCGGTCAAGGCCACAGTTGCTCCCGGCAGACGTTCGGCAAAGAAGGCATGATGCGAGCGTAGCCGGGGTTTTCCCGGTCCGCGTGGTGACGGTACGGTGTCGGGCACTCGCCCCGTGTCACGAAAATCCGCTCTTCGCCACGTTCGGACATCCCTTCCGTGGTAATCTCGCCACTGCTTATCCCCAGGTCAGCCGGCCCCGCTGAGAGCCAGCCACGCGCGTGAGGTCCGCCTGTGATCAAGATTCGCTACGCCGATCTGCCCGAGGGGCTGCATGCCAGGGCAGAGGCTGAAGGCCGCGGAGCAGTCATCTACCTGGTGCGCGGGTTGTCCCCGGACCAGCGCCGGGCGGCCCTGCGCCGGGTGCGGCGCGCGGCGCGGCTCGGGAATGGCCCTCGGCTGTCCGCGTCAGGTGTTGCCCTGGCGGTAGCCAGGGACACCGCAAAATCCACCACACGCAACGGAATCGCCGCTGTCCGGTTCCATCCAGCCGGGTCGCTGTTCTTGACCGCACTCCTCGCCTCGACCGTCGTGTGTTACGTGCTCTTTGTCTCGGTGTCGATCCATCTGATCCCCATTCCGCCCACCCCGGGCGCGCTCACCGCCCCTGGCGGGGCCGGGCCCGGTGGCGCCCCGGGCCAGCGCTACAGCGCTTCTAGCCAGGGCAGCCAGGGCAGCCAGCAGGTCAGCGGGCCGGGGGCGTCGCCTACGGGGGCCGCCCGCGCCTCCGGGCATGCCTCAGCCGGCGCCTCCGGCGCGGGTCCCTCGCAGCATGCGGCCAGCCCAGTTCCGCTCCCCACCTCATCATCGGCTCCGCCCGCGTCCCCCTCGCCCAATCCGACGGTTGCCTCCCCGGCCCCCTCGCCATCGGCCAGTAAACCCGGCGGGCTGTGCGTGAACGTCGGCCCGCTCGGCGTATGCCTGTCGGTGCACGCCTAACGCTCTCTCTTTGCCCCGACCTCTTTGCCCCGACCTCGTTGCCCCGACCAGCGCCCGCGCCGCCGACCAGCGCCCGCGCCGCCGACCACCCCCAGTGAGCCGCGCCGGGGGCCAGCGTCCGCGCCGCCGCTCACCCCAGCGAGCCGCACCGGGCCAGGTTTTTTCGCTCGCTGTAAGCCGGCGGCTGCCTGTAGCCTGCCTGGCGGGCGTCAGACAAGGAGGTCGAGCCGGGTGAGCCGCCGAGGCTGGATGCTGTTTACGACGATGAGCGTGATCTGGGGCGTGCCTTACCTGCTCATCAAGGTCGCGGACAGCGGGGTTTCCGTGCCGGTCCTGGTGTTCGCGAGGGTGGGCGTGGGTGCCGCGCTGCTGCTCCCGATCGCGGTGCGCCGCCGCCAGCTCCGCGAGCTGCGGCCGTACTGGCGGTGGCTCGCGGTCTTCGCGTTCGTTGAGATCATCGCGCCCTGGTTCTTCCTCTCCGCCGCCGAACGGCACCTGTCCAGCTCGCTGAGCGGCCTGCTCATCGCCTCGGTCCCGATCATCGGCGCGGTCCTGGTCAGGCTGACCGGCGGCACCGACCGGCTCACCCCGGTTCGCTGGGCCGGCCTGCTGCTCGGCCTGGGCGGGGTGGCCCTGCTGATCGGGCCGAGCGCGAACGGCGGTGACTGGTGGTCGGTGACCGAGGCGCTGCTCACCGCGGTGGGCTACGCGATCGGCCCGCTGATCGCGAACCGCAAGCTCAACGACGCGCCGGACCTCGGGGTGATCGCCGTCTGCCTGACCGCGGCGGCCGTCGTCTACGCTCCGGCGGCCGCGCTGACCTGGCCCGCCGCGATGCCTTCGGCGCGGGTCCTGGCCGCGCTGGCCGGCCTGGCGGTGGTGTGCACGGCGGCGGCGTTCCTGCTGTTCTTCCGGCTCATCGCCGAGGTAGGTCCGGCGCGCGCGACCGTGATCACCTACGTCAATCCAGCGGTTGCCGTGGCCCTCGGCGTGTCGGTGCTCGGCGAGCCGCTGACCCCTGAGATCGTGGCCGCCTTCGCGCTGATCCTGGTCGGCTCGGTGCTCGCGACCCGTTCTGGCCTGCGCCGCGAAGGCGCCGGCGGTCATGTCCCGGTGCCGGACCCGCAGGCCCGGATAGAATCGCGCGGGTGATTGACCTCAGGGCTGCCCGCCGGGAGCCGGACCGCTACCGGGCCGCGCTCGCCCGCCGCGGCGCCGCCGACGATTTCGATTCGCTGCTCGCCATCGACGAGAGGTGGCGCGAGCTGACCGAACGGGCGGAGGCGCTGCGCGCGGCGCAGAAGCGCTCCTCCAAGGGCACCAGGCCCAGCGAGCAGGAGATCACCGAGCTGCGGCAACTGAGGGACGAACTCGCCAAGGCCGCGGCCGAGCAGGCCGATGCCGAGCGGGCGCGCCAGGAGTTGCTCGCCCGCATCCCCAACCTGCCCGACCCCACCGCGGCGGACGGGATGGCCGAGGAGGACGCGGAGGTCGTCCGCACCTGGGGCGAGCCGCCGGTGTTCAGCTTCGAGCCCCGCGAGTCCACCGAACTCGGCTCCTCCCGCGGCTGGATCGACATGGCCCGGGGAGCCCGACTGTCGGGGTCCAGGTTCGTCTACCGGATCGGCGACGTGGCGCTGGCCGAGATGGCGCTCTACCGGTTCGTCCTCGACCGCCTGACCGGCCTGGGGTTCCTGCCGGTGCTGCCGCCGATCCTGGTGGGCGAGCGCGCCATGTACGGCACCGGATTCCTGCCCACCGAGGAGTCCAACCTCTACCACCTGGAGAAGGACGACCTGTACCTGAGCGGAACCTCCGAGGTTGCGCTGGCCGGGATCCACACCGACGAGCGGCTTGAGGAAGCACAGCTGCCCGCCAAGTACGCGGCCTTCAGCACGAACTTCCGGCGTGAGGCCGGCGCAGCGGGCAAGGACACCAAGGGCATGTTCCGGGTGCACCAGTTCGACAAGGTGGAGATGTACGTCTACTGCCTGCCCGAGCAGTCCGCGGACTTCCACGAGCAACTGCTCGCGTATGAGGAGGAGATCGTCCAGTCGCTGGGACTCCCGTACCGGGTGATGAACATCCCGGTCGGCGACCTCGGTGCGCCCGCCGCGAAGAAGTACGACATCGAGGCGTGGTTCCCGGCCCAGCAGCGCTACCGCGAGATCACCTCGTGCTCGAACACCACGGACTACCAGGCGCGCCGGCTGAACATCCGGTTCCGCCGCGACGGGAAGCTGGAGTTCGTGCACACCCTGAACGGGACCGGGGCCACCGCCCGGGTGCTGCTGTCGATCATGGAGAACTTCCAGGACTCCTCCGGCACGGTCACCGTGCCGGAGGTGCTGCGCCCGTTCGGCGCGCCCGCCACCCTCGGAGGTCCGGGGCATCCGACTCTTGCCGGTTGAGTTGGTTGTGGTTGTCGTACGTGTGTTCTAGTTTATAGGCATGAACTTGTCGCTGTCGGCGCGGGGCCGCAGGATTGTTGTGGTGGACGCTGGCGAGGCCGGCGATGATCTGATCCGGGACATGACCGAGGTGCTCACCT
>DASWFT010000055.1:0-14383 GCA_036394075.1 Streptosporangiaceae bacterium
AGCCCTTCCGCAGCTTCCGGACTGGCGCGGCGTAGCGAGCCTCACCCATCTTGTGCCCCTTAGTAATGAGTCGATTACTCAGAGCTACGGGATGGATGCTTTCCCGCTCAGCTCATCAGTTTGTGTGACTTCACGTACCCCCCTAGCTAATCAGGGATCTAATCACTTTCTCTCCTAGTCTGCGTATAGAGCCGCTGCACCATACGTTGCCTACCCGAATTGGTCAGAGATCAGGACGGCGCTGCAGCAGACTAGGCAGCATGGTGACCATCAAGTAATCAACCGGGCGACCATCAATACAAGGAGCAGAGAATGACAACGGTACAAGAACTACTGGACCTACTCACAGCACAGCCGCGCAACGCAGTGGTAGTTAATCTAGATCACCCTGCTAGCAGGGTAGAGGATTTCTTGCAGGTAGTACTGTGACCAAGTATGACGACTACTCGCTTGCCCTCACGCCGGGCTGGCGGTGGGCAGTCCGGCCTTTTTCGCAGCGGCGAGCAGTCGCTTGTCGTAGGCCACGAAGGCGGTGAGTTCCCGCCGGATGGCCAGGGCGGAGGCCAGGTGTATCGCGTTGATCGCGTGCAATGTCGCGGGCCGGATACCCGCCGCCTTGCCGAGCACCTCGTCGGTGAGCCCCACCTCGCCAGTGCGCCGGATCACCTGGTAGCTCTCCGGCAGGGCGGTTGGCTCCGCGCGCCAGACGGCACGCGGCACCTCGACGCGGATGACTGAGCTTGACACCCTGACCAGGTTCGGCTGGTCCGCCAGCCAGCGGCTCAGCGCGGCTGATTCCGGCTCAGTAATGGCCAATTTCACCAGGGCCGACGAGTCCAGGTAGATCAAGACCCCTCCTCCTCACGCATCTGGAGGAGTATCTCGGTGGCAGTTGGCCGTCCTGGTGGCACGGGCGGAGCCGGCTCAACGTCGAGGAGGTCGCCGGGGTCCTCAGCGGCCTCGATGATTCCCGCCGCGATCAGCCGTTCGAGCGGGCTGTCCACATCCCCGGCCGGCACGAGCCGGGCCACCAGCCGCCCGCGGTTGGTGATGTCCACGGTCTGTCCCTTCTCCGCCAGGTCTACGTAGACGCTGGCGTGCTGGCGAAGCTCGCGGATGCCGATGCGGTGCGCGCCGCGCCGCCTGCCGACCCGCTGCGGGACGCCTGCCGCGTCACCGGTATCACTCATGGGCATAACGTAGCACATCTTGTGCTATCGAACCGGCACCCCGGCGCCGCCTTGGCAGCGCGCCGGACGGCGTCTCAGCGGTCGATGCACGGCGAGCATGGGGCAGGATGGAGTCATGCAGCAGCCGCGGGACTTTTCGCTCTACGGCGCCGTCGACCTGGGCGCGCGGCAGGCCGCCGCGCAGCGCAGCCAGCAGGCGGCGTCTCGCACTGATGGGCCGGACGGCCCGCAGGGCGGCAACGTGATCGATGTGACTGAGGAAACCTTCAATGTGGAGGTCGTCGAGCGATCACGTTCCACGCCCGTGATCCTGGATTTGTGGGCCGAGTGGTGCGGCCCGTGCAAGCAACTCAGCCCCGTGCTGGAGAAGCTGGCCATAGAGGCGGACGGGGCCTGGGTACTGGCCAAGGTGGACATCGACGCGAACCCGCAGCTTCGGGCCGCGCTGCAGGTCCAGAGCATCCCGATGGTCATGGCCGTGGTCGGCGGCCAGGTCGTCGACGGCTTCCTCGGTGCCATGCCCGAAGCCCAGGTGCGCCAGTGGATCGGCCAGCTGATGCAGGTGGCGGACCAACTCGGCATGCCCCCGGGCGCGGCGGGCACCGACGCCGGGGAGGACGACGGCCTGGAGGCGGACGCCCCGGGCGACCCGCGGGCCGCCGGGTCGTACCCGCCGGGCATGCGCGGCGGCCCCGGCCCCGGTGAGGCCCCGATGGACCCGGCGTTCGAGGACGCCCAGCGGGCCATGGAGCGGGGCGATCTCGACGCCGCCGCGGCCGCCTTCGAGCGGGTGCTCGCGGCCTCGCCCGGCCACCCGGTCGCTTCGCTCGGGCTCGCCCAGGTCGACCTGATCCGCCGGGTGAACTCCTACGACCAGGCGCAGGCGCGCCGAGCCGCGGCGGTGAACCCGGACGATGTCGAGGCCCAGGCCCGCGTCGCCGACATCGACCTGGCCATGGGCCGGGTCGAGGAGGCCTTCGACCGGCTGCTCGGCACCATCAGGCGGACGTCCGGAGAAGACAGGGACCAGGCGCGGCGGCACCTGATCAGCCTCTTCGAGATCTTCCCGCCGAGAGACCCGCTGGTCAGCAAGGCGCGGTCCACGCTGTCCAGCCTGCTGTTCTGAGGTTCCCGGTCTGTGCGCGCCGGTCAGCTCTGTGCGCGCCGGTCAGCGGGCGCGCGGATCGCCCGTGTCGGCGTCCGCGATCTGCTCCAAGGCGGGCAGCGCGGCGGCCAGGGCGGCCAGCCCATCCGGGGTGAGCGTCCGCAGGCTGTCGGCGAGCAGGATCGTGCTTTCCTGCCTTATCCGCTCGAGAATGGCGTGCCCCTGCGCGGTGATGGCCAGCGTGCTGGCGCGCGCGTCGCCCGGCACCGGGCAGCGCTGCACGTAACCGTGCTCCTCAAGGACCGTGATCAGCCGGGTCAGCGTTGACGGCGCGATCTTCTCCGCTGCGGCGAGGTCGCCGAGCCGCAGCGGCCCGGCCCGCTCCACCGTGGCGAGCGCGGACAGCTGGGTGGGTGTCAGCCCGGCGAGCTCGTGGCGGCGCAGCCGCCGCGACAGCCGGGCGATCGCCACCCGCAGCCGGGTCACGTCGATGTGGGGAGCGTCCGCAACCGCGGATGACCCCCCGCTGCCAGTGGCACTGCCGTCAATCACATGTCCAGGGTATGTATGCGCGAGCGTGATTGCCGCCTCAGGACCGGGCGGATTGCTGGAGCGCCGCCCGGAGATGGCACGATGATGTCCAGCGCCAACGCAGGCCGGGAAGGCGGGAGTGACGTGTCGGTAGCGCCCAGTGTCTCGAATTCGATCACTGTCCGGCTCGATGTGCCGTCGCGGGGAAGGGCGGTCAGCGAGCTGACGCACGCGGTCGAGCAGGCCGGCGGGGCGGTGACCGCGCTAGACGTGGCGCCGTTCGGCCACGAGCGGCTACGGGTGGACGTGACCTGCGCGGCACGCGACACCGACCATGCCGAGGCGATCGTTGCGGCGCTGTCGGCCATCGCCGGGGTCTCGCTGAGCAAGGTCAGCGACCGGACATTCCTGCTGCACCTCGGGGGCAAGATCGAGACCCAGTCCAAGGTGCCGCTGCGCAACCGGGACGACCTGTCCATGGCGTACACGCCCGGGGTGGCCAGGGTTGCCCTCGCCATCGCCGCGCACCCCGAGGACGTGCGCCGGCTCACGATCAAGCGCAACAGCGTCGCGGTGGTCACCGACGGCTCGGCCGTCCTGGGCCTGGGGAACATCGGCCCCTATGCGGCCCTGCCGGTGATGGAGGGGAAGGCCGCCCTGTTCAAGCGGTTCGCGGGCATCGACGCCTGGCCCGTCTGCCTGGACACCCAGGACACTGACGAGATCGTCCGCACGGTGCAGGTGATCGCGCCGGCGTTCGGCGGGATCAACCTGGAGGACATCAGCGCCCCCCGCTGCTTCGAGGTGGAGCGCAGGCTCCGCGCCCTGCTCGACATCCCGGTCTTCCACGACGACCAGCACGGAACGGCGATCGTGGTGCTGGCCGCGCTGACCAATGCGCTGCGGGTGGTGGGCAAGAAGCTGAGCTCAGTCCGGATCGCCATGGCCGGCGCGGGCGCCGCGGGGACCGCCGTGCTCAGGCTGCTGATCGCCTCGGGCGCCACGGACGTGGTGGTCTGCGACGACAAGGGCGCGGTGTACACCGGCCGGCCCGGCCTCGACGATAGCCTGCGCTGGATCGCCGAGCACACGAATCCCACCGGCTACAGCGGCGACCTGCGGGGGTCACTGCGCGGGAGAGACGTGTTCGTCGGGGTGTCCGCGCCGCACATCCTGAGCGGAGACGACATCGCGACCATGAACGACCAGGCGATCGTGTTCGCGCTGGCCAACCCCGACCCGGAAATCGAGCCGGACGTCGCCCTGGAACATGCGGCGGTGGTCGCCACCGGGCGCAGCGACTACCCGAACCAGATCAACAACGTGCTGGCGTTCCCTGGGGTGTTCCGCGGCCTGCTGGACGCTCAGGGCCGGGCGGTGACCGACGAGATGCTCATCGCCGCGGCCCGGGCGCTGGCCGGCGTGGTCTCGGCCAGTGAACTCGGGCCGCACTACATCATTCCCTCGGTGTTCAACCCGGAAGTGTCCTCGGCGGTGGCCGCCGCGGTCCGCGACGCCGCGGTCCGCAGCGGCGGTGGCCACCCAGCACGGCCGTAGCTAGCGGTCCAGCCAGATATTCATGGGAATGCAAAACCGGGAGGCGGCGAACCCTGCCGCACACCGCCGGGTCGGCAACAATAGGGATATGGAGGAGGACATCTCGGGCCGGCTTCTGGTCGCCACGCCGTTGCTCGGCGATCCGAATTTCCGGCGCACCGTCATTCTTATCGTGGAGGACGAGCCGGACGAGGGCACCCTCGGCGTCGTGCTGAACCGTCCTACCGATGTCCCGGTCGAGCAGGTGCTTGAGTCCTGGACCGAACTCGTGACCTGCCCATCCGTGGTTTTCAGGGGCGGCCCGGTCGCCCCGAACAGCGCCCTGGCCCTGGCCATCGTGCCGGGCGACGACGAGCCCGTCGGCTGGCGGGCGCTGGACGGATCCTCGCTGATGTCCAGGATCGGGCTGGTGGACCTGGACGCACCGCCGCAGCTTCTCGCCGGCGGCATTGCCTCGCTGCGGGTTTTCGCCGGCTACGCGGGATGGGGGCCGGGGCAACTCCAGGCGGAGATCGACGAGGGCGCCTGGTACGTGCTGACCGGTGAGCCCGCGGACGCCTTCGCCGCCGAGCCGGAGCGACTCTGGCCGGCCGTCCTGCGCCGTGCGGGCGGCAGCTTTGCCATGGTCGCGACGTATCCGGACGATCCCGCGCTCAACTAGTTACGGCGAAGATCCGGGGGGCACGCCCGGGCACCGCGTAGGATTTGTTCCCGTGAGTACTGAGGTCCTTCCCGAGCAGAGCACCCGTGAGGAGACGGCCGTCAGGCCCGCCCCCTCCGACGGCGACGGCGATCATGAGCGTTTTGCACACTATGTCCAGAAAGACAGGATCGTGGACAGTGCGGTGCTGGGCACTCCGGTGATCGCCCTCTGCGGCAAGAAGTGGGTGCCCAGCAGGGATCCCAAGCGCTTCCCGGTCTGCCCGGACTGCAAGAGGATTTACGAGTCCCTCCCCGAAAACCCCGTTTGATCCCTAACGAACAGTTTCCTGTACTGCCGTCGCCGAGCGCAGCGGCTTCACAGGCGGGCCGGCCGTGATGGTGGACTCGATCGCGCCCAAGTGCGCGACTTCGAGCCGGACCCGGTCGCCCGGCTGCAGCCACGGATAGGAATCCGTGCCGTGCACGCGGGAGAGTTCCAGGATGCACCCGGTCCCGACCGTGCCGCTGGCGATGATGTCGCCGGGGATCAGGGTCGTGCCGCGCGAGGCGTAGGCGAGCAGTTCACCGAACCGCCAGTAGATTTCGCTGAAGCGGCCCTTTGAGTAGGGCTTGCCGTTGACGGCGGCGGTCATCTCCAGGTCGTAGGCATTGCCCGCCCGGTAAGGCGCGATTTCGTCGGGGGTGACCAGGGCGGCGCTGAAACTCGTCGCGGTGTCCTTGCCCTTGGCCGGTCCCAGGTGACCTTTCATCTCCTGGCCTTGCAGGTCGCGGGCGCTCCAGTCGGACATGACCAGGTAGCCGGCGATGTGCTGCTCGGCGACGGCGGGGTCGAGGTCTGACCCGGCCCGGCCAATGACGGCCGCGATCTCCAGTTCGTAGTCGAAACTGAGTGAGCCGGGCGCGATGGGCACGTCGTCATGCGGGCCGCGCACCGCGGCCGGGTTGGTGAAATAGAACAGCGGGATCTCGTACCAGACCGGGTTGACATCATGGCCGAGGGCGGTGGCGCTGGTCCGGACATGGTCCTCGAAGGCCATGAAGTCCCGGATCGAGGGCGGGCGTGGCACCGGCGCCCGGAACCGGACGTCGGACACGGGCAGCACCTCCAGGGGATCCTTCATGGCCCGGTCGCGGGCCGCCGCAAGGCGCTGCCCGTCGTCCCCGAGCAGGCCGATCAGGTTCCCGGGGCCGCGGAGCCCGCGGATCTTCCCGTCGTGGAACAGCCCGACATGCTCCCAGGAGTCAGTCGGGGACAGGTAGGTGGACCAGCGCATTGGCGTCCTCTCCCAGAGGTTGCCCCAGTTCTCCTAGGGTGGCACGGTTCCTGAAGGCTGCCCAGGTGAGCCGGTGAGTTCGGCACCAGCCGCACCCGGTCCAGCGCATCGTCGTCCTCTCGGAGTTTGCCCAAGTTCTCCTGGAGGTTGCACAAGTTCTCCTGGTGTTGCACGGCTCTTCAGGGCGGCCCGGGTGGGCCGGTGAGTTCGGCACCAGCTGCGCGCATCCGGTCCAGCGCCTGCCGCGTCGTGGCCGAGTCCACGCCGGCGGTCAGGCCGAGCAGGACCCGGGTGCCGAAGCCCTGCCCCGCCGCGTCGATGGCGGTGGCCTGCACGCAGTAGTCCGTGGCTAGGCCGACCACGTCCACAGATGTCACCCCGTGCTCGCGGAGCCAGTTGCCCAGCAGGGTGCCCGCATCGTCGGCGCCCTCGAACGCACTGTAGGCAGCCTCGTGCTCGCCCTTGCTGAACACCCTCTCGATATGGCTGGTGTCCAGGTCAGGATGGAAATCCGCGCCCGCCGTGCCGATCACGCAATGCGGTGGCCACGACGTCGCGAAGTCGGGGTGGTCCGAGAAATGCCCGCCCGGGTCGCGGTGGTAGTCACGGGAGGCCACCACGTGGGAGTAGCCGTCCGCGCCGGCATCACTGGCGCTGTCGTCACTGGCGCTGTCGTCGCTGGTGCGGTCGCCCGCGCCGGCCGCCCGCGTGGGTGATACCCCGGCCGCCGCGAGGTACCGGCTGACCGCACGGGCCACCTCGGAGCCGCCGGACACGGCGAGGGAACCACCCTCGCAGAAGTCATTCTGGACATCGACGATGATGAGAGCGCGCACGACCAGACCGTACCTCGTGCTGTGGGCCGCCGAGCGCGGATCACGGTATTCCATGATCACGAAGGATTCCCGGTCGCATATGACGGTGTGCCAAAAGGGGAAACGTCAGGCCCAGCCAGCCCAGCCCACATGAACGCAGCAACTAGGCCGACGAGGAACAGCACGCGGCCTTTCCGAAACCAGGGCACAGGCACCCAGCCAGCAGGCGGGGAAATGCACGGGCAAACGTGTAGCGCGTACGGCCACACGGAGCCACAACAAAGGGAGCACCGCAGGCACAGCGATGCCCCCTCAGCCGGGCGGACCCGGCTTCAGCCGACTTCAGGACAGGTCGAAGTCGCCGTCCTTGATCCCGGTAGTGAACGCCAGCCATTCATCCGGCGCGAAGGCCAGCGCCCCGCCGTCCGGGTTCTTCGAGTCACGCACTCCTACCACAGACTCCGTGACGGCCACCTCGACGCAGTTGCCGGTGTTGCCGGAGTAGCTGCTCTTTCTCCACTGGGCATCTTGCATAGTCACCTGCACCTACTTTCACGCCTCCAGCTCGCGGGCCGTGCTGATGACGAGCGAGACAGACTCGTCGGGCGGCAGGGCCAGGGCACGCAGGTTGTCAAAGATCATAGTGAAGCGTGCAACGTCGGTCTCGCTCTCCAGGAACAGGTCGCCCGCCTGGCTCTCAATGTAGGCGACATCAGCGGCTTCATCATCACCGAACTGGAGGATGGCGAACGATCCGGCCATGCCGGGGTGGCCGCCGACTTCGTAGGGGATGGTCTGCAGGGTGACCTGGGGCAGCTCGGCCGCTTCAGCCAGCCGCCGAAGCTGGGCCTGCATCACCTGGTGCCCGCCTACTGGCCGGTGCAGGGCCGCCTCGTCCACGATGGCCCACAGCCGCAGCGGCGGGTCACGGGTGAGGACCGCCTGGCGGCTCATCCGGGCCTCGACGAGGCGCTGGACCTCTTCCCTGGTGCCGGTCGGCGTGCCGCGCTGGAGAGCGGCCCTGGCATACTGCTCGGTCTGGAGCAGGCCCGGCACGAACAGGCATTCGTAGTTCAGGAGTGCGCGGGCCTCTCGCTCGAAGCTGATGTAGGTCGGGTACGGCTCGGGCAGCTCGGTCGGGAAGGACTGAAGCCAGTTCTGCTCACCTGACTGCCGGGAGAGGGCCAATAGTTCAGCCCGGTCAGCTTCGGCTACGCCGTACAGGTCCAGCAAGGCCATGAGGGTGCGGGTCTGCGGCCGGGCCTTCGCTGACTCGATGCGGTAGAGGGTGGCCTCGTTGATGCCGGTGCGGTCGGTGATCTCTTCCCTGGTCAGGCTGGCATCGGCCCGCAGGCGGCGCAGCTCGGCGGCAAGGCGGCGCAGTCGCAGGGTCGGCAATGGCCTTCGGGCGGGCATGGCGATGATCCTAGCGAGAAAGTCAACGTTCTCAATCTATGCGTTCGCCTACCTTGCGTTCTCTACCTTGTGAAGGCACTCTAGGAGTACGCATGGATCACGGTAGCCCGCTAGGTGCTGACCCGTGGCCCGAACGCCCCCTAGTCCCGAGAGATGCCCATGAGCCACAGGACCGCCGCCGCCGTGAGACCGCTCGCCTGTTCCCGCGCCTTCCCGGCCCAGCCCGCCCAGGTCCGCGAGGCCCGCCAATTCCTCCGTGCGGCCATGGAAGGCTGCCCCGCAGCCGATGACGCCGTGCTCTGCGTGTCGGAACTAGCGGCCAATAGCTGCCTGCACAGCGACTCCAGGAAGGCCGACGGCACCTTCACCGTCCGCGCCGAGATCCACGAAGGCGACTACGTGTGGATCGAGGTAGAAGACAACGGAGGCCACTGGAACCAGCATGTCCACCCCGACGGCCGCCCGCACGGCCTGGACATCGTCCGCGCCCTCGCCGCCGACTCGGGCATCGACGGCGACCCGTTAACCGGCTGGATCGTCTGGGCCAGGATCAACTGGCCCGCAGCCTGCGAGTCCGCCCCATGACCAGCCTATTATTCGACCCGGACCAGCGCCGCACCGCCGCGCGGATCGCCCAGCCGCCCTATGTGATGGGAATCCTTCGTGATCATGCAGGACCGGGCCAGATGGCGTCTGGCGGCCTCGGCTACGCGACGTCGGCGGGGGTGCCGCCGGTGATCCGGACGAGTTCCGTGAACGACGTCGGAAACACGGTGTGCGCGTGGCCCGCCGCCGCCCACACCACGTCGTACTTCTCGAGCCAGCGGTCGACCAGGGTGCGCAGCGGCTGCGGATGGCCCACCGGGGCGACCCCGCCGATCACCTGCCCGGTGGCGGCCCGGACGAATTCCGGGTCGGCCCGTTTCACCGCGGCGACGCCGAGCAGCGCCGCCACCTTGCCGGTGTCCACGCGGTGCGCGCCGCTGGTCAGGACGAGCAGCGCCACGCCATCCGCGCTGAACACCAGGCTGTTGGCGATCGCGCCAACGTCGCAGCCGAGCTGGGCCGCGGCGGTCGCCGCCGTGGGCGCAGGCTCCGGCAGCTCGCGGACCTGCCCGGCGACGCCGAGCGCGCGCAGCGCGTCAGCCACATTCACAGCGCTGGGATGCATGCCAGCAGGCTACCGGCTGAGCCGCTGGCTGCCTGCTATCGGCGGGAGTGCCGCCCGGCCGCCCGGTCCCGCGCCGATGGCTCGTGCTGCAGCGGGCCGGAGGTCCGGTACAGGAACTCGCCGTAGCTGCTGGGCGCGTGCTCGCCGTCGTGAATGTAGCTGTCCGGGCTGAGGCGGAGCTGGAGAAGCCTGCGCTGGGCATGGTCGCACTCGGCCACGACGCTGCCGATGCGGCGCGCGATCCGGTTGATGACCAGGGCTACCCCACGTGCCCTGTCGTTGGTGTCCTTCATGGGACTGCGGTTGGTGCTCATAGGACAAGCCTGGCCGGCGCGCAGGCCAACGGCTAGTGGCAGCAATGCCATAGTCACGCGAAATCCTGCCATCCGAGGTGGCATGATGGGTGCATGCTCCGTAACGTCGCCGTGGTGCTGCTCGACGGATTCGCCCCCTTCGAGCTGGGCGTGGTGTGCGAGGTCTTCGGGGTCGATCGCACCGACGACGGACTGCCCGCCTACGACTTCGCCGTCGTGGCCGGCGAGCCAGGGCCGATGCGCTCGTCGGCCGGGTTCACCCTGCACACCGAGTTCGGCCTGGACAGGCTCGCAGCGGCAGACCTGGTGGTGGTGTCCGCGGTGTCCGACGAGCGCATCGACCGCTGCGCGGACTTCTCCCGTGAGCCCCTGCTCGAAGCGCTGCGAGCCACCGTCAGCCGCGGTGGACGGGTGCTCAGCGTGTGCACCGGCGCCTTCGTGCTTGCCGCGGCGGGCCTGCTGGACGGGCGCCGGTGCACCACGCACTGGCGGTACGCACAGGAGCTTGCCGTGCGGCACCCGGCGGCGGTTGTCGACCCCTCCGTGCTCTACGTTGACGAGGATCCGGTGATCACCAGCGCTGGCACCGCCGCGGGCATCGACGCCTGCCTGCACCTGGTCCGCAAGGAGCAGGGCAGCCGGGTGGCCAACAGCATCGCCCGGCGGATGGTCGTACCGCCGCACCGCGATGGCGGGCAGGCCCAGTACGTGGACCGTCCGCTAGCCCCAGTCTCCTGCGATACGCTGGCCGAGGTCATCGGCTGGATGGAGCGCCATCTCGATAAGCCGGTCACGATCCGCCAGTTGGCGGCCCGGGCCCGCATGTCGGCGCGGACCTTCGCGCGGCGCTTCGTGCAGGAAACCGGAACCACGCCGCAGCGCTGGCTGACCGGCCAGCGGATCCTGCTCGCCCAGGAACTGCTGGAGGAGACGGACGAGACCGTCGACCTGATCGCCGAACGCGCGGGTTTCGGCAATGCCACCGCGCTCCGCCATCACTTCCGCGTCTGGCGCGACACCACGCCGCACGCATACCGGCGCGCATTCCGCCCGGCCGCAGGTGAGTCGGCCGTGAGCTAACCGGGTCCGGCTACTCGCCGTCGGGTGTGAAGACGGTGGGGATGGCCGGGTAGCCGCGGGACAACTGCAGGGCGTAGGCGGGCAGTTCGGCGAGCGCGTCACGATGGCGGTCGCGCGCTGCCGCGAGCGTTTCCCGGCCGATGATCTCACCGTCCCGCACCAGTGGCTGAAGCAGCGGCCGGTCGGTGGGAGACAGGTCCGGCGGGACTTCGCTGATCACCTCGGCGAGCGCGATGCCGGCGCCGTCGCGGTGCCGGACCGCCCACTTGCGCCCGCCGCGTCCCGGCTTGCCCACCGAGCGTTTCGCCACCGGCCGCAGCTCGCCGGCCCGTCCCGGCTCGATCGCCCTGGCCACGAGCTTGTAGACCAGTGCGGCGGTCGGCGCGCCCGAGCCGGTGACCAGGGCGGTGCCAACCCCGTACCCATCCACCGGCAGCGCGGCCAGTGCCGCGATCGAGTACTCGTCCAGGTCCCCGGTGAGCACGATCCTCGTTTTGCGCGCTCCGAGTTCGTTAAGGAGCGCGCGAACTTGCCGTGCCACCACAGGCAGGTCGCCGCTATCGATGCGGACCGCGCCGAGGCCGGGACCGGCCAGCTCGACCGCCGTGCGCACCGCCCTGGGCACGTCGAACGTGTCCACCAGCAGGGTCGTGCCGGTGCCGAGCGCCGCCAGCTGGCTGGCGAACGCGTGCCGCTCGCTGTCGTGCACCAGGGTGAACGCGTGTGCGCTTGTCCCGCTGGTCGGGACGCCGTAGTCGTGGCCCGCACGCAGGTTCGACGTGGTGGTGAAGCCGACGATGTAGGCGGCGCGGGCACTCGCGACGGCCGCGAGCTCGTGGGTCCGGCGTGAGCCCATCTCGATCAACGGCCGGCCGTCCGCCGCGATCACCATCCGCGACGCGGCGGAAGCGATCGCGCAGTCGTGGTTCAGGATCGACAGGCTGATCGTCTCCAGCACCACGGCCTCGGCGAACGTGCCCTCCACCACGAGGATCGGCGATCCGGGAAAGTAACAGTCACCCTCCGCGTAGCCCCAGATGCTGCCACCGAACCGGTAGGACTCCAGGTAGCGCAGGGTGGCGTCGTCCACGATCCCCGCGTTGTGCAGGAAGCCGAGCTCGTCGGGACCGAAGGTGAACCGCTCAAGCGCGTCGAGGAGCCGCCCGGTGCCCGCGACCACGCCGTACCTGCGGCCGTGCGGCAGGTGGCGTGCGAATACCTCGAACACCGCGCGCCGCTCGGCCGCCCCGCTGCGCAGTGCGGCGGTCAGCATGGTCAGCTCGTAGTGGTCGGTGAGCAGCCCGGTTCTAGGGCCAGCCGCCCCAGAAATGGGGCTGGCCCGTGCCGGCTCCGGCTCGCCGGGATCATGTGTCACGAGAGGAAGACTACGGACCGGCTATCCGTCGAGGGCGACGCGGTGCCCAGCGAGGCCCCGTCGTTCGATGTCACCCAGAGTCCGCGGTCCGTTATGGCCATACCGACTTTAACGGTTGCTGGGAGTAGCCAGCATCGGGCTGCTAATCGGTGGCTTATACACCATGTCAGCGGGTTTATCTAGGTATGGACACGCTTGTAATAAACACGTATGAGTTTCTTAGCGCGGTTGGTGTGGCGTAACGGCGCGGTTCCTTGTTCAGGCATGAGGAAGGGGACGCCGTATGCTGCCCAGACGTTTGGCGATCAGTGACCACGTGGCCCGTCGGGGTGTCCGCGCTGGGGTGAGCCTCCGCCGTGCTTTCAGGAGGTTGCTGCCTGGCGTGCGCCGTGCGGCCGCGGCTGGGTTAGCGCCGCTGGTGGCCGCGGGACAAATCCTGGTCCCGGTGGCGGTGACCGCCACAGGGGCGGCGGCGGGTTCACTAGCGGTGGCGATGGCGCGGCCGGCGCCGGTGCGGGCGGCGTCGCAGTCGGTGCTGATCTTGTCCACCAGTGTGAACGGTGGCTCGTCGAGCGCGGAGGCGGCGGCGGTCCCGTCAGGTGACACGGTGACGGTGGCGACGCCGTCGACGTGGGATGCGATGACCACGGCGCAGTTCAAGGCGTATTCGGCGATCGTCATCGGTGACCCAAGCACGACGTCATGCGCGTCGAGCGTGCCGTCGGATGCACTGAGCACGGCGGCGGTGTGGGGGGCGGCGGTGACCGGGAACGCGGCGGTGATCGGCACCGCGCCGGCGTTCGCGGGGACCGCGGGTGCCCCGCTGATCAAGGACGCGATCGGCTATGCGCTGGCGGGCAGCGGCACGGGGTTGTATATGTCGCTGAACTGCGAATACTCCAGCGCGGCGGCGGGCACGGCGGTGCCCATCCTGGCCGGGGTGGACGGCGGCGGGTTCACGGTGACGGGGCAGGGATCGACGTGCCCGAACTCCGGGACGGTCAACACCGCTGAAGGCCAGGGCGTGTCCCAGTTCAATAACCTGTCCAGCAGTGCGCTGGCGTCGTGGGCGTCACCCGCGTGCTCGGTGCAGGAGACGCTGAATTCGTGGCCGGCCCAGTTCACCGGCCTCGGCTACGACGCTGCGGCGACGCCGGCTGATTTCACTGCCTCGGATGGGGCGGCAGGGCAGCCGTATGTTCTGCTGGGTGCCCCGGTCAGCGCGGCGACGCAGGCGCTGGCACCCTCGGCTGGCGGTGAGGTCCCGGCGGGGGCGACGACCGGCGGGACCCAGTGGGGGATCGCGATGATCGCCGGGGATGTGTACACGATCGCTGGGTCGGCGACCGGGGTGGCGGGGAAGAGCGGGGATGGCGGGGCGGCGGGGCTGGCGCTGCTGGCCGCTCCGCAGGGTGTGGCGGTGGACGCGGCGGGGAACTTGTACATCGCTGACACTGGCAACAACCGGATCCAGGAGATCGCCAAGGCGTCGGGGACGATTTCCACCGTTGCGGGCAGCGCGTCGGGCAGTTCGGGGTCTTCGGGGGACGGCGGCGCGGCGACCGCGGCGCTGCTGAGTCACCGGCCGGGATCACGCTCAGCACGGGCGGGGACCTGTATATCGCGGACACTGGCAACAACCGGGTCCAGAAAGTCGCGGCCGCTTCGGGGACAATTTCTACCGTCGCCGGCAGCGCGGCCGGCGTCAGCGGGCTGTCGGGGGACGGCGGCGCGGCGACCGCGGCGCTGCTGAAGGCACCCGGCGGGGTCGCGCTCAGCGGGGCCGGCGACCTGTACATCGCCGACACGGGCAACAACCGGGTCCAGAAAGTCGTGGCCTCGTCGGGGATCATCTCCACCTTCGCCGGCAGCGCCACCGGCACGAGCGGCCA
>DASWFT010000056.1:0-26614 GCA_036394075.1 Streptosporangiaceae bacterium
GGAGCCACATCCCGTGGTAACCGCCGACCAGCACACCCTCATGCGCTGTGGCCTCGCAGATGTCCAGGACGTTGCCGAGCGGCACGCCGATCGGGACTTCCACCACCGCAGGGCGGCCGGCCGACCCGCCGACCGTCAGCAACATAGTGCCGGGTTCCTCGGCCGTTCCATCCGAGGCATAACCCTCCGTGCCGAGCATGGCGAGCACCGCAAGCTGAGCGAACGTCTCCGCATTCGACAGGTACGTGGGTAGCTGGTCCACGCCCATGTCGCTGGCCCGCCGCTTGCGGCCGGGCGGCAGCGCGACCTTGCCATTGACGGCGTTGACCAGGGCACCGCCCTCACCCGATACAAACCTGTCGGGCACCTCGACTATCCGGAGGATCTTCCTTAGGTCTGGCTCCGCTTTGGCCGCGGCAACGATCGACTTGGCCACCCGGCCGCCCCCGGTCACCCCGATGACGATCTCCCTGGCACTCAGCGCCCGGGCCGTGAGCAGGGCACCCCCCAGGACCAGGTAGGGCGATCTGAGCAGCAGCATCTTGTCCTTGGCGCTGCCCGGCTCGCCCTCGGTGCCGTTGACCAGGACCACCGGCCTGAGCTTGCGCGAGGCGGCCGTCTGCATGACCGCCCGCATCTTGCGGCCGACCGGGAACGCCGCACCTCCGCGGCCGCGCAGATCGACGCTCTCCGCCATCTCGACCAATTGCCGGGCGGTCATCCGGCGCATTGGGCCGAAGATCTCCTGGTGAGTGGGCAGATCGATGCTGGCGTACCGGTCAAGGCCGGCGGTGAGGCGGGCGCGGCCTATCCGCATGGCCTCCGGGACGGGGAGGTCATTCACGAACGAGTCCCATAGCGGGAGTACGGCACGGCCGGCAGCGGTCCGGTCTCTTCATAATCGGCGGAGTCGTTGTCGAATGCCGGTGCTTCGTCCTGGCGGAAGCGCTCACGCGGGTCGTCCTGGCGGTACTGCCCGCGCGGGTCATCCTGATGGAAGTACTCACGCGGATCGTCCTGGCGGTACTGCCCGCGCGAGTCGTCCTGGTGGAAGTGCCCGCGCGGGTCATCCTGGCGGATGTACTCACTCGGGTCATCCTGGCGGTACTGCCCGCGCGAGTCGTCGTAGGCGAAGTCTGCAGCTGTCTCATCGTGGCCGAACTGCACACGATCGACGACCTGGCCGCCGTCGGCGGGCAGGTTGGCCGTCACCTGGGTGCCAGTGCCGGCAGGCAGCGCTAGCTGCTGCGGCCGGCCGACCGGGACTGCGCCGGACGAGATGGCCAGGTGCCCGGTCCCGAAGCCGGCCTGACCCAGGGCAGCTGCCCCGGCGGCTGGCGGCCACGCCGAGGCCAGGCGCTCCGGGACCGGCTGGCCGGCTGTCTGCCCGGAGCGGTCTTTCGCGACGAACCTCACCAGCAGGGCGACGCCGACCGCGGCCACGAGGGCTCCGTAGCTCCAGTCCACGTAGGGCTTGCTGTGACGGCCGGAGAGCAGGCCGTGCCAGATCCCCATCGGCCAGGCCACATAAGCCATGGCGTGTATCAGCCGCCATACCCACGGCGGGGACGTCTCCGCGAACCTCCTGCGCAGGATCCCGGTCACCGCGATGAACACCAGCACGTCGGAGGCGAGGGTGCCCAGGCCGAGGTAGAACGTGCGCTTGTGATCCAGGAAGGGCAGCACGGCGTCCACCGCATGTGAGCGCCGGGCGAGAATCTCGGTGGTGATGTGAATAGCGAGAAAGGACACGGCGCCGAACGAAACCGCCCGGTGCACCGCCTGAGCTGTGACCCGGCTGTCGGGCGACATGATGATGCGGTCGGTTGCGACCAGGCCGATCCCGACCGCGGCGGTGAGCGAGATGAGCGTGAATACCCCTGCGTAGTACAACAGAAAATGCCCGGCGGCCGTGCCGATAACCCGGCCGACTCTTGTCGAACCCACTGCCGCGACAACGATAGCCACCACCATGAACAGCAGAAACGCAACAGGCATCCAAGACCTGGATCGCGCGACCCGCGCGTCCTGGTACGTGGGACCCCTACGCGGCCAAAAACCACGTGAAGGCCCGGGTGACCGGCCACCCTTCGCTGACACCATTCCCTCCCGGGGGAAGCAATTCCACCGCTCACTTACCATTACCGTGAAATAGCTGCACGAGGGCAACATTGCCACTCCCGGGAGATCCCGCTTCTCCACCGGGCCGATACGAATGCTATCGCGCTCGATTCCGGTTACGCAACGAAACGATATAGAAAGTGGTGCTGACGGCCATCTCCGCACGTCAGCGGGGGGTAACGGCCCGACGCGGGCAGCGGACCGGGCCTAATGATCGCTTCGACTAGGATCGGCCGAGGTGACTGACTGGGCCACCGTGATGGCCGACGGGACGTAGTCCACCGTCACGGGGAGGTGGTCCGAGGCCCGCCTGGTCAACTCCGTGTCCGTGACATGGTGTGCGCGCAGCGCACCCAGCACCGGGCTGGTCACCCGGATCGCGTCGATGCGGCGCCGGACCCCGTGTACGCCATGCTCATCGTCTGGATGATGGCCCGTGGTCGGCTGCCACGGCGAGCGCAGGACCGCGGCCGCGTCGTGCAGGCCCCCAGCCCACAGGACCTCTCCCGCGCTCCGGTCGACCCAGTGCCGCCGGCGGCCCGTGGAGTCGTAGTCCCACTCACACTGGTACACCATGTCCTCGAACCACTCCGCGGCGGCATAAGGGTCGCCCGGTTCGTACAGCAGCCATTCCCTGGTGCTCTCATCCTGCACCCGGTCCGCGCTCTCACCATTCCAGTCCGCCCCGACCAGCGTCGGCGGCCCCCCGGCCGGCCGAGCGAGAAATGCGACAATCAATTCGTTCTGATCAAATCGCATTTTCCGGCCAAACGGCGGTGCGTGGTAAACGGCATGACGCACCGCGCGGCCTCCGAGGTCGAGCGCTACCGAAGCCAGCGAGTGCCAGAAATCATGGTTGCGGTGGTCGAATGAGCCAGGCACCGGCTCGATGCCCGGACGCCACAGCAGGCCGACGTGGTAACCATGCGACCCCACTCCTATCGCCGGGGACGCGTAGCCGAACTCCCGACCCGGGACCTGGCAGTCCATCTCCAGGTCATCGCCAAGCTGCAGGAGCCGCTGCCGGGCCACGGCCTCGTTGGGCGCGCGGATCTCCTGGATGGCGATGACGTCGGTGCCAAGGGCGCGGATCGCCTCCACGATCTCGTCATAGTGGGCCCGCCCGCGGGCGGAGGTGTCGGCGAACAGGTCGAGGACGTTGTACGTCGTGAAGAGCACGGAATCCGATGTGGTCCGCGGCACGCCCGTGGCGTCCGACATCGCGGCCTCCCGGCTCGGCCAGCTGGCTCAGCTCGCCGCGAACTCCACGGCGACCAGTTCGGCTATCTGCGCCGTGTTCAGCGCCGCGCCCTTGCGCAGGTTATCGCCACAGACGAACAGGTCAATGGCGTTCGGGTCATCGAGCGCCCGGCGTACCCTGCCCACCCAGGTCGGGTCGGTGCCCACCACATCGGCCGGTGTCGGGAACTCCGCGTGCTCCGGGTCGTCGTTCAGCACCACGCCTGGTGCCTCGCTCAGCGCCCGCTGTGCGCCTTCCCTGGTGACCTCGCGGGCGAACACCGCGTGCACGGCCACCGAGTGCACGGTGACGACCGGAACCCGGACGCAGGTCGCGGAGACCTTCAGGTCTGGCATGCCCAGGATCTTTCTCGACTCGTTGCGGACCTTGAGCTCCTCAGACGACCAGCCGTCGTCCTTGACCGAGCCCGCCCAGGGCACGACGTTGAGCGCGAGCGGGGCGGGGAACGGCCCGAAGTCGCCGATCGCGGCCCGCAGGTCGCCGGCCCGCTGGCCGAGCGCACGGGATCCCGCGGTCTTGTCCATCTGGGCGTACAGCGCGTCGATCCCGGCCTGGCCGACTCCTGATGCCGCCTGATAGGAGGCGACGACCATCTCACGCAGGCCGAACACGCGGTGCAGGGCGGCCACCGCGACGATGAGCGAGAGTGTGGTGCAGTTCGGGTTCGCGATGATGCCCCTGGGCCGCCTGGCCACGTCGCCGGGGTTGACCTCGGGCACCACCAGCGGGACCTGCGGGTCCATGCGGAACGCGCCCGAGTTGTCCACGACCACCGCCCCGCGGCCAGCCGCGACCGGGGCCCATTCCGCGGACACCTCGTCAGGGACGTCGAACATGGCCACGTCGACACCATCGAAAACGTCAGTGGCCAAGGCGACGACCTCAGTGCTGACGCCCCGCACCCGCAGCCGCCGGCCGGCGGAGCGCGGCGAGGCGACCAGCCGGATCTCGCCCCACACGTCATCCCGGGTGGACAGCAGGTCGAGCATGACGCTGCCGACCGCCCCGGTCGCGCCCACCACGGCCAGCGTCGGCTTCGCGCTCAACGGCCGGTCCCCCCGTACACGACGGCCTCGACCTCGTCCGCCTCCAGGTTGAAGGCCCGGTGCGCCGCGCCAACCGCCACGTCCACCTCGTTCTCGTCCACCACCACGGAGATCCGGATCTCCGAGGTGGAGATCATCTCGATGTTCACCCCGGCATCGGCGAGCGCGCCGAAGAACGTGGCGCTCACGCCCGGATGGGACCGCATCCCCGCACCGATCAGCGAGACCTTCCCGATCCGGTCGTCGTAGAGCAGCGACTCGAAGCCGACCACTGGCTTGATCGCACCCAGGGCTGCCATGGCGGCCTGGCCGTCGGCGCGCGGCAGGGTGAACGAGATGTCCGTGAGACCCGTGGTGGCCGCGGAGATGTTCTGCACGATCATGTCGATGTTGATCCCGGCATCGGCGATGGTCCGGAAGATCCTGGCCGCCTCGCCGACCCGGTCGGGGACCCCCGCCACCGTGATCTTAGCTTCACTCCGGTCGTGCGCCACTCCGGAAATGATCGCCTGTTCCATGTCAGCTCCCTCTGCGCCGCGTTGCGCCGCGTCCGTGATCCGGGTTCCCTGGCGCTGGCTGAAGGAGGACCGCACATGGATCGGCATGCCGTACCGCCGCGCATACTCCACGCAGCGCAGTTGCAGGACCTTGGCCCCGCACGCGGCCATCTCCATCATCTCTTCATAGCTGATCCAGGGGATACGCCGCGCGGTCGGCACGATCCGCGGATCGGCGGTGAACACGCCGTCCACGTCGGTGTAGATCTCGCAGACGTCGGCCTTCAGCGCCGCGGCGAGTGCGACGGCCGTGGTGTCGGAGCCGCCCCGGCCCAGGGTGGTGATGTCCTTGCCGCTCTGCGATACGCCCTGGAAGCCTGCGACGATCGGGATTGCCCCGTCGGTGAGCGCACCGGAGATCCGGCCCGGCGTGACGTCGATGATCCGCGCCCGGCCGTGTGCTGAATCGGTGATCACGCCGGCCTGGGAACCGGTGAACGAGCGAGCCTTGAGACCGAGGTTGGCGATCGCCATGGCCAGCAGCGCCATGGCGATCCGCTCGCCCGCGGTCAGCAGCATGTCGAGCTCACGGCCCGGCGGGAGCGGGCTGACCTGCCGGGCCAGGTCGTGCAGCTCGTCGGTGGTGTCACCCATGGCCGACACCACCACGACCACCGAATGGCCGGCCTTGCGGGTGGCGACGATGCGCTGGGCCACTCGCTTGATGCCGTCGGCGTCGGCCACCGAGGATCCACCGTACTTCTGGACGACAAGCGCCACGGGCGCGCCGCTCCTCCCGGTCTGGCTGCTGGCGGGTTGAGTGTACCTACCCGGGGAGCGGACGCCCTCAGGATTTCCCCCGGGCTTACCTGGCGGCTGGCCGCCGTCCGCAGTCCGCCGGGCACGTCACGACTGGGTGCTCTCCTCGGCCACGTCGAGCATGGCATGGGCCAGGACGGCGTGCAGTGCCCGGAGCGCCGCCGTGCCATGAGTTCCCCAGTGGTTCACGTAGGAGTACTGCCACCACCAGAGGGCCTCAAGCGAGCGCCCGGCCTCGTAATGCTGGAGCCCGTGGATCAGGTCCGCCGCGACCGCCGCGAGGTCGTCCGACAGCCGGAACGAGGTGAGCCGGGTATCGGCATAGGGGTCGAAGAGCTCGGCATAGTCGTCGCAGTCGACCAGGCGCCGGGCCAGCCCCGACCGGAGCAGGTCCAAGTCGGGGTCTGCGCCCACGTCCGGCTCCCAGTTATCGGGCAGGATCACGTCCTTGCTCGCGCCCAGCTGCGCCCCGGCGAGCAGGATCTGGGATACCTCGAGCAGGAGCACCGGGACGGTCTCCTCGCCGCCTTCGCCACGGGCCAGCGCGGCGACACCGTCCAGGAAATCCCGCGCCTGGACGGCGATCCGGTCGGCCAGCGGGCTCCATCCGTCAGCGGGACCAGCCCTAGACATCAAGGAGCCTCCGTCCTTCGAACGCGCGGCCGAGGGTGACTTCGTCGGCGTACTCCAGGTCGCCGCCCACGGGGAGCCCGCTGGCCGGGCGGGTTACCCGGAGCCCCAGGGGCTTGAGCAGGCGGGCCAGGTACGTCGCAGTCGCCTCACCTTCGAGGTTGGGGTTGGTCGCGAGGATCACTTCGGTGACGCCGCCATCCGCCAGCCGTGCCATAAGCTCTCTAGTCCGCAAATCCTCGGGACCGATCCCGTCGATCGGGCTGATCGCCCCGCCCAGAACATGGTAGCGGCCGCGGAATTCACGGATCTTCTCAATCGCCGCGACATCCTTGGGTTCCTCGACGACGCAGATCACCGACTGATCGCGGCGTGGGTCGCGGCAGATGCGGCATTCGTCCTCCTCGGCCACGTTGCCGCAGATCCGGCAGAACCGCACTCGCTCAGTGACCTCGACCAGGATGGACGCGAGGCGGCGCACGTCCGTGGCGTCGGTCGCAAGCAGGTAGAACGCGATCCGTTGCGCGCCCTTGGGCCCCACGCCCGGCAGCCGGCCGAGCTCGTCGATGAGGCTCTGGACAACCCCTTCGTACACGTCAGGACCTGACCCTCAGCCGCCGCCGGGCGCGCGGCCCGGGCTGTCTCCCGGCCCCGGGAATCCCGGCAGGCCAGGCAGGCCAGGCAGGCCGGGCAGGTCTGACGGCCCGGACCCGCCGAGGCTGCCGAGGCCGGCCGCGAGCGGCCCCATCTTCTCCTGCTGCAGCTCCGCCGCGGCGTGGTAGGCGTCTCGGACAGCCGCGAGCACCAGGTCGGCGATCGTCTCCGCGGTCTCGGCCGGGTCTTCGGTATCGATGGCGGCCGGGCTGATCGTGAGGTCCACCAGATCGCCCTGCCCGTTGACCCGGGCCTTCACCAGCCCGCCGCCGGCGGTCCCTTCGACCTCGGCATCGGCCAGCTCTTGTTGCGCGCTCATCAGCTGGTCCTGCATCTGCTGCGCCGCGGCGAGCAATTGTTGCATGTCCATCTGGCCGCCAGGGTCCACTGCGCCCCCACTCGGAACGATCGGCTCGTATCACTCTGTCGCATCGAGCCTACGGCCTGTCGGCGCCATCGGGTGCCATGGCGCGGCGTACCCGCGACTCATCTACGGCCGACTGTGGAAAACAGGGATTGGTGAACTTTTTTGCCCCGCACGCACGGGGCAAAAAAGTTCACCGATAACGAGTATCCACGGCGTGGCACGCCCCATCCGGTGGGCCGACCCGGTTCTGGCCATGACGGGCTCCCGCCGACGACTTGACCGTCTCTGGCGACTGACCGACGTGACTGGGCATTGGCTAGGCTTCGTCGATCTCGGCAATGATCCTGCCGCCGAGTTCGCGCTTGATGAGGTCCATGCCAGTCAGGTCCTCTTTGCTGGCCGCCGGGCCACCGGGCGATTGGTCCACGTGCGCTCGGTCCGCGGGCGCCAAGTCCGCGGCCGCCGGGCCAGGGCGCGCCGGACCTGGCTGGCCGGGGCCGGCGTGTATCGGGCCGCGGTCTACCGGCTCGGACTGTCCGGCGTCAGACCGCGCCGGGTCAGGTTGCGCCGGGTCGGGCTGCGCGGGACCCGACCGCGCGGGACCAGCCTGCGCGGGACCAGCCTGCGCGGGGTCAGCCGGGGCGGGGTCAGCCGGGGCGGGGTCAGCCGGGGCCGAGGACACCTGCGGGTGCGGCGCCCGGTCCGCCGCGAGGGGACTCGCCGACACCCCCCCGAGCTGAGTGCCGAAAAGCGCTCTGACCTGGAGTTTGAGACCGAACGAGGTGACCAGGACCCGGCCCAGGTCCCGATCGCAGCCGCTGCTGGAAAAACCCTTGACGTCGCCTTCCCTGGCAAACCGGATGGTGAGGACGCCGTCCTCCACCGTGTGCACCGCGGCGTTGCTGAGCAACATCCAAGCCACCCGGCGCTCGCGCTTGACGGCCTCGAGGATCTCCGGCCAGCGCTGGCTGACCGACTCGTAATCCGCCCGTCCGCCGACCGGCGGGGAGCCAGCGGCGGCCTGCCCTCCGGCAGTCCGGGGGTCCTCCCGCACCGCGGCTTCGTGCACTGGCTCGGCCGACGGTCGCCCGGCGGTGCGCGGCTCGACCGCCGCGTCCGGAGGTGGCTGACGGGAGTCCGCCAGCTGACGGGACTCGCCCGACCTGGCGGACCCGTGGGCTGTACGGCGCTCATCTGGCTCTGCGGCGTCCGACCCTGCGGCATCCGCTCTGGCCGGTCCTGGCCCGGCTGATGCTGGCCCGGCCGACCCTGGCCCGGCCGGTCCCGGCCCGGCTGATGCTGGCCCGGCTGATCGTGGCCCAGCCGATCCTGGCCCGGCTGATCCTGGCCCGGCTGATCCTGGCCCAGCCGATCCTGGCCCAGTCGCTTCAAGCCTGCGCTCCAGCCGCTCCAGCCTGGCCAGAAGCGCTTTCTCCCCCGTACTCGCGCCCGGGAGGAGCACCTGGGCGCAGGCGAGTTCCAGCAGCAGCCGCGGCGACGTCGTCCCGCGCATCTGGATGAGGCCCTCGCTGACGATCTGCGCCGCGCGGGCCAGTTCGGCCTGCCCGAACCGCCCGGCCTGCTCGCTCATCCGGTCCAGCCGGTCGGCGGGCAGGTCAAGGAGCCCGGTTTCCCCGGCCCCTGGGACGGCCGCGAGAACGATCAGGTCACGGAACCGGTCGAGCAGGTCCGCGGCGAAGCGCCGTGGATCGTGCCCGCCCTCGACGACGCGATCGACGGCGCGGAACACGGCCGCGCCGTCCCCGGCCGCGAACGCGTCCGCGACCTCGTCAAGCAGGCTGTCGTCGGTGTACCCGAGCAGGGCGACGGTCTCGTCGTAACGCAGGCCATCCTCGCCGGACCCGGCCAGCAACTGGTCAAGGACCGAGAGCGAGTCCCGCGCCGATCCCGCACCCGCCCGCACCACCAGGGGCAGCACCGCCGGCTCGTAACCGATGCCCTCGGCGCGCAGGATCTCCTCCAGGAGTTCCCGGAGTATCCCGGGTGGCACCAGCCGGAACGGATAGTGATGAGTCCTCGACCTGATGGTGGGCAGGACTTTTTCTGGCTCGGTCGTGGCGAAGACGAACTTGAGGTGCGGCGGTGGCTCCTCAACCAGCTTGAGCAGCGCGTTGAACCCCTCCCGCGTCACCATGTGAGCTTCGTCAATGATGTAGATCTTGAATCGCCCGGATACCGGGGAGTAGAAGGCCCGCTCGCGCAGGTCCCGCGCGTCGTCGACACCGCCATGCGAGGCCGCATCGATCTCGATCACGTCGAGGCTGCCCGGGCCGTCGGGGGCGAGGGCGATACAGGACTCACACTTCCCGCACGGATCGGGAGTGGGCCCCTCTATGCAGTTGAGCGAGCGCGCCAGGATCCGCGCGCTCGTCGTCTTCCCGCACCCCCTCGGCCCGCTGAAGAGATACGCATGGTTGACCCGGCCGTTACGAAGGGCCTGGCGGAGCGGTTCCGTTACGTGATCTTGGCCTTTGACTTCAGCAAAGGTCGCGGGCCGGTACCTGCGATACAACGCTAGCCGCGCTGGTGGCCCGTTGCGCCGGGCCTGGTCCTCGGGGGCGGTGCCGGGCACGTCGGCTGCCATGACCTCATCCTCGCCGGGAAGGTAACGACCCCCCGCACACCCACCAGAGCCCGCGTACCCTTGCTGCCTTCCGGCCCTGGGGGAGTTGGCGGGATAAGCGCCGTGCGGGGGGTCTGCAGTCAGTCTAGTGGCGGACCGGACACGGCTGCGCCCTGATTGATCGGGGCCGACCGCAGCGCTGGCTACCTCGATCCGCCGGTAAGCTGACCGACGGAGGATTCGCCTAGTGGCCTAGGGCGCACGCTTGGAAAGCGTGTTGGGGGAAACCCCTCAGGAGTTCGAATCTCCTATCCTCCGCCACCCCTGACCAGGCAGAGCGTCGGAGACGCTGCGGATATGGTGACCGTCAGCGTCTCGTTGGTCTCAGTTTCGGTCTCAGTTGAGCCCTCTCGGTCACCTGGTCAAGGTGTACACCGTGTCGCGCCTTCCCGGACCCCCGTGCCGGAAGAGACCGTCTCTTCGGCAGCTGGGGCGCCTGGTCCATCGAGCCGGAGGAGACGAGCGTTGGTCGACATCAAGAAGCGCCGCGCCGATCGGCCGCGAGTGATGCAAGCGATCTTCGACGCCGCCGAAGGCAGCGAGGCGGTGCTTGTGTCAGGTGCCCAACTCCTTCACGACCTTGGGCTATCGGACCAGGACTTGCGAGATGCTTGCCGGTACCACGAAGGCGAGGGGCTCATATCTTTGGGAAAGGGCATCGGGGGCACCCTGACCCCATCTCACATGCACAGAACGTCTCACGCCGCTCTACCGACATGAAGGGTAGTGAGTTGCGGGTAACCGCCAGCTCCGACCCCGGCTCACCAGATAAGCCGAACGAGGATGGCGTCGTTATCTGCGCCGACACCGTTGCCGTGCTGGATGGCGCGACCGCACGAACGGACACTGGGTGCATTCACGGCGTCGCATGGTTTGTCGAGCATCTAGCTAAGGCCTTCGCTGAGCACTCGGATCTCAGCCCGGCTGACGCACTAGCTTCGGCAATCAGCGCCACTGCCGATCAGCATCGCGACACGTGCGACCTTGCCCACCCGGGTACGCCCTCCGCCGCCGTGGCAATCATGCAAGCAAGGAGTGGGGTACTCCGGTATCTCCTCATAGGGGATATCACCCTGATGATCGACACAGCCCACGGGCTCCAAGTTATGACCGACGATCGAGTCGGCACTACTGCCCGCACCGAGCGTGCCACAGCCGATTCCCTTCCCAGCGGATCTGCCGAGAAGGACCATGCGCTCATTCGGATGAAGCGCGCTGAACTCGCCGCCCGTAACGTACCCGGCGGATTCTGGATTGCCGCTGCGGACCCCGGAGTAGTGACCAACGCACTGACCAGCGAGGTCCCCCTCCGAGAAGTACGCCGCGCAGCCATGCTGACGGACGGAGCCGTCCGGGCGGTGGACCCTTTGAAGCTCTACGATTGGCCTACCCTTCTCACCGAACTAGGTACGAGTGGACCCAATGAACTGATCAGGCAAGTCCGGGCCGCGGAGAATACCGATCCGGCGGGAGCACGTTGGCCCCGCAACAAAATTCACGACGATGCGACGGTGGCCTGGCTGAGCTTCGATCCCACAGATTTATTCGCCCACCAGGACGCGGCATATGACTGAGTCAGCACGGCGCAACCACTCATTTCAGCAGTGACGACGTGAGATCCTCGCTAGAGTCCACGATCAGGCAAGAGATCGTTCTGCGGCCATCGGCCCAGGCCTGCGGCTCCGGATAGATCCAGATCAGATTCATCGTCGCGGTCAGCTTCGATCGATCAACAACGGCCGCGATGCTGGCCCTGCAGCCCGGCAGCGCTTGCGCGCGGAACGCGGCCCGCCCTGGATACGCCGAGCCCGGGACCGGCAGTTGCGCTATCACTTGAGCGTTGTGCGAACTCACGCACGGAACTGCCGTTACCTGCGTCAGCCCCAGGGCGGGCTGGCTCCCCGATGGGTTCTGGAAGCAGTCCCCGGCACGCAGCGAGAAGACATCGAGGTGCCCGTTCTTGGCGATCTGGCCCGTTGTGGCCGACCGTTGCGCGGCGGTCTCGGCATTGACCACAAGCACAGAGGCGATACCCACTACCCAGACTCCGGACAGGCACAGCCCGGCAATCGCCATTCCCTTGCCCCGTTGCGGCCGATCGCGGAGCTTATTCAGCGCCACGATGCCGAAGATCACGCTCAGCAGGACACCGCCGAGTAGCCCGAGGATGAACGAGGCAATTGCGAAGCCATTGGTGCCCGGCGCGGGCCGATCCGCGGTGTAGTAGTGGACGCCAGGAGTAAGCGGGGGTGCGGCGGGCAAGTTGCTGCTCGCCTCCGTGTCGTCCTGCACCCAGAGTTGCCACCCTGGAGGCGCAGGCGGCCAGGCAGGATCGGGCTGCCAGCCCGGCGGCGGAACGAAGCCGTCCGGGACGGGCGGCCAGCCAGGTGGAGGATTAAGGCGGTATGCCAACGGGGCCATTCCTCTCGTGCGCGCAGGTGGGACCACGGTAGCCGCGACGAAGCGCGTCGGCGATCGTGCCGAAGTTCCGGTTAAATAACGGTTTGCGAGGCATGAGGTCGCAAGGTCAGCCCGGCCCTGGTCTCAAATGTGGTCTCATTCACTCCCGTCCGGAACCGTTCGCCGAAGGTGGCGCGCAACGAATCCCTGCAGGCCACGGACCGTGGCGACCGGCCGCGAATCTCGGGCAACATTGTTGGAAAGCGTGTTGGGGGCAACCCCTCAGGAGTTCGAATCTCCTATCCTCCGCCATCGCGACCAGGCACAACGTTGGTCCTCGCCGAAGGTCGGACTGTGCACCATCTTGCGTAGCCTCCCTCCAGTCTCACTGATTCAGTTGATGCGCCGTGCAGCCCACCATGCGGCGATGGCCAGCAGTGCGACCGCCGCGGCGACGAAGATTCCTGTCTCAATGCCTTGTATTGGCCAGAATCGGCTGTCTGGCTGGTAGGTCGTGGAGAACTGGAAACCTCGCTCAGCCGTCCCGGCAGTCGCTGGAGAAGGGCATGCGACCCGGTCTTCCTCGGCGAGCAGCTGCCTGACTGGGACCGCTTGCCGGGAACGACCTGGCTAACCGGGGAGCAGCCGAGGTGAGGCGCCCGGTGGCGCTGAGCGCTCGTGTTGCGCGTGTTTACTACCGGTATGTCCATCCTTTCCCCATACTGCGTGATTGGCGACGTTTGACTGCGAGCGCGCCGAGCGTCCTGCCATGCTCCCTGATGGGAACAGGCAGCAGGGGCCCGGCGAGAGGCACTGGAGGCTGGGTAGGCGGGCAGAATCCGGCGTGAGGAGCCTCGTGAATTCAATACCCCGGCATCGCAGGAAGCGGAAGATCAGGCGGACCGGCCAGCACACGACGCCTTCTCGGGGACACCCTGTCCGGGATTGCGCAACGGTTCTATGGCCGCGCTGCCGACTGGCGCTGGCTGTATGAAGTGAACCGCTCAAAGATCCGCAACCCCGGCCTGATCTACATCGGCCAGGTGCTGAGCGTCCCCCGTGTTCCCCACGCCTCGTCCCCCGTCTACCGCACGCACACGACCGCATACACGCCACGACACTCCAAGCCGTCGCCCGGCGGCGGCAGCCGCGTCCCTGGCCACCTGTACGGGACGCTTGGCTGCAGCGGCCTGGAGGCGTTGTGGCGGTCGGCCGGGGGGGCACGCTGGGCACAGGTCACGGCGGCTTCCATCGCCATGGCCGAGTCCGGGGGGCAGCAGTACGCCACGGGAGCCGCTGGTGAACGTGGCTACTGGCAGATCAACCCGGTCAATGGGGCGCTGTCCACCTATAACGCGTACGGCAACGCGCGGTCGGCGGTCATCATGTCCCGCAATGGCACCAACTGGTACCCATGGACCACCTGGTCGGACGGGGCATACGCCGGGCGCTGCTGATCGCAGGAGGTGAGGCGGGCGAGTGCATGACGGCAGCCAGCAACGGCCAACGCTTACCATCTGCGTTCAGCCGGGGCGATTTAACGACAGTCGATGAACCAGACGGCGGTAGGGTCCGTGAACATCCACAAGCGGACTTTCCAGCCAACCGGAGCAGATTCTTGATCACGAAGCGCCTTCTAATGATCATTCCTGCCGCACTGGTCGCACTCGTGACCGCCTGCGGCGGCTCATCCGGCACCAACAGCCCCCCGGCCAGTAGTACCCCGTCGTCGTCTGCGCCAGCGACCGCGCAGAGTTCGAGCCCGCAGCAGAGCCCGACCCCACAGGCGAGCAGCAGCAGTAGCAGTAGCAGCGGCGGCATCCCGCAGAACGGCGGCGGAGATCACGACGCGGACAACAGCGGTGGTCCCAGCGACGGCGATGGGAACATCTGAGCCGCCGCCGGGAAACCAGCCGGGACGAGGGCCAATGCACGCTCATCGAAGCCACGCGGCGATGGCTGTGGCCGGGATGGCCGCTGGAGTGATCGCCGCGTTCGCCCTCTCCGGCTGCGCCGGCAGCACCAGCGGGACCTCAGCCAGCAAGGCGAGCGGTGCCGGGCAACAGTCC
Organism: Streptosporangiaceae bacterium; assembly: GCA_036394075.1. Lineage (GTDB taxonomy): Bacteria > Actinomycetota > Actinomycetes > Streptosporangiales > Streptosporangiaceae > JAWWPY01. Next base: position 14,509 of record DASWFT010000056.1, read on the forward strand.
GCCCGGCACCGCGGCCCCGCAGGGTTCGCGTGGTTCCACTCCCGGTCGACCCCGGACAGCTGGCAGCGCGTCTCCCTGCCGAACGGCACGGCCGTCCTGTCCTATCCACGGTCTCTGCACCCGCTGCACAGTGACAAGGGAACCGTCACCGAGGGGATCACCACGAAGTCTGGCTTTGTGCTGGTCTACCTCAACGCGACCCCCAGGCAGGGCAACGAGACGCTGCGGAACTGGCCCGACTTCCGGGTCCAGCACCTGCTGGGTGAAAACGCGAGCGCCGCCACCCGGGCCGGCCAGGCAACCGGCCTGGAATTCCGCGGCGGCCGGGGGTCGTGCCTGCTCGATTCCTACACCACCAAGGTGGGCGCCAACCACTACCGGGAGATCGCCTGTTTCGTCCAGGGCGCCCATGGTGCGAGCGTCCTGGTGGCCGCCACTGCGGCCGCGGACTGGGGGTCCTACGCGGGCCTGCTTGAGGAAGTGGTCAACGCGTACGCGGTGAGCTGATGTGAGCGAGCCGGAGGGGCGCGGTGTCGCCTGGACTGAGGAGCGAGGAACGAGCGAGGAGGGAAGGCGGCGCAGTGAAGGGGGAATGGGGAGGCGGGCGGGGCCGCGCAGGCGAGCGGGAGACACAGTGAGCACCCGCCCCGAGCTGACGCGCGGCGCAGCTTGCCGGCGGTACTCGCCGTCCTCATCTAGACTCGTGGCGTGATCTTTAAGCAGATCGGGGACGGTCGCCCCTATCCCGATCACGCCCGGGGCACTCGCGAGTGGGCCCAGGTGCCGCCCCGCCCGGTCCGGCTGGACCAGCTGATCACGACCAAGGCCGTGCTCGACCTCCATCTGCTGCTAGCCAAGGATTCCACGTTTTACGGCGATCTCTTTCCGCACGTCATCCGGTGGCGCGGGGAACTCTACCTGGAGGACGGCCTGCATCGTGCGCTCGGAGCCGCCCTGCACCAGCGCTCTGTGCTGCACGCCCGAGTGCTCGATCTCGACGCGCCGCAGCAGCCGGACCGGTCGGCCTCTTCGGCACGGGATGCCGTGCCGCCCCGGTGAGGGCGGGCGTCATCCATTCGAGCAGCGGCGGCATCAGCGCCCGCCAGGTGGTCATGGTGTGGCCGCCACCCGGTTCGATGTGCAATTGCACCCCGGGCTGGCGCGCCAGCAGCAACTGCTGGAACTTCCGGACCGCAGCGACGCCGCCTATATCCTTGCTCCCCACCCCGAGCCAGAAGATGGGGATCCGGGCGCTGACAGGCAGCGTGAGCAGCCGGTAGAAGGGCGTGTTCTGCCTGAGCAGGGCGGTGTCCCGGCCGAACGGGGAGATGAGCCGGGGCGGGTTGCCCAGGAGATCTTTGAACGGCGCGAAGTATCCGCTGAGCACTCCGGAATAGCCGTAGCGCAGCCGGTAGATCAGGGCCAGGTTGGCGGCACAGTAGCCGCCCTCGGAGTATCCCGCGATACCCCACGCCGGGCCCGGGGGCTGCAGCCGCAGGACGCTCGACAGGTACTGGGATAGGTCCACCGCGAGGAACGTCGCATCCTGCGGGCCGTGCACGACGTTCAGGCACTGGAGTGAAACACGGCGGCCGCCGTTGGGGTCGGGCATTACCAGCGCCACGGGCTTGACCACCCGGTCGTTGAGGAGCGTGAAATACGCGGCCGTGACACCCACCACGTTGATCCAGTCCTGCGGTCCGCCCGGAAAACCATTGATCAGCTCGATAGCCGGAAACCGGTAGTTGCGGTATGCCTGGCGGAAGTACTGCGGTGGCAGGTACACGTACACATGCCTGGTCAGGTGGCTGGTCTGGCCCCGCACCGTGAGCCGGAACGTCTGACCCTGCTGTGCCGCGAGCGTGACGTTGATGGTACTGCCGAGGATCGCGCTCAGGTTCTGGCCGGAGGCAGTGTTAACCGTCGGCAGGGTCGGCCCCTGGTTGGCGCCCGGCCCGCCCAGGTCGGCAGCCACCGCGCCCCAGGTTTGGTAATAGTCGTAGTACTTGTTGACGGCGGCCACGCCGAAGAGCATCGCCGGGATGAAGGCCAGGCACGCGGCGAGGACCCGGAAGACCGCCTGCCTGGCGAAGGCGACCCAGCACAGCAGCCCGCAGAAGGCCACCATGAGCAGCAGGAAGAGCGCGGTGCTCTGCGGCGCTAGCACTCCACTCCCCTCAGCCCGGAGGGCCGACGCGGCAGGCCGCTGCGTTCGCGTGCCGGCTGCGGCGCCGGGCAGTGACCAACGGATCTCGCTGCTCAGGACACTGGCGGTGGAGGTGGGATTTGAACCCACGGAGGGGTTGCCCCCTCACACGCTTTCGAGGCGTGCGCCCTCGGCCACTAGGCGACTCCACCGCGGCTGAGCCTACCCGACCCGCGCTGCTGCATTAGGGTGCCCGACTCGCGCTGCTGCGTTAGGCGCGCCTTGAACGCGTCCCGTGGATCGCTGCGTGCCGTGCGGCCCGCCGGGCAGCGCAGCGGGAGACGCTTCATTCCTCTTCGCGCCTCCGGCGCGCGAAGAACTCACGGATCAAGGCTCCGCATTCATCGGCCAGAACGCCGCCGATCACCTCGGTGCGGTGGCCGAGTCTGCGGTCGCGGAGCACATCCCAGAGCGACCCGGCGGCGCCTGCCCCGGGGTCTGGCGCGCCATACACAAGTCGCTCAATCCGGGCGGCGGTGACCGCCCCCGCGCACATGGTGCATGGCTCGAGCGTGACGACGAGCGTGCAGCCGGCCAGTCGCCAGTCGCCAGCCTCCCGTGCGGCATCGCGGATGGCCACGATCTCCGCATGCGCGGTCGGATCCGAGTCCGCCTCGCGCCTGTTGTGCGCGCGGGAGATGATCGTGCCCGCTGGATCGAGCACCACCGCCCCTACGGGCACGTCGAGGCGAGGGCCTCTCGCCTGGACGGCTTCCACGAGGGCGGCCCGCATGGCGGGCTCGAATGCCGTGCGGTAGCCGGCGGTCACGCCACGGGCCGCGGCCTCACGGGCCGCACCTCACGGACTCGGGACTCACAGACCCGGCCTCACGGGCCGAAGACGACGTCGAGGGCCCGGTCCAGCGCGTGGCCAAACCCGAGCCTGGTCGCGATCTTGGCGATGGCCTCGTCGGGAAACTGATCGAGGTCACCCGCGAGCGCCCCGAGATCCATCTCGTCAATGCCCAGATCGGCGAAGATGGACATGTCCCCGGCCGGGAGCACCTGGTCGAGGTCGTCGTCCCCCGGGATCGGAATGTCCAGGTACTCAAGGACCTGGCGGGCCAGTGGCCAGTCCGCAGCGGCCGTCAGGTCCGACAGAAACACCGACACCTGCCCGCCGATCACCCGGAGCGCGACAAAGAAATCGTCGCCGACAGTGACCAGCCCGATGGTTCCGCCGATGCTGGGCTGCTGACGGAGGGCATGGATGAGCCCGCTCAGGTCCTCAGTGAGGGCCGTCGGCAGCACCTCGGTGTCCCAGGTCTCGTCCTCCCGGTAGACGATCACGGCCACGTCGCCGTCACTTACGTCCGTCATCGCCACCTCACAGGCCCTTCCAGCAAGGAATGGTGTCAGATCGGCGGCTTCCCCGCCCGGCATTCCACAGCCTAGGGTCCAGGCCGTCATGATCGGAAAAGGGCGTCACTACTGACAGTAGCATGATTGGCACCTATCGTGGCGAATCGGCTTAAAGCGCTACCTTCGGGGCAGGGCACGCGGCTATTCGCGCCGAACCGGCGCGGGACGTACCAGCATGATCTCGAAGCAGGTACGTTTGGCTCTCTACGGATCGCGGGCATTGGTATAGCAATTACTCTGGGCTAAAGTGAGATAACTGACCGGCGCGCGGGTAACCTGGGAGCTGATCATGAACGTGAAGAAGATCGTCACATGGGCGATCGTCATCTTCATCGCGTACTACCTGTTCACCCAGCCCACAGGAGCGGCTAACGCAATGCATAACCTCTTCAAGCTGCTCGGGACGGCCGGGCATTCTCTGGCCACGTTCCTGAATTCGCTCTGATCTAGATGAGGCTGATCTCGCCGGGCCAGATGGGCCCGGCTGCGGTCAGCAAGTACCTTCTGCCGTACGAGGAACGGGTCGTCACCGTCCGGAAGCACCCCGCTATCCTCGCGGGCCCGATCACCACGACGCTGGTCGGGTTGCTCCTCGCGCTGCTGCTCGCCACGACGATCCTGAAGGGCAACGCCACCGCCGACAAGATCCTGCTGCTCGCATGCGTGCTGCTCATCCTGCGCCTAGGCTGGAAGGCCCTCGAGTGGTGGGAAGGGTACTTCGTGGTCACCTCTCAGCGGATGCTGCAGGTGGAGGGCGTCATCACGCGCAAGGTGCTCATGATGCCGCTGGTCAAGGTGACCGACATGACCTTCAGCCGCTCTTTCGGCGGCCGGGTGCTGGGGTACGGTACGTTCATCCTTGAATCGGCGGGTCAGGATCAGGCACTGGACAGGGTTGACCACGTTCCCTACCCGGAGCAGCTGTATCTCGAGATATGCAGACTGATATTTCCGGGCAAGGAGGACGAGGGCGACGACTGATCGTGCCGACCGCCGGGTTCTCCCCTTTCCCCGGGGTTCGTGCGGCGGGACGATCGCGCTGAGGCGTCCGGCCGCACGAGCCTGCCCGGACGCTTCGATGACCCGCCCCTCACGCTGTGTCTCCCGCTCGCCTTCGGGGGCCCGCCCGCCTCCCCATTCCCCCTTCACTGCGCCGCCTTCCCTCCTCGCTCGTCCCTCGCTCCTCAGTCCAGGCGGCGCCGCGCCCCTCCGGCGCGCTCATGCTGTGACGAGCACGATGCCGACCGCGGCCAGGCACAGCCCTACTCGCTGCACCGAGCGCATCCGCTCACCGAGCAGCACACGGGCGAGCAGCACCGTCGCACCCGGGTAGAGCGATGTGAGCACGACAGCCATGCCGAGCAGGCCCGCCCGAGTGGCCAGGATGTAGCAGGCGTTCGCTCCCGCGTCGAGTACCCCCGACGCGATCGCCGCAAGGAGGATACGGCGGCTCGCGCCCCGCCAGGCCGGCGGCGCTCCCATCCAGACGGCAGCGCCGATCACGATCACCATCCCGGTGATCCGGGCGGCGGCGACCGGCCATAGCACGCCCGATGCGCCCGCGTTGCGCAGGAAAAGAAAAAACAGCCCGAACGCGACCCCGGATGCCACACCACATCCGATGCCCCGGGCCGCGCCGGGCTGGCTGGCCGGCCGGGTGGGCGCGCCACCGTCCAGGCTCACCAGCACAATCGCGGTCAGGCAGATCAGCGCGCCCAGGTAGACCGCTGGCCCGGGCCGTTCACCGGAGGCCAGCGCCACGCTCACCGGCAGCACAGTCGAGACCAGCGCGGAGACCGGTGCTACCACGCTCATCGGCCCAGCGGCCAGGCCCGCGTAGAACACGATGAGCCCACCACCGCCCGCCGCACCGCCGGCCACGGCCCAGCCGAGCCCGGCCACCCGCACAGGAGCGCCAACGGCCAGCGCAGCAGCGAGAATAATGATGGCACCGGCCGGCGCTGACACCGTCAGCACGGACAGTGCCCTCGCACGCCGCGACGCCGCGCCGCCGAGGAAGTCGGCACTGCCATAGAGAACCGCGGCCGCCAGGCCGAAAACCACGACCACGAGCATGCTCCGATGAAGATCGGTCGGAATAACGCACTATCTGGTTCACTCTACCGACCGAGCTCCGACGACGAAAACGGATAAACGATGGCTGCTGCTGCTGATCTTTCAGGCGCCCTGGCGCGGACCATCCAGTTCCTGCGCGCCGAACGGGGCTGGTCCCTCGACCAGCTTGCCGCGCGGTCCGGGGTGAGCAAAGGCGTGCTCGTCGCGCTGGAGCAGAGCCGCTCCAACCCGAACCTCGGCACCCTGGCCAGGATCAGTGACGCATTCGGCGTGCCGGTCACCCGCCTCGTGGACGTGCCCGACGAGCCGAGCGTGCGCATCACCGGCCCGGCGGAGTCACGGGTGTTGTGGCACGGGCCGCTGGGCGGGACAGGCACGATCATCGCGGCGACCGATCCCCCGTGGGCGGCCGAACTGTGGCGGTTCACCCTGCTGCCCGGCGAGCAGTTCGGCGGGGACGCCCACGCCCCGGCGACCCGGGAGATGGCGTGGGTAGAAGAGGGCACGCTGACCTTGACAGTGGCCGGCATACGGCATCAGGTCTCCGCCGGGCAATGCGCCAGGTTCCCGGGAGGCCTCCCGCACGCCTATGCGAACGAGGGAACGGAACGGATCCTCCTGACGATGATCGACGTCGTCCCCCCGGCCCCCGGCTAGCAGCACGACGGCGTTGTTAGCCGGGGCCGGGACCGGTGTCAGCGAATCGCATCGCGGCCCAGGTTCGTCCGTACTTATGTATAACGTCCAGAGACCTAGGTCCAGAACCTCAACTCGGTCACCCCAGCGTCCATTGCTGGTTGGATCCGCCGTTGCAGGTCCATAGTTCGACCAGGGCCCCGTTGGCAGTGCTCGCGCCGGTGACATCCAGGCACAGCCCCGACTGCGTTCCGGTGATGGTGCCGTTGGAGTTGAGCTGCCACTGCTGATTCGCTCCGCCGTTACAGGTCCAGATCTCGACCTTCGTTCCGGCGGTTGTCTGGTTGTTGAATGCGTCCAGGCACTTGGCGCCGCCGTACACCGTCAGCTGGTGGGAGGAGGTGGAGGTCCAGATCTGGTTCGAGCCGCCGCTGCAGGTCCAGATATCGAGCTGGGTGCCGTCCGTCTGCGAAGAGCCCGGCACATCGAGGCATTTGCTGGCGCCGATGGCGTGGATCTCGCCCGATGGGTTCGTGCCCGTGGTCCCGCCGGCCACCCGGTACATGACGGTGCCGTGGGCCGGGACAGAGGCGCTGATGGTGCCGCTGGTCGTGGACGTCGCGCCGGTCCACAGATTGGTCAGGGTGTAGCTCGATGCTCCGGTCTTGCCGATGGCGGCGGCTGTCGTGGTGATGGTGGCGGCAGATCCAGTCTCGTTGAACAGGACCACCGAGACATCGCCGTTGGCGAGCGGCTTGGCCAGTACGTCGTGCCCGCTTGAGGAGGAGGCTTCGGTGGCCTGCTTGCCCAGCGAGTCCTGATCGACCGCGATCACTGCCTTGTTGGTCAGGATGGACAGGGTGGCGGCACTCGCATTCACCAGGTTGCTGCCCTCGATGAGCGGGGCCGCCATCTCTGCCCACAGGCTGAACTCCGACTGGTTTTCTGCGGCGCTCATCCCGTTGCCTATCTCGAGCATGTCTGGGTCGTTCCACGCGCCTGGCTCGGCGGACGAGGCCAGGCCTACGTTGATGTGGAAGTTGTTCAGCATGCTGGAGAAGTTGGCCTGGATGTCGGTGGTGGTGCGCCAGAGGTTGGAGATCGGGGCCGCCCAGGTCCATGGCTGGACGCTGGAATCCCATCCATTGCACATGCTGAACGCCATCGGGCGCCCGGTGGCGCTCAACGCGTTCCGCATCCGGGTGTACAGGGTCTGTGCGACCTGCTGATGTGTCTGGTTGGGGAAGCTGCTGAACGGGATGTTGCACCAGTCGTACTTGAGGTAGTCGACCGACCAGGAGGCGAAAAGGTTCGCGTCCTGCTGTTCGTGCCCATAGCTGCCCGGAAACCCACCGCAGGTCGCCGTGCCGGCGTCCTCGTATATGCCGAGCTTGAGGCCGAGGGAGTGAACGTAACTCGCTACCGCGGCTATGCCATCGGGGAACTTCGACGAGTTGGGCATGAGATTGCCGCTGGCATCACGGCTTGACGCCATCCAGCAGTCGTCGATGTTGACATACTGATAACCCGCCGCCTGCAGGCCGTCGTTATGCATGGCGAGCGCGGTCTGCTCGACGAGCTGTTCACTGACGTTGCAGCCGAAGGCGTTCCAGTCGTTCCATCCCATCGGCGGGGTCAGCGCCAGCCCATTGCCCAGCGCGCTCGCTGCTGGCGCGGACGCAAGCGAGATGACCGGTGCGGCGGGCAGGATCAGCGCGGCAGCTAGTACCAGCTTCCAGGCCCGGGCCAGCCGGGGGGCGGCGCTGCGTGAGCTTCTTTGCTTCATCGGATACATGGGCTGCCACCTCTGAAGATCACATGACGTAGGGCCACCCGGCGGAGTCCCAGCCGAGAAGGTTGATATAGACGTAGCTGGCCTCCTCCGCGTCCGGCGACGGCCTCTGCGCGATGCTGTAGCGGGTGGTGTTCCAGCCGGCCTGCTTCCCGGTGGCCGGGTCGATCTGGATCATCTTGATGCCGCTCCAGAACGACCCGAGCGACAACCACCAGCGTCCGCCGCTGTCAACGCTGAGGCTCGGGTCGATGGCGTTGAAGTTGCCGGCACTCTGCGAGGCGTAGACGAGACCCTGATCGTGCCAACTGCCCGGCGCGGCGGTGGAACTGGTGGCCAGGCCGATCGCGGAATGGTTGGACCCGAAGCTGGACACCGAGAAGTACAGCCAGTAGGTGCCGTTGTGATACGACACATCCGGCGCCCACAGATCGTGGATGTTGCCGTAGGCGCTGGCCCAGGTGGCCCCGTTGGGCAGCACGAAACCGGCCAGGGTGAACGCGACGCGATCCGCAGAACTGCGGATCTCGATGCCGTTGTGCGTGGAGAACAGGTAATAGGTACCATCCGCCGCGCGGATTATCGACGGGTCATGCACCCTGACGTCGCCCGTGACCGTCCCAGGGTTCGGGTAGCCGATCGCGGCGGCCCCGGCAGCCACCGCGGTCCGGGAAGCCGGGACGGTCCCCGCAGCCGGGACGGTCCCCGAAGCCACGGCGGCTCCGGAAGCCGGGACGGCCGTCATCCCGCCGAGCGACAAGACCAGCAAGGACCCGGCAACGCCGCCAAGCCATCGCTTGCCGCCTCGGCGTTGTAACATCCCTCGCTCCTTCTCCTGCTCCACCCGGCAATCCGTGCCTCGGCCTGGTTGTTAGCGCTAACAATTGCCGTCAGGCGTTCACCTGCCCGGAGCCACAACGCTGTATGCCGCAAGCGTCAGCTCGAACAACCCAGCTGTCAAGGCCAACACCGGCGCCTGCCACGCGCGCGCTGCGGCCGTTCCAGCTTCAGTCGTCGTACCTGGGAACGAGCCGGCAGCAGCGCACGCCGCGGCCGGGAATGGGAGACGAAAGTTTCGCGTAACGCGGATCGCCAACGAGTCCGCCGGCCATCACCGGCCGCTTTCGGGGTGCGCGCCGCCAATGCCGTAGCTGCGGAGCAGCCCGGCGACCTCATCGCTGGGTGGTTTGAGGTCGTCGGGCGAGAGGGTGACCCCCGCGGTGGATGCGCCCGCCAGCATCAGCCAGGATTGCCCTCGCCTCCGCCGAGATCGGCGATCTCGGCGGAGGTGGTGCAGGGGCGGAGGCTCGGGGATTTGAACCCCGGATGGGCTGTTGACCCAAACCGCATTAGCAGTGCGGCGCCATAGACCGGACTAGGCGAAGCCTCCCGACGACCAGATGGTCGGCCTCAGCGTACCGGTACGCCACAAGGCGCGCCAAAGCGGTTCCTTCATGATCATGGTATTCTTTCAGCCGCCGCGGCTGAAAGAATACCGTGATCTTGGAACGCCCAGGCGAGCGGACGAGGCGGACGCCCAGGCGGACGGACGAGGCGGACGAGGCGGACGGCGGTGCCGGAACTCAGCGGACTTCGGTCACCTCGTAGTCGCCCTTGGCGTACGCGTCACGGATCCGGGTCTTGGCGAACTTTCCGACGCTTGTCTTCGGCACCTCGTCGATGAACGACCACCGCTCCGGAAGCTGCCAGCGCGGCACCCGGCCGGACAGGAACTCGCGCAACTGCTCCGCGGTCACCGCGGAGCCCTCCCGGCGCACCACCGTGGCCAGCGGCCGCTCCCCCCACTTCTCGTCGGGGACACCAATGACGGCGGCCTCGGTCACGTCCGGGTGGGCCATCAGGGCGTTCTCCAGTTCCATGGAGGAGATCCACTCACCGCCGGACTTGATGACGTCCTTGGCCCGGTCGGTGAGCCGCACGAACCCGAGCCGGTCGATGGTGCCCACATCACCGGTGCGCAGCCATCTGTCGCGGAACTTCGCCGGGTCGTCGTCCTTGTAATACGACCCGGTCACCCAGGGTCCGCGACACTCGACCTCGCCCACCGCCTGGCCGTCGTGCGGCAGCACCTCGCCGCCGTCGCCGACCAGCCGGGCCTCGACCGTGCAGAAAATCCTGCCCTGGGTATCCCGGTACTCCCATTCCTCCTCCGGCGACAATCCTGCGGGCGGGTGCGCCACGCTGCCGAGCGGGGAGGTCTCGGTCATCCCCCAGGCATGCACGATCCGCACCCCGAGCTCCTTCTCGTACGCCTCCATCAGCGAATGCGGGACCGCCGAACCGCCGCATGGGACCAGCCGCAGCGACGACAGGTCACCGCCGTGTTCACGGACATGGTGGAGCAGTGCGTTCCAGATTGTCGGCACCGCGCCGGCCAGCGTCGGCCGCTCGGCTTCGATCAGCCGCACCAGCGGCTCGGGCTGCAAGAACCGGTCCGGCATGATCAGGTCGGCGCCGCACAGCACGGCGGCATAAGCCAACCCCCATGCGTTCGCGTGGAACATTGGCACAACGGGAAGCACCCGGTCCCGCTCGGACAAAGCGAACGTGTTACCCAGGCAGACGCCCATCGAGTGCAGGTACGTGGACCGATGACTATAGAGGACGCCCTTGGGCCGGCCGGTCGTGCCGCTGGTGTAGCACATCGCCGCCGCGGTCTTTTCGTCGAGCTCAGGCCACTCAAATGTGGCTGGCTCGGCGGCCAGCAGTTCCTCATACGAGTGCACCTGACGGCCAGGGTCAGCCAGGGACTGGGCCAGGGCTGGATCCGTTTGGCCGGATGGTCCTGTTACCAGGATGTGACGGACCGTTTCCATATCGGGCAGCACCCGCGCGAGCAGTGGCACCAGTGTGGCGTCCACGATGATGACGTGATCCTCGGCATGGTTGGCGATGTAGGTGAGCTGCCCAGGGTCGAGCCGCAGGTTCAGGGTATGCAGCACCGCGCCCATGGATGGCACGGCCAGGTAGGCCTCCAGGTGCTCGGCGTTGTTCCAGAGCAGCGTCGCGACCCGCTGGTCGCCGCGAATGCCCAGCCTGCGTAGCGCGTTCGCCAGCCGCGCCGCCCGCTCGCCGGTGGCCGCGTAGGACTGACGCCGGGTGCCTTCCGCCGTGCAGGTCACGACTTCCCGGTCGCCAAAGACCGATGTGCCATAACGCATGAGCGCTGTCACTGTCAGAGGCACATCCATCATCGTGCTTTGCACGGCCCACCTCCTCGTGGTCGCACCCAGTGGCGGCTTCACCAGGCACGTATTCGCCTTCCGGGTGGATCGTGTCACGACGTGGGGCGATTCGTCATCCTCCGAGGAGTTCGGCGTCGATCCGGAGCTTGGCGACCGCGCGGGACACAGTGCTCTTGACCGTTCCCTGGCTCACGCCGAGCACGTCGGCGATCTCCGCCTCGCTCATGTCCTCGTAGTAACGGAGCACGACCGCGGCGCGCATCCGCCGCGGCAGCCGCTCGATCGCGCGGCGCAGCGCATCCTGTAGTTCGCTGTCGCCCGCGTGGTCGGCCACGGCCTGTTCGGGGATGTCGTCGGTCGGATACTCCTCCACCCGGCGCCTTCGCCACCAGGAGATGTGCGTGTTGACCATCGCCCGGCGCACGTAGCCGTCCACCGCACCCCGGTCCTCGATGCGGTCCCATGCCTGGTAGGCCTTGGCCAGGGCGGCCTGCACGAGGTCCTCGGCGTCCGCGCGGTTATGGGTGAGCAGGTATGCCATCCGGAGCAGGGATGCGCTGCGCGTGGCCACGTACTCACGGAAGGACGGGTCGCCCGCGCCGGGACCCTGGCCAGGCTCCACGCCGACCTCCAGGCCGGGCTCTAGGACGCTCACAGTGTCTCCCGCTCGCCTACGGGGCGCTTTGAGGCGCCGCCTTCCCTCGTCGCTCGTCCCTCGCTCCTCAGTCCAGGCAACGCCGCGCCCCTCCGGCTCGCTCACAGCCCAACCGTACCCAGCGAAGGCGCACCCGACTGCACCTGACCCAAGTATTGGCAAGCCTTCTGACC
>DASWFT010000057.1:0-33668 GCA_036394075.1 Streptosporangiaceae bacterium
CGGGCGCTCGCTCGCGCACCGGCCGTTGGGCAGTGTCCGGGCCTACCGACTCCCGCGCCGGCCCGGGCGCTCGCTCGCGCACCGGCCGTTGGGCTGTGTCCGGGGCGGCCGACTCCCGCGCCGGCCCGGGCGCTCGCTCGCGCACCGGCCGTTGGGCAGTATCCGGGCCTACCGACTCCCGCGCCGGCCCGGGCGCCAATCCGGCTGCTTGGCCCGTCATCCGGCCGCCCACGACGGAGCCTGCGGCCGGGCCGGCCGCCACAGAACCGCTGGCCAGCAACATCTGCCGGGCCGCTGGCACGGCCTCCGGCGGGCTGACCTGCACAACTGCGCCCGATGCGCCGAAAATCTGCTGGCGGTGCCGATACACGCCAACCGCCAGCAGCAACGCCGCGACAGCACACCCGCCTATCGACACATACACCAGCGGCAGGCTGCTCGCGATGACCCCCGAAACAAGCAAGGCAATCGCCACGGCAACGAGGAGAGCGCTGAACCGGATCATGAGCGCTCTCCACGGGCCGTACGGATGACCGGGCAGGGCGTGCCTTGCCGCTGCCCAGTGGTGTGCTGCCTAACGGCGTGCTGCCTAACGGCGGTCGTGCGCTGAGCCATCAGCCGGGCGGAAACCCCCGGTGTGCGGCACAGACTCCGAGGCGCCGGCGTAGGCACCGGCCACGGCGGGCTGTCCCCCATTACGGGATTCCATGCGCGAGGGGCCAGGGGAAATCGATGGCTGAGGCCCGGTGGCCACGGCCGGGAAGGTCCCGCTGTCGGTTGCTCCCGCCTCCAGGTCGCGCATCTGGCCTTCCAGGTACGCCTTGAGCCTGCTGCGGTACTCGCGCTCGAACGCACGCAGGTCGTCCACGCGACGCTCGAGTTCTTCCCGCTGCTGGACAAGCGAGCCCATGGCCTGGCGGTGCCGCTCCTGGGCGTCCCGCTCCAGGGCCTCGGCCCTGGCCCTGGCGTCACTGGTGATCTGCTCGGCCTGGCGGCGGGCCTTGCCCAGGATGTCATCGGCCTCACGGCGGGCCCGGCCGAGCGTCTCGTCGGCCTCGCGCCGGGCATCGGCGATCGCCTGATCTGCCGTCTGCTGCGCGAGCGCCAGGACGCGGGCGGCCGTGTCCATGTTGTCCTCGACCGGCGGCATGCCCATCATCTGGGGCTCCGGCCGACGGTCAAGCTCTTGGCGTGGTGGCTCGGGAGCCATCAGCTCGGGAGCCGGTTCGGCGAGGGGAGAGCTGAGCGCGGACATCGGTACCTTGCCCCCGCGCAGGCTCTCAGCCAGCTTCGCCCGGAGTTCCTCGTTCTCCTGGATCAGCCGGTCTAGCTCGACCTCTACCTCGTCGAGGAAGGCGTCTACCTCTTCCTCGTCGTAGCCGGGCCTGAGTCTGGTGGTACTGAACTGCTTGTTCCGCACATCCGCGGGCGTCAGCGGCATCTCGTCTCCTCGGCACGCCTGGACTGTGTTCCTGTCGGACGTTACCCGATCACAGCAGCGTCACGGCCTGCATCGCGAAAATGACCACGAAGAAGAGCACCATGAAGCTGAGGTCCAAGGCCACAGTACCGAGCCTGACCGCAGGAATGTACCGCCTTAGGAATCTCAGCGGAGGGTCAGTCGCGGTAAAGACCACCTCAGCGACGATCAGCAAGGGCCCGCTGGGCGTCCATGACCGGGAGAAGGTCTGTATCCAGCTGAAGATCAACCTGCCCAGGAGAATCACAAGGTAGATCGAGAGCACGTAAAACAAAACTATCTTTACAATCCCCAACATCCCTGCCTGCCTTCACGGACGCCGGGATGACCACCGCGGGTGCCGTTGCTGTCAGCTCGTCACCGAGCGTCTAACTCTGGTTGAAGAAGCCTCTCTCCGCCATTCGCGCCTTGTCCTCGGCCGTCACCTCGACGTTCGCCGGAGACAGCAAGAACACCCGGTTGGTCACACGGTCGATGCTCCCGTGCAGCCCGAAGATCAGCCCTGCGGCGAAGTCGACGAGCCGCTTGGCATCGCTGTCGACCATCTCAGTCAGGTTCATGATCACCGGAGTGCCCTCGCGAAAGTGCTCTCCAATCGTACGGGCTTCATTGTATGTGCGCGGGTGCAACGTGGTGATACGCGCAAGGTCAGCAACCTGGGCCGTCGCGGTGCTGCCGCGGCCGGACAGCGGCTGGCCTGCTTCTGCGGTGAAGTCGCCACGCATGGCGCGGGCAGGCGTCCCGTCGCCGCCGACCTCCGGCTCGACCGGTTCCTCGTACTCCTGGTACTCCTCCTCATAGGAGTCGTAGCCATCCTCGTACCGGTGGTCGTCCTCGACAAGGCCGAGGTAGACCGCCATCTTGTGCATCGCGCTGGCCATCCTTCAGCCCTCCGTCATCACCGTCTCGGAGCCCCGATGCGTGGGACATTACCCGACGAAGGCCGGACGGCCGCCAAGCAACGCCGTACCGACCCGCACGTGTGTCGCGCCGGCCGCGATCGCCTCTTCGAGGTCACCGCTCATTCCAGCAGAAATCATGACCGCTTCATGGTGCGCCGCGCGGACGACGGCAGCGATTTCGGCGAGTCTGCTGAACGCGGCTGATGGCGGGGTAGCCAGCGGAGCGACGGCCATCACCCCGCCCAGCACAAGGCCGCCTTCCGCCGCGATGGCGTCAGCGATCTGCGGTACCTGCCCGGCCACGACCCCCCCGCGAGTGACGTCTCCGTCGAGGCTGACCTGAACCAGACAGCGGACAGTACGGTCAGCCCGGCGCGCCTGCGTGCCTAGTGCCCGGACCAACCGCAACCGGTCGACCGAGTGCACGACGTCGGCGTAGGACACAACGCTGACGGCCTTGTTGGTCTGCAGCTGACCAACGAAGTGCCAGGTGAGCGTGGGCCGCAGGTCGCTGCATTGGGCCGCCTTCGGCGCTGCTTCCTGATCCCTGTTCTCCCCGACATCGTGCACACCCAGGGCGCTGAGCAGGCGGATATCGGAGGCGGGGAACGTCTTGGTAATGGCGATGAGGGTGACCTCACGGGGGCTACGGCCCGCGGCCTCGCAGGCCGCCGCGATCCGGCCGCGCACCACGTCAAGCCGCCCGGCCAGCTCGGCACTCCGGCTGTCCGGCGCGACCAGCGGGCCGTCCGTCACCGGCCCATCATGCCGCCAGCCAGATGAGGCCCGCGAACCGCCCGGTGCGCCCATCGCGGCGGAATGAGTACAGATCTGGCGTCTCGGCGGTGCATCGCGGATCGTCGTCCACCTGCCTGATCCCCGCCCGGGCCAGCTGCGCCGTGATGCCTGCCCTAATGTCAAGCCCGGGGCTGCCCCGCCGGGTGCGGCAGGCCGCCTCAGGGACAGCCGCCGCCACCCGGTCCCGCACCTGGGCAGACACTTCGTAGCAGCGGCCGCAGATCGCCGGGCCGATCAGCGCGCGCATCCGGGCCGGAACGGCGCCCGCGCCGGCCATCGCCGCCACGAGAGCGGTCACCACTCCCGCAGCCGTTCCCTCGCGGCCCGAATGGGCGGCGCCAACGATCCGGGCCCGCGGGTCGGCGAGCAGGACGCCGGCGCAGTCGGCCGCCAGCACCCCGAGAGCCAGCCCGGGCACGTCGGTGAAGATCGCGTCGCCCTCCCGGCCTGACGAGCCGTGATCCGCGTAGCTGACATGCGATCCGTGCACCTGCCGCATCCAGGTCAGTCCGGACTCCGCAACCTCGCAGGCCTGCGCCACGCTGAGCCTGTTGCGGGCCACGGAGGCGGGGTCGTCACCTACCGCGCCGCTCATGTTCAGCGTGTCGTAGGGCGGCAGGCTGACTCCCCCGGACCGGCCGGTGAACACAGCGCGTACCCCGGGTGCGAAGTCGAACGCAGCGCCCGCGGTGGCGGCAGCACGGGATTCCTCAACCACGGGCTCCTCAGCCACCGGGTTCCTCAATCACCGGCCGCTCAACCACCGGGTCCCTCAGCCGGCATGCTCACTTGAGGAAGTCGGGAACGTCGAGTTCGTCGTCCTCCTCGAACACCACGGACCGCCGCCGCGTCGTCGCCGCGTCGAACACCCGTGCCGCGGCCGCGGCATCCGGGCGCGGCCGGGGGGTGGCGGCAGGCGCGGCACCTGACTCGGGGCGTGGCGGCGGGACACCATCCGTCCCGGCGTCGTGCTCGGCGGACAGGCCTGCCCCCGGCGAGGCCGCCGACTGCTCAGATATCGAGGGCCAGACGTCCTCCCCCGACGCTGGCATGGCGGTCGTCCCCGCCCCTGCCGTCACCGGCGCCCCGGAAGAGGTGGCATCAGCCAGCGCCGACCGGTACCCGTCGTCGGCCGATGCGCCGGCCGAGCCCGGGGCCGCGGCCTCGGCGCTGGTCCCGTAGCCGACGGACACCCGCTGCGGGCGCACCCGCCTGCTGCCCCCCTCGTCGAACCCGGCAGCGATAACCGTGACCCGGACCTCATCGCCCAGGGCGTCATCGATGACCGCGCCGAAAATGATGTTGGCCTCCGGTGCCGCCGAGTTGGATACGAGTTGAGCGGCCTCGTTGATCTCGAAGAGGCCGAGGTCGGAGCCACCCTGGATGGACAGCAGGACACCATGGGCGCCGTCGATGCTGGCCTCGAGCAGCGGGCTGGAGATCGCCATCTCGGCGGCCGCAACGGAACGATCATCCCCGCGCGACGACCCGATTCCCATGAGGGCGGAACCTGCTCCAGACATCACCGATTTCACGTCGGCGAAGTCCAGGTTGATCAGCCCGGGTGTCGTGATTAGGTCGGTAATTCCCTGCACACCTGAGAGCAGAACCTGGTCGGCGGCCTTGAACGCGTCAAGCACGCTCACGTGGCGATCGGAGATCGACAGCAGACGATCGTTCGGGATAACAATGAGCGTATCCACCTCGGCGCGCAAACGCTCGATGCCCAGTTCAGCCTGGGATGCCCGGCGTTTTCCCTCGAAACCGAACGGCCTGGTGACCACGCCAATCGTGAGTGCGCCGAGCGACCTGGCCACGTTGGCGACGATGGGCGCACCACCCGTGCCGGTGCCGCCGCCTTCCCCGGCCGTGACGAAGACCATGTCGGCCCCCTTGAGGACCTCCTCGATCTCCTCACGGTGGTCTTCCGCGGCCCGGGAGCCGACTTCAGGGTTGGCGCCCGCGCCAAGCCCGCGGGTCAGTTCCCGCCCGACATCAAGCTTCACGTCGGCATCGCTCATGAGAAGCGCCTGCGCGTCCGTATTGATCGCGATGAACTCAACGCCTTTGAGTCCCTCTTCGATCATCCGGTTCACGGCATTGACGCCACCCCCGCCGATACCGACCACCTTGATGACCGCCAAATAGTTCTGCGGTGCTGCCACGAGGAGGGCCCTTTCCGCTCGTTTTGCCTCTGTCGTGTTCCTGGCCGCCTTTTTTACGGCCGGCGAGGGTGTTAACCTCGGGAAACTACCGCGTCAGTGTTCCGCTGAAATACATCCCCCATAGCGTCGGCTGCGCATTTCCCGCGATTCCCAGTAAGTCAACCCTCACTCTCAACTTGAGATTTAGAGTTATGTTATCCTGGCGATTGATACGGACAGTAGGGTTGCGCGGCACCGGGGTCAACTAACCACGCGCGAACTGGGCCGGCGTGTCGCGATCACCCGGATTCCGCGTGCGGACGATTACCCACCGGTCATCGCGGTCCCCGGCGCGCTGACGTCATAGCTGCGGGCGCGGATGCGCATCAGCACGCCGAGTTCCTTTGCTTTCGCGGCAGGCCGGTCCGTGCCGCCCCACACGATCGTGATCCCGCCGGAAAGCGTGAGTGTCACATCGGACGGGCTTGACGCCGCCACCTCGGTGACCTTGCTGGCCAGGCTCGCGGGCAGTTCGCGCAGAACGGCCGCCGCCGCGTACACCGCCGGGCTGCCCCGCAGCGACGCCAGGACCTGCGGCCCGGCGGGCTGGGACCCGGCGGACTGGGACCCGGCGGACTGCGATCCGGGGGGGAACACGAAGCGCGGCAGCCGCAGCGGCGGGCTGGCAGGCTCCACTGCCACGCCAAACTTATCGATCAGCTGATACCCGCGGCCACTGGCCACCGCGAGCACGGGCGTGCGCTCGCGCACCGAGATCGTCACCCCGGTTGGCCACGCCCTGGACACCTGGGCGGATTCGATCTGCGTGATCCGCTCGATCCGGACCTCCACCGCGGCGGTGTTGACCCGGATCAGCGGAAGTCCGTCCGGTATGCCGGCCGCGGCCAGCACCTCGCTCCGCGGCACCAGGTGCGTGCCGGTGACCTGGATCGAGCGCACGACCAGGAACCGCGAGCCCACCAGTGCCCAGGCCACCCCGGCGACGATCCCGGTGATGGCGAGCGCGAAGAAGGCGGCCCGCCACGGGGTGTGCCGCTGTCCGCTCGCCTGGCGCCTGGCTGGCCCGGGCGCGTGTCCGCTCGCCTGGCCACTCGCCTGGCCGGGCGCCTGACTCACCTGCCTGCTCACCCGTCTGCCCCGGCCCGGGCACGCAGCGCCGCCACGATGAGCGGGCCAAGCGTGGTGACGTCGCCCGCTCCCATGGTGAGCACGAGATCTCCCGGTTTAGCCGTCGCGGACACCGCAGCGGGCACGGCGGCCGCGTCCGGGAGGTAGCGGGCCCGCGCCCCGGGCACCCGGGAGGACACGAGTTCGCCGGTCACCCCTGGCTCGGGATCTTCCCGGGCCGCGTACACGCCGAGCACGAACGCCTCGTCGGCGAGGCCCAGGGCGTCGCCGAGCTCAGCCGCGAAGATCCGCGTCCTGCTGAACAAGTGCGGCTGGAAGACGACGATGACCCGCCCTCCCTCGGCGATGTCCCGCGCCGCCCGCAGGTCGGCCGCCACCTCGGTCGGGTGGTGAGCGTAGCTGTCGAGGACCCGCACACCGTCGGCCTCGCCTTTGAGTTCCAGCCGCCGCAGCGCGCCACGGTAGGCGGCCAGCCCGCCGGCGATCTGCCCGGCGGGGACGCCGAGTTCGGCGGCGATCGCGAAGACCCCGGCCGCGTTCAGCGCGTTGTGCCTTCCGGGCACCCCGATGTCCAGCTGGACAACCCCCTCATTACCAAACGAACCAGCCGCCGCCGCTCCCGTCACAGACAGGCGAACCGTCATGCCGCGGGTCGTGATCCCGCTGACCCGGTAATCCGCACCGGTGGACTCGCCATAGCTGCGCACCCGGATCGGCAGGGCGCCAGCGGCGGCGGCCCGTGCGTGGGCGGCCCGTGCGTGGGCGGCCAGCGCGGCCGCACCGCGGTCGTCGGCACACGCCACCAGCAGGCCGCCGGGGCGGATCCGGCGGGTGAAGGCGGCGAAGGCCGCCTCGATCTCCGCCAGGCCGGGATAGTTGTCCAGGTGATCCGCTTCGACGCAGGTGACGATCGCCGCCTCCGGCGAGAGCATGAGGAACGAGCCGTCGCTCTCGTCCGCCTCGGCGACGAAGAAGTCACCGCCGCCCTCGTCGGCGCCCAGCCCGGTCCCGGCCAGGATGCCGCCGATGACGTATGACGGGTCAGCGCCCGAGTGCCGCAGCACGGTCGTGAGCATGGAGGTGCAGGTGGTCTTGCCGTGCGTGCCGGCGACGGCGATCCCGCGCTTGCCGAGCATGACCGAGGCGAGCGCGGCCGCCCGGTGCAGCACCCGCAGCCCACGGCGGCGGGCCTCGGCCAGTTCCGGGTTGCTGTCCCGGATCGCGGTGGACACGACGAGCGTGTCAGCGTCGCCGATGTTCGCCGCGGCGTGCCCGACGTGCACCTGCGCGCCGAGTGCCGCCAACCCGGCCAGCATGTCCGAGCTGGCCGAGTCGCTGCCGGATACGGCCACTCCCCTGGCCAGCATGATCCGGGCGATCCCCGACATGCCCGCACCGCCGATGCCGGTGAAGTGCACCCGGCCCAGTTCGTCGAGGCTGACCGGATCCACCGGAGTCACCAGGCCCATGCCGTTCCCCTGCCGCGTAGCTGAGTCCCTGTCACTTATCGCCCCGCATGACCGCGATCACCTCACGGGCCAGCCAGGAGTCCGCGTCCCTGGAGCCGATCGAGGAAGCGGCCGCGGACATCGCGGCCACCAGTTCCGCATCCAGCAGGATGGGCAGCAGCATGTCCCGGATCCACTCCGGGCTCAGTTCGGCGTCGGGCACGATCAGCCCGCCCCCGGCCTCCTCGATCGGCAGCGCGTTGAGCCGCTGCTCGCCGTTGCCGTGCGGGAGTGGCACGTACGCGGCGGGCAGCCCCACCGCGGTGAGCTCCGCGCAGGTCATCGCCCCGCTCCGGCAGATCGCGAAGTCCGCGGCACCATACGCGAGATCCATCCTGTCCACGTACGGAAGCGTGATGTAGGGCGGGCCGGCGGCGGGCATCCGGACGTCGAGGTCGCTGCGCGGGCCGAGGATGTGCAGCACCTGGATGCCGGCCGCCCGGATCCAGCCCGCCGCGTCCAGCACCGCGTAGTTCAGCGAGCGGGCGCCCTGGGAGCCCCCGGTCACCAGGAGAACAGGCAGGTCGGGCCGGAGCCCGAAGTGCGCGCGGGCCTTGTCCGCGACGGCCAGCCGGTCCAAGGCGGCTATCTCATGCCGCAGCGGGATGCCGATGCAGGTGGCATTGGGCAGCCGGGTGCGTGGGCTGGCGGTGAACACGTGCCGGGTGAACCGCGCACCGAGCCTGTTGGCCAGGCCGGGCCGGGCGTTCGCCTCGTGCACCACGATCGGCACGTGGTGCTGTCGTGCGGCCAGGTAGCCGGGCGTGGCGACGTACCCGCCGAATCCGACGAGCACTGTGGCGTGCGTCCGGTCCAGGACCCGGGCAGCGGCGCCTACGGCGGTGCTGAGCTTTCCAGGCACGTGCAGCAACTGCGTGGTCATGCGGCGGGGCAACGGGACAGCGGGGATGAGCGCCAGCTCGTAGCCGCGCAGTGGCACCAGCCTGGTCTCCAGGCCGCGCTCGGTGCCCAGGCAGGTGATCTCGGTCCGGGGGTCAGCGCGCCGCAACGCGTCGGCGAGGGCCAGGGCGGGCTCGATGTGGCCCGCGGTGCCTCCGCCCGCGAGAACGACGCTCATGGCCACCTCACCTCCTTACGGACCGGTCGGCCCAGGGGGCTGGGCCCCACCCGGTGAGGGCGCTGGCCCAGCCCCGGCCCGGCTTATCCTCGCCGGGCCAGGCCAAGCCAGCTTAGGACGCGAAGCGGCACGCTGGGGCCCGCAGCGGCAAGGGCCTGGCTGGCGCCGGGCTCACGCTTGGCGAACGACATCAGCATGCCCAGCGCCACCATGGTCACCAGCAGCGACGACAGGCCCTCGGACACGAGCGGCAGCGGAACGCCGGTGATCGGCAACAATCCGAGTACGGCACCGATGTTCACGATCGCCTGGAGAACGATCCAGGCGGTGGCCCCGGCCGCGGCCAGCCGCATGAAGGTATCCTCCACCCGCCTGGCGATCCGCAGGCCCGCGTAAGCGAGGCCGCCGTATAGGAACGACACACAGAGCGTGCCGACCAGGCCCAGCTCCTCGCCGAGGATCGCGAAGATGAAGTCGCTGTAGTCGTGCGGCACCCAGCCCCACTTTTCCCGGCTGGCGCCGAGTCCCACGCCGAACCAGCTTCCCGAGCCCACCGCGTATTTGCCCTGGATGCTCTGCATGTGCGGGCCGGTCGGGCCGCCCGCGGGGTTCAGGAAGCCGATCAGCCGCCCCCACCGGTACGGCGCGACGACGATCAGGATAAGTAGCACCAGCCCGATCATCGCGAGCATGCCGAGGTACAGGCGGCCCGGCGTGCCGATCACCCACAGCAGGGCGAGGAGGATGACCAGCATCATGAACGTGGTGCCGAGGTCGTCGCCGAGCATCACAAGCAGGCACAGGAACCCGGCGCCGGGCAGCAGGGGTATCAGAAGCTGCCGCCAGTCATCGAGCTGGCCCAGCTTCTCCTTGCGGGCCAGCAGGTCCGCGCCCCAGATGACGAAGGCGAGCTTAGCCAGCTCGGACGGCTGGAGCTGGAGCGGGCCGAGCTGGATCCAGCGCGACGCCCCGCCCGAGGTCACGCCGACACCCGGGATGAGGGTGAGCACCATGCCCAGGATGGACAGCCCGATCAGCGGGTAGGCGATGGCCCGGAAGAAGGTGGGCGAGGACCTGGCCGCGAACCACATGCAGGGCAGGCCGAGCGCCACGCCGAGCACCTGCTTTTGGAAGCCCGACCATGGCGACCCGCCTGCGATCAGCCCGGTGATCGACGATGTGGACAGCACCATGACCAGGCCAAGCGCGAGCAGCAGCGTGGTGATGCCGAGGACCAGGTAGTAGGACGTGAGCGGCCGGTCGAGCAGCCCGGCCGTGGCGGTGAACCGCGCCCGCGCGTTACCCGCGCCCGGGCGGCCCCGGCCCGCGCCGTCGGCCCGCGACGGCTCGGCGGCGCTTACCACCCTGGCCCCCGCACGCGGGGGGCGCTGCGGCTCCCCCATTCCCCCTTCACTGCACCGCCTTCGCTCGTTCCTCGCTCCAGACGGCGCTGCGCCCCTTCGGCTCGCTCACTCCGTCCCCGCCAGGTCCGTCCCCGCCAGGCCGGCGACGGCGGCCGCGAACGCGTCACCGCGCGCTGGGTAGTCGCGGAAGATGTCGAACGACTGGGCGGCGGGGGCGAGCAGCACCGTGTCGCCCGGCCCGGCCAGCCTGGCCGCCTCGGCCACTACACGATCCATTACCCCAGTGTCGGTGCCCGCCGCCTCGACGACCGGGACATCCGGCGCGTGTCGCGCGAGAGCATGCCGGATCTTGGCCCGGTCGACGCCGAGCAGGACCACGCCGCGCAGCCGCGGGGCCGCGACGCCGACCAGGTCATCGACATCGCTGTCCGCTCCCTTGAAGAGGCCACCGGCGATCCAGACCACCGACGGATACGCCGCCAGCGACGCGGCTGCGGCGTGCGGGTTGGTCGCCTTGGAGTCGTCGACGTAGTCCACGCCACCGACCCGGGCGATCAGGCTGATCCGGTGCGGGTCCGGCCGGAACGCCCGCAGGCCGGCGCGGACCGCGTCCGGCGCGGCGCCGTAGGCCCTCGCCAGGGCGGCGGCGGCCAGGGCGTCGGCGACGTTGTGCGGCGCGGCGGGCCGCACGTCGTCGACGGCGGCCAGCCGGACGCCGTCGCCGAACGCCCGGTCCACCAGGAAACCGCCGGCCACACCGAGTTCGCCGGGCCCCGGGGCATCCCGGCGGAAGGCGACGATGCGTGCCGGGGCGGCCGCCGCCGCCGCGAGCTGGCGCGTCCGGGCATCGTCTGCGTTGCAGACCGCTATCGTGCCGGGCGCGTAGATGCGGCCCTTGTCCGCCGCGTAGGACTCGATGTCACCGTGCCAGTCGAGGTGGTGCCCGGCCAGGTTGAGCACAACCGCCGCGAAGGGTGCCACGGTGGTGCTCCAGTGCAGCTGGAAACTGGACAGCTCCACGGCGAGCACCGGGCTGGGGCTGGGGCTGGTGACGGCGTCCACCACCGACGTGCCCACGTTGCCCACGGCGATCGCCCGGTAGCCGGCCGCGGTGAGCATGCAGGCGAGCATCCGCACCGTCGTGGTCTTGCCGTTGGTCCCGGTGACCGCGAGCCAATCCTGCCTGCCCCCGCCAGGCAACGCCGGCCGCAGCCGCCAGGCGAACTCCACATCGCCGATCACCGGGATGCCTGCCGCGCCCACTGCGGCCAGCAGCGGCGCGTCCGGCCGCCAGCCAGGGGACGTGACAACCAGGTCGATCCCCCCGGGGGCCACTTCAGCGAGCAGCGCGCCGCCCTGAGCCGGCCGATCGCCGAGAGCCACCGCCACGCCCAGGCTTTCCAGTTCCGCCGCGAGCCGCCGCCGCTCGTCGTCGTCGCGGCCATCGACCACGGTCACCCGCGCGCCGAGGCGGGCGAGCGTGCGGGCCACGGGCGGACCGGACACGCCGAGCCCCGCCACGCAGACCCGCTGCCCGGCAAATGCGTTCATGGCCTCCCTCGCGGGCGGTCGGCCCTGGGGGGCCTCCCATGGTCGTGCCGGAGGCGCGCAAATTGGCAGCGCGGGAGGCCCATCGGGGGCTCGGGGGTGTCCCCCGGTCGGCAGAGTCTCGGCGCCGGGACACCGCAACGGCCCCGGAGGTGCACGGTGCCATTAGGCATGCCTCCGGCATGACGCACGGAGGCGCGCAGGCCAGCACTGTGCGGCGTTCGGCCCGGCGCCTGCGGCGTTCCGGTGCCGCGCGACGTCGACTGAGAGGGCTTCACACGTCCCGCAGGCTGCAGTGCTGGGCGGGTCATTTGGGCATCCATTCCACGTAGAAGATGCCGAGGCCGAGCGCCACGAACATGGCGGAGATCAGCCAGAACCGGATCACGATCGTCGTCTCGGCCCAACCCGCCAGCTCGAAGTGGTGCTGCAGCGGCGCCATCCGGAACACCCGTCGCCCGGTCATCTTGAACGAGCCCACCTGGATGATCACCGACAGGGCGATGACCACGAAGATCCCACCGAGGACGGCCAGCAGCAACTGCGTCTTGGTGCACACGGCCAGGCCCGCCAGGACCCCGCCGAGCGCCAGCGACCCGGTGTCCCCCATGAAGATGCGGGCCGGCGGCGCGTTCCACCACAGGAAGCCGAAGCAGGCCCCGAGCACCGCGGCCGCCACGACCGCCAGGTCGAGCGGGTCCCGCACGTCGTAACAGTGCGGGGCTAGGAAGTTGGTGCAGTCGTTGCGCAGCTGCCAGTTGCCGATCAGCACGTACGCGGCCAGCACCAGGCAGGCGCAGCCCGTGGCCAGCCCGTCCAGGCCGTCGGTGAGGTTCACCGCATTGGACGTCCCGGCGATCAGGAAGACGATCCAGAGCAGGAACGCGACCAGCCCGATTGAAGGCCCGAAGTCGCGCAGGAATGACAGGTGCGCGTCCGCGGGCGTGATGTCGTACCCGTCGGCGAACCGCTGCTGCACGATAAGCAGCGCGAACAGCACCCCGACGATCCCCTGGCCGGCCAGTTTGGCGCTGCTGCGCAGGCCGAGGCTGCGCTGCTTGTAGATCTTGATGAAGTCATCGATGAAGCCGACCACGCCCAGCCCGGCCATGAGCATCATCACCAGCAGCCCCGACACTGACGGCGCCTGCCCGGTGAAGATGTTGCCCGCGAAGTACCCGGCCACCGCCGCGATGACGATGACCGTCCCGCCCATAGTGGGCGTACCGCGCTTGGTGGCGTGCCCCGCCGGGCCCTCCTCCCTGATCAGCTGGCCGTACCCGCGCCTGGAGAAGATCCTGATCGCCAGGGGGGTGCCGAAGAGAGCCAGCAGCAGGGAGACACCAGCGGAGATCAGGATGGTCTTCACAGCGTGGCCTCCCCGGTCAGCGCGAGCGCGACGCGTTCGAGGCCGGCCACGCGGGACGCCTTGACCAGCACGACGTCGCCGGGGCGCAGGCGCTCGCCGAGCGCCTGCACGGCCGCCGGCCCGTCGGCCACGTGCAGCAGCTCGCCCGGCCAGGACGGCTCGGCCTTGGCGCCGGCCAGCATCGGGGCGGCCTCGTCGCCGACCACGATGAGCCCGGCCAGGCCGGTCCGGGCGGCCAGGGCACCGGCCTGCTCGTTGAGCTCGTCGGCCTGGGCGCCGAGCTCGCGCATGTGGCCGAGCACCGCAAAGGCGCGCCGCCCCCGGGCCATGACGGCCAGCGCGGCCAGCGCCGCGCTCAGTGCCTCCGGGTTGGTGTTCCAGGCGTCGTTGATGATGGCCACCCCGTCCGGCCGCTCGGTGACCTCCATCCGCCACCGGCTGCGGGCCGCCGCTGCTGACAGCCCGTCGGCGATCGCGTTCACTGCCATGCCGAGCTGACCGGCCAGCGCGGCGGCGGCCAGCGCGTTGGTCACATTATGCGCGCCGTGCAGCCGTAGCTGGACGGCGGCGGATCCGGCCTCGGTCACCAGCGTGAAGCCGGGCCGGCCCAGCTCGTCGAGCGCGATGTCCGCGGCGCGCACGTCCGCGCCGGGCGACCGGCCGAAGGTCACCACCCGGGCAGCGGTGCGCGCCGCCATGGCCAGCACGCGCGGGTCATCCGCATTCAGCACGGCCACCCCGTCGGCGGGCAGGGCCGCCGGGAGCTCGCCCTTGGCCTTGGCGACGTCCTCGATGCTGCCGAACTCGCCAGCATGCGCATGCCCCACGCCCAGCACGGCCCCCAGCCGCGGCGGCGCGATCCCGCACAGCATCGTGATGTGACCGGCTCCGCGCGCCGAGAGCTCAGAAATGAGATAGCGGGTGCGCTCGGTGACCCGCAGCACGGTGAGCGGATGGCCGATCTCGTTGTTGTACGAATTCCGCGGCGAGACCGTCGGCCCGAGAGTCTCGATCAGCTGCGCCGCCAGGTCCTTGGTGGTGGTCTTCCCTGCGGACCCGGTGATCCCCACGATGGTCAGGCCGGGCAATGAGTCGACAACATGCCGCGCGAGCCGCGCGAGCGCGGCCGGAACGTCGGCCACGATGAGGGCGGGGACCCCGACCGGGCGACTGGCCAGCACCGCCGCCGCCCCCGCCGCGACCGCGGCGGCGGCGAAGTCGTGCCCGTCAGCTCGCGTCCCCTCCAAGGCCGCGAACAGGGCCCCGGGCGCTGACTCCCGCGAGTCGATCACGACCGGCCCGGTCACCAGGGCGGCCGGATCGGGCACCCGGTCCAGTCCGGCGCCGGTGATCTCAGCGATGGCGGCGAGCGGGAGCGGTATCACTCGGTGTCCTCCGTGGTCCATGCCCCGTCCCGGCTCACGTGCCCGGCGGCCAGCACCTCGGCCAGCGCCTCGGCCGCCACCTCGCGGTCGTCGAACGGGATCACCGAACCGCTGGCGTACTGGCCGCGCTCGTGGCCCTTCCCGGCCACCAGCACGATGTCTCCCTTGCCCGCGGCCGCGACGGCCAGCCTGATCGCGGCGGCGCGGTCCGGCTCGATGATCACGTGCCCGCGATCGTCTGGCGGCACCGTGAGGACACCCTCCAGCATGGCCGCCAGGATCGCCAGCGGATCCTCGGAGCGTGGATTGTCACTGGTCAGGACGGCCAGGTCGGCCAGGGCGGCGGCCGCCGCGCCCATCAGCGGGCGCTTGGCCCGGTCCCGGTCCCCGCCGCAGCCGAGCACGATGGCCAGCCGCCCCTGGGTGACCTGGCGCAGCGCCCTCAGCACCGCCTCCACCGCCCCTGGCTTGTGCGAGTAGTCCACCAGGACAGTAAAGTCCTGCCCGGCCTCGACCCGTTCCAGCCGGCCGGGCACGCCTGGGCAGGAGGCTACCCCGGCCACCGCCGTGGCCAGGCCGACCCCCGCCTCCACCAGCGCGACCACCGCGCCCAGCGCGTTGGCGACGTTGAACGGCCCGGGCAGTGCCACCGACGCGTCGGCCTCCACCCCGCCCGGGCCGACCACCCGGAACGTGCTGCCGTCCGCGCCGGCGCGGACATCGGCGGCCCGCCAGTCGGCGGCCGGATCCCCGCTCGCCGAGAACGTGGTGATCGGGATCCGCGGCACGGCCGCGAGCCGGCGACCGTAGGCGTCGTCGATGTTCACCACCCCGATCTGCGAGTAGCCGGGCGTGAACAGCATTGCCTTGGCCGCGAAATAGTCGTCGAGGTCGCTGTGGAAGTCCAGGTGCTCCGGGGACAGATTGGTGAAGATCGCCACGTCGTAGGACGTGCCCGCCACCCGGCCGAGGGCGAGCGCGTGGCTGGAGACCTCCATCGCCGCCGCGGTCACGCCGCGCTCCACCATGACCGCCAGCAGCGCCTGGAGGTCGGTGGCCTCCGGGGTGGTGAGCTGGCTCGGCCAGCTGTCCCCCGCGACTCGTGTCTCCACCCCGCCGGCCAGCCCGGTCAGGTGGCCGGCCATCCGCAGCCCGGACTCCAGCAGGTAGCTGGTTGTCGTTTTGCCGCTGGTGCCGGTCACGCCGATCATCGTCAGCCGGCTGGACGGGTTCCCGTACACCCAGGACGCGACGTCGCCCAGCCGCGACCGCGGGTCGGCCACCACGAAGACGGGCACCCCGGAATGGCGCGCCAGGCTCTTCCCGTCCGGATCGGTGAGCACGGCCACGGCCCCGGCCTCGACGGCCTGCTGGCAGAACCGCGCACCGTGGTAACGGCTGCCGGGCAGCGCGGCATACAGATCGCCCGGCCCCGCCTGGCGGGAGTCGTGCGTGACGCCGGTAACCCCGCCGGATGCGCTGGGGCCGTGGAAGGGCTCGGGCCCGGCCCGCCCGGTCATCGTCACGCCGAGTAGCACGGCAAGTCCGGAGAGCGGGCGCGGCGGGATGTTACGTGGACGAAGAGCCGCAGACACGGGCCGAGGGTACCGCTGATCACGGCACCGTGAGCCGGACGTCCGGACGCTTTGCACCATCTGGCGGGATCCTGAGTGTCGCCAGAGCGAACTTCATCACCTTGTAGAACACCGGGCCAGCCACCCCGTTGCCGTAGTAGCCGCCCTTACGCGGGTTCTGCACGTTGACCGCCACCACCAGTTTCGGGTCGCTGGCCGGGGCGATGCCGATGTAGCTCGACCCGTACTGGCACAGGCAGCCGCGGGAATTCGCGATCTGGGCGGTCCCGGTCTTGGACGCGATCGAGTAGCCGGGAATCTCGCCCCACGGCTGGTACGCAATCGTAGCGTCGAGATACGGCACCTGCTGGAGTATGGCCATCAGCTCGCGGGAGGTGCTGACCTTCAGGACCCGGTGGCGGGCGGACTTGGGGGACGGCATGAACCGGCCGCTGGCGTCCGTGGTCCCGGCCACGATGGAAGGCTGGACGCGCACCCCGCCGTTGGCGATGGTCGCGTAGACGCTTGCCATCTGAACGGCAGTGACCGCCACTCCCTGCCCGAAGGCCATGGTGTAGCGCTCGTTGCCCCACCACGCCGACGGCGGGTAGAGGATGCCGTTACTCGTGGCGGGCAGGTTCAGCCCGCTGGGCTCGCCGATGCCGAAGGCCTTGAAGTACTGGTACTGCACTGGGGGGCTCACGTGCTGGACCACCTGGACCATGCCCACGTTGCTGGAGTGCGCGACGATCCCGGCCAGGGTGAGCTGCTCCGTCGGATGAGATTCGGCGTCACGGAACGCGAAGCCGTCCACGATGATCTGGTCGGGCACGGTATAGGGGCTCATGAGCGTCTGGCCGCCCTGCTCCAGGGCCGCGGCGGCCGTGATCACCTTGGCGGTGCTCCCGGGGTCGAACACGTTCGTCACCGGCATGTCCGTTGTGGCCGTGAGGCTGGCTGGGCGGGCCGGGTTGAATGATGGCGCCTGGGCCAGCGCGAGGATCTGCCCGGTGCTCGGCTGCATGACGACCACGGTGCAGCTGTCGGCCTGGACCTTACGGACCTGCGCGGCGCAGGCCTGCTCCGCCTCATACTGGATGTCGGCCTGGATGGTGAGGCGCACGCCGCCGCCCGGCACCACCGGCCGCGTCTTGTCCTGCCCCACCGGGATTGGCTGGCCGAGCGTTCCGGTTTCGACCACGCTTTGGCCGTCCCGGCCGGCCAGCACCGAGTTGTACGACTGCTCGACTCCGGACTCGCCGAGCAGGTCTCCCGCATTGTCGGTGTTGGTGAAGCCGACGACGTTCGCAGCGAGATTTCCGTTGGGGTATGCGCGCGTGTATGTGGAGTTCAGGACGATGCCCGGCTCATTGAGCGCGGCGATGCGGGCCGCGATGGTCGATGAGACGCTGCGCTTCAGCACCACGTAGTCCTTCGATGTGGGGTTCTGAAGCAGCGTGAGGATCGCGGACTGGGTCATGCCCAGCGGGCCCGCCAGGGCGGCCGCCACCGTGCCCAGTGACTTTTTCGCCTGGACGATGACGGGTGGGTCCGCGTAGACCAGATCGGTCGGCACAGTCATGGCCAGGGTGGTGCCATCCGCGGTGGTGATGCTGCCGCGCACCGCTGGCTCGGGTATCGAGTGCAGCCGCTGGTGCTCGGCGAGGGCCCGGTACCTCGACCCCTGCATCGCCTGCAACTGGATGAGCCTGCCCGCGACCAGCGACAGCACGAAGCCGATGCACAACAGGGTCACGTGCAGGCGGCGCACGGGATTGCCCCGGCGCAGGGCCGAGCGCGGCGGCGGGCCCGGCCAGCGGGCCCCGGCAGCACCGCCAGGACGCCGGCCAGCACTGTCCGGACGCCTGGTGTCACCACGCAGCCGCGCGGCCGCATCGGGCGGCCGGCCGCGGGCGCCGCCAGCACGCCGGGCGCCGGGGTCATCGCGGGACCGCGGGTCATCACGGGAACGCGGATCATCACGGGGACGGTGAGCGCGCCCCCGCCGGCTGTCGCCGCCTGGGCCCGGGCCACCGTCGCGGGCCCGCCGGGGCTGCCCCGGCCGACGGGACCCGCCCACGGTCCCGGGCGGTCCCGTCCGCCGCGGGCCACTGCGGCTGTCCCCTTCGCCGCCCGTCACGGCGCCCAGCCGGGAACGACAGGGATGCCCGGGTCGGTCGAGGGCTGGCCGGTGATGCGGCCGGTGTTCAAGTCAAGGAACTTGACCAGCGCAGGCTGGACCATGCCCAGCCGAAGCGCCCGCTGCTTGATGACGGCATCCGACCTGTCCGCCGCGACCTGCTGCCTGAGCGTCGCGACCTGCTCGATCTGCGCCGCGTTGGACTTCTGCAGGTCGCTGATCTGGTACGAGCCCGCGGCCAGGATGGTGTTGATGAACAGCAGGCTGAGCAGCCCGCCGCCGAGGAGTCCGACCACGAGGAAGATGAAGGATGTGCGTGAGGAGGTCCGGGCCGCTGCCCCGCGGCTGACCCGCCGCAGGCCATCGGCGGTGCCCGCGCTGACAGGCCGTGCTGGGCCAGGCCGCGCTGGGCCAGTCCGTCCCGGGCCAGGCCGCGCTAGGCCAGTCCGTCCCGGGCCAGGCCGTCCGGTGCCAGGGCCCGCTGGGCCAGGCCGGCCGCTGCCCGGCACCGGGCGTGACGGCCGGGAGCGCACCCGGCCCGGCTCTGTGTCTCCCGCTCGCCTGCGGGGCCCCGCCCGCCTCCCCATTCCCCCTTCACTGCGCCCCTCCGGCTCGCTCACTCGCAGGCGAGTGGATTCTCCCGAGCGGCCGGGCTGCGCCGAGCGGCCGGGCGGGATCAGCCCGGCCCGGCGCGGCAGTGGACGAGCGGGCCTGCCTTTGGTGCGTGTGCCTACGACGCCCTGCGTATCGCTGCGTTCGCTCACCTCTGCGGCCCCCTTGCCATCTGGCTGGCTCCCCTGTTCCCGCTGATGCGGATTCCCCGATCCGGCTGTCTCTGGCTGTGGCCGATCCCCTGGTCCGCGTGGCCCCCGCTCACGCGGCGTCCTTGATCCGCTCGGCCGCCCGCAGGCGGGCGGAGGCGGCACGCGGGTTGCGGACCACCTCGTCACCAGACGGCCGCTGGGCACCGCGGGTGAGGAGCCGGAACTGTGGCCGCCCCGATTCCAGCGGCATGGGCAGCCCGGGCGGGGTTGTGTCGGCGGACGCACTCGCCAGAGTGGTCTTGACCGCCCGGTCCTCCAGCGAGTGGTAGGCCAGCACCACGATGCGGCCGCCCACGGCCAGCGCGTCCATGGCCGAGGGCAGGGCCCGCCGTAGCACGTCCAGTTCGCCGTTGACCTCGATCCGCAGGGCCTGGAAAGTCCGCTTGGCCGGGTTGCCGCCGGTCCGCCTGGCGGGCGCGGGAATCGAGTCACGGATGATCTCGACCAGGCGCGCGGTGGAGGTCAGCGGTGCCCTGGACCGCTCCTTGACCACGGCGTCCGCGATCCGCCGGGCGAACCGCTCCTCGCCGTACTCGCGCAGTACCTGTGCTATTCGTTCGGCTGGATATGTGTTGAGCACTTCAGCGGCGGTGAGCGGGCTGCTCTGGTCCATCCGCATGTCCAGGGGGGCGTCGTAGGAGTACGCGAAGCCGCGACCCGGGTCATCCAGCTGCGGGGAGGACACGCCCAGGTCGAACAGGACGCCCTGAACCCGCTGGTCGCCGTGGCTGGACAGCAGCGCGGGGATCTCGTCGTTGCGGCCGCGCACCAGCGTCACCCGGCCGGCGTACGGCGCGAGCAGGCGGCGGGACTCCTCGATCGCCTGCGCGTCGGTGTCCACCCCGATCAGCGCGAGTCCGGGGTGCGCGTCCAGCAGTGCCCGGGCGTGGCCGCCGCGGCCCAGCGTCGCGTCCACCAGGATCGCGCCGCGCGGCTCGAGAGCCGGCGCGAACAGGCCGAGGACCTCGTCGACCATGACCGGCAGATGCCCTGCCGCCGCCGTGCCCATCGCGCCCCCTCTCACCGTGCGTGCCTCGGCCCGCTCCGGATCCCGCGGGCAGCGTCCTGTCCGTCGTGTACTCGGCCAGGTCCCCATCCGCGCGACGCGCGGGCGGCCCGGAAATCGCCTGGCGCCGGGGAAGTGACGCCAGCCGACGTGATCACCCAGGCGCGGGTGGAGACCTCGCCGAGCACGGGGTGCCGGGTTTCACCGGCCCCGCTCACAGAACTCCGGGCAGCACCTCCTCAGACGCGGCCGAGAATGCGTCCTCCTGCTCCGCCAGATAGGACTCCCACGCGGCGGAGTCCCAGATCTCCAGCCGGGTGTTGGCGCCGATCACGGCGCAGTCACGGTGCAGGGCCGCGTAGTCGCGCAGCCCGGGCGGGATGGTGATCCGGCCCTGCTTGTCAGGGACCTCGTCAGACGCGCTGGCGAAGAAAACACGGCTGTAGTCCCGCACGTTTTTAGCGGTCACCGGCGCGTCGCGCAGAGCATCGGTGATCCGCGCGAACTCCGGGACAGGGAACACGTAGAGGCAGCGCTCCTGGCCCTTGGTGATCACCAGCCCAGCCGCGAGTTCCTCGCGGTATTTGGCCGGCAGGAACAGGCGGCCCTTCTCGTCGAGGCGCGGCGTGTGAGTGCCCAGAAACATCGGCGCTCACCTCCACTCCCCCATACGCAGTCGCCACCAGCAAGCCCTGCCCCCCCACAGCGCACCACTGTACCCCACATTTCCCCACCGTCAACGTTCGAAGAGCCCGGATCCGGCTTCAGAGCTGACGAATTGCCAGTTCATAGCGATGGAGCGAAGTGGAGTGTCCAAGCGCTACCCCCACTCGGGTGCTGAACCTCTGGGCTCTATCGCGCGTGAGCCATGGCAGGACGTACTGTCGGAACGGACCATCACACTGGCTGCCGCGGCACAGCGCGGTCGGCGACCAGGGATGCGACAAAGCGAGGAGGACAGGTGTCCTTGGACATGGAGCAGGGCGCCGAGCGCACGCTCGACGACCTGGTACAGGTCGGCCATCGCGTCGGTCAGGCCATCGAATCCGTGATCGAGGGAAAGGCGGGTGCGGTCCGGCTGGCTCTGACCGTCCTGCTGGCCGAGGGGCACGTCCTGATCGAGGATGTTCCAGGTGTCGGGAAGACCATGCTGGCCAAGGCGCTCGGCCGGTCCACTGACTGCTCCGTCCAGCGCATCCAGTTCACGCCTGACCTGCTGCCGAGCGACATCACCGGGGTCAGCGCCTATCACCAGGAGCGCAGGGACTTCGAGTTCAAGCCCGGGCCGATATTCGCGAACATCGTGGTCGGCGATGAAATTAACCGGGCGTCGCCGAAGACCCAGTCCGCGCTGCTGGAATGCATGGAGGAGCGGCAGGTAACCGTCGACGGCACCACCTACCCGCTTGAGCAGCCGTTCATGGTCATCGCGACCCAGAACCCGGTCGAGATGGAGGGCACCTACCCGCTACCCGAGGCTCAGCGGGACCGGTTCACCGCCCGTATCTCCATGGGGTACCCCAGCCCCGAAGCGGAACTGGCGATGCTGGACCTGCACGGCTCATCGTCGCCGCTTGAGACGCTGAAGCCGGTAGCGACCGCCCGGGATGTGCAGGAGCTGATCTCGGCCGTGCGGCGGGTCCATGTGGCAGAGGCCCTGAAGCAATACATCATCAGCCTGATCGGCGCTACCCGGTCGGCACCGGATCTGCGGCTGGGCGCGTCCCCGCGCGCCGCGCTGCACCTGCTGCGGGCCAGCCGGGCCCGCGCCGCGCTCGACGGCCGCGACTTCGTGATCCCCGATGATGTGCAGACACTGGCAGGCCCCGTCCTGGCGCACCGGCTGCTGCCAACGGCGGAGGCCATGATCGAGCGGCAGTTTCCCGAGCGGGTGCTGGCAGCGATAGTTGAGCAGGTGCCGCTGCCACGGCTGCGGTGAGCACCGCGGGCCGCGGCGGCAGGCGGGAGAAAGGGCCAGAATGCGCTCACGTCTCGACGGCTTCACGACACGGGGCAAGTGTTTCCTCGCGGCGGGTCTCACGGTCGTGGTGTTCGGCCTCGGCCGCCGCGAGCCTGCCTTGCTCAGCATCGGGATAGCCGTTCTCGCTCTGCCACTGTTCGCTGCGCTGGCAACCGGCCGGACCCGCTACCGGCTCCGCTGCGTCCGCAGGGTCACCCCGTCGCGGGTGCCTGCCGGGCAGCATGCGACGGTCTCGCTGCGGCTGGAAAATATCTCCCGGCTGCCTACCGGGCTACTGCTCGCCGAGGACACCGTCCCCTATCCGCTAGGCACCCGGCCCCGGTTCGTGCTCGAGCGCATCGAGCAAGGCGGTGCCCGCGAGCTCAGTTACCCGATCCAGTCCGGCACCCGGGGCCAATTCACCATCGGCCCGCTCCGGGTACGCGTGGCGGACGCGTTCGGCCTGGTGGAACTCGGCCACTCCTTCGCCGCGCACAGCACCCTCGTGGTGACCCCCGCGATCACGCAACTGCCGCGGCGCACCCTCGCCGGGAGCTGGCACGGTGAGGGCAGCGGCCGGACCCGCACCGCGGCCACGGCCGGGGAGGACGACGTCGTGCCGCGCGCCTACCGGGACGGCGACGGGCTGCGCAAGGTGCACTGGCGCTCCACCGCTCGGCACGGCGAGCTGATGGTACGGCGGGAGGAACAACGCTGGCGCAACCGAGCCGTGTTGCTCCTGGATACCCGAGCCTGCGGGCATTTCGGGTCCGGGGCCGGCTCGTCCTTCGAATTCGCGGTCAGCGCAGTGGCCTCGATAGGCGTGCACCTGGCCCAGGCCGGGCTCGACGGCCAGCTGGTCACCGACGAGGGTGCAGTCAGCGCGCCCGGCACGTTCGAGGATGTCCTGCTGGACTCGCTCGCGGTCATCAAGGCGTCCCGTCGGACCGAGCTCACGCACGGAATCGGCAGACTTCACGGCGGGTCGGGCGGCCTGCTCGTCGCGGTGGCCGGACGGCTCTCCGCCGCCCAGGCCCGCAAGCTCGCCGCCAGCCGCCGCGACGCGGGTACCGCGATGGCATTGCTGCTCGCGGTCCCCACCTGGGCTGGCAGCCATGCCGACAACCGGAAGCTGGATGAGGCCAATGCCGCCGCCGCGATCCTGCGGGCGGCTGGCTGGCGCGCGGTCACGGTCACCGCCGAAACCCCGCTCCGCGTGGCGTGGGAACAGCTGCACCACAGCGCCGACCAACCATCCCGCGGGCCCGCGGGATGGTTCCCGGCTGGGACGCCGCGATGAATCACCGGCTGACGGCGACCGCGGCCATCGCCACCGTCCTGGCGTCGATTTCCCTGTACCCGCTGATCTCAGGGGCATCATGGTTCTGGCCGAGCGTCGGCGCGGCCGCCGTGGCCGCCGCTGTGGGCACCCTCACCCGGCGGCGCGTGCTGCCTGTCCTGGTCTGCGCCACCGCCTCGCTGGCCGGCCTGCTGGTCTACCTGACCATCGTGTTCGCCGGCCCCGAAGCGCTGGCCCGGATCGTGCCGACCGGATCATCCCTGCACCACTTGTGGTGGCTCGCCGGCCGGGGGATGAACGGCACGGCGAGATATTCGCCGCCGGTGCCGCCCACCCCCGGGATCCTGCTGCTTACCGTGGGCGGCATCGGGATCACGGCCGTCGCGGCCGACCTGCTCGCGGTGCGGCTGCGCAGGCCCGCGGTTGCCGGACTGCCGCTGCTGGTGCTCTTCTGCGTCCCTCTGACGGTCAACAGCCACCAGAGTACGTTCGGCGCCACCGTGGCGTTCTGCCTCGGCATGATGGGATACCTGGCCATGCTCGCCGCAGACGGGCGGGAACGGCTCCGCGTCTGGGGACGGCTGGTAACCCTCTGGCAGGCCGGGCCGGACGACACGACCCGGCGGTCCAGCGGCCCGAACACCAGGGAGCTGGCCGCATCAGGCCGGCGCATCGGGCTGGCTGCCGTGGTGCTGGCTCTCGGCGTCCCCCTGCTGCTGCTGCCGGGCACGAGGGATCACAAGCTCTTCCCGGGCCACGGCACCGGGGGTGGTATCGGCGGATTCGTCTCGCTGCCCAATCCGCTGGCGCAGATGAACAACGAGCTGCACCGGAGCAATCCCACGAACGTCATGACCCTGCGGACCCCGGACGCAAGCCCGCAGTACCTGCAGGTTTACGTGCTGGATGAGCTGACCGCGACCAGCTGGACCCTGACGCCATCGCCGGGCGTCCCGCTGCACGGCAGAAGGCTGCCCGCCGCACCGGGGGTGGACGCGCGCATGGCGGTCACCACGCAGCGGACCGGGATATCCCTGACCAGCGGCCTCACCGGCAGCCAGCCCGCGGAGAACTTCCTGCCGCTGCCTTACCCGGCGCAGACCGTCAGCGTCACCGGAGACTGGCGAGCCGACCAGGGCACGCTCACGATGTTCTCCGCCCGCACCAGCCTTTCGGGCCTCGCCTATTCGGTGACAAGCAAGGAGCCTGCCCCGACCGAGCAGCAACTCCAGCAGTCCCCGGCACCGCCGGCGGCCATCGTCCGCGACAGCCTCACCGTCCCGGCCGCCTTCAGGCAACTCAGCCAGCTCGCCCGGAAGATCACCCAGGGGAAGGCCTCCGCCTACGACCGGGCGATCGCGCTGCAGCGCTGGTTCACCGGCCAAGGCAGGTTCACCTACAGCCTGAACGTCAGCCAGCCGGACAGCTCAGCCGCGCTGATCCAGTTCCTGACCAAGACCAGGCGCGGCTACTGCCAGCAGTTCGCTTTCGCGATGGCGGTGCTGGCCCGGCTGGTCGGCATCCCGTCCCGGGTAGGCATCGGCTACACACCGGGCACGTACCTCGGCACCGGCCGCTGGCAGGTGAAGACCAGCGACGCGCACGCCTGGCCCGAACTCTACTTCCAGGGCGCCGGCTGGCTGCGCTTCGAGCCGACCCCCGCCGGATCGGCGGGCCAGAACACGGCATTCCCGCCCCCGTACACGCTCCCGCAGCAGGCGACCAGCCCGGCCTCTCCGGCATCCGGCCCGGCGCCCGCCGCGGTCGGCGCGGGCGCGAAGGCATCCCAGACCGCCCCGCCGGGGGCTCACGTACGGCAGGACCTGAGTGGGGCGGCCGCCGCGGGGCACAAGCGCAGCGGCAGTTCGATACCGATCGGCCCGCTGGTCGCCGCGGTGCTCGGGCTGGCGCTCATCACACCGCGGTCGGCGAGGTCACTCACCCGGCGCAGGCGGTGGCACGGCGCGGGTGACGATTCCAGGCGGGCCCACGCGGCCTGGCTCGAGCTACTAGACGACCTCGCCGACCACGGGATCGCCACACCGGCCAGCGAGTCCCCGCGTGCCCTCGCCACCCGCGTCGGCGCGATGATGCGGCCGTCGCCCGCTGAGAATGAGGCTTTGCTGCGCATCGCGCGCGCTCAAGAACGGGCGAACTACGCCCGAGAGCCCGCGGCTTCGGGCACCCTGCGCGCCGATGTCGCCCTCGTGCGGCGGGCGGTGTCGAGGATGTCCCGCCGGTCCGCACGCTGGTACGCGCGGCTGCTGCCCGCCTCGGCGCTTGCCCCTGCGCGCGCTGGGCTGCAGCAGGCGCTGGACATCTTCGGCTGGATGGACAGAATCACGTTTCGACGGAGCAGCCGGGAACCCCACGACGCGGCGGGCGGCGGCGGCACCGACACCGCGGGCATGGCCCGACACGCCTAGTGCGGGGGCAGGCCAAGTGCGGGCGGCGAGCCTAGGGCCAGGGCCGACCTGAGGGGCGGGTCTGCGGGGTCGACCTCAGGGGCCGGGGCCTAAGGGCCGACCTGAGGGGGCCTAAGGGACGAGCTGAGGGGGCCTAGCGGTCTCCCTCCTGACGGCGGCGCCACCGCTCCTCCAGGCGCTCCATGAACCGGGGGCCGGATGGACGGGCACGGCCGTGCCGCTCCCGGACCGGCCCGGTGCGGGCTGTAGCCACCCCGGCGATGTGCCGCCAGCTAGTCAGCGCCCACATCGAACAGGCCAGCATCACCACGAAGCCGGCGACGCCGATCCAGATGTACTTGGACACCACGCCCGCCATGAGCAAGCCCACGCCGAGCAGGAACCCGATCGCGGCCTCGATCACCCGGCGCTTGTAGTGAACGCGCGGATCCCTCGCGCGCACTGCTTGCGCGAACTTCGGATCCTCCGCATACAGCGCACGCTCGATCTGGTCGAGCTGACGCTGCTCGTGCTCAGACAGCGGCACGGCGCCTCCCAAAAAACCTCGCGCGCGGGGACGGGTGCGATGACTTCCATCTCACGGTCCTGGTTCATTCCCAGAATACGAGTGTCGCCACGCCTGGTGGAAGGGTAGGGGAAAGGTAAAGGAATGCTAGGTCACGGCAGGTGACCCGGACACCCTCAGCACTGCTGATGCACCGCAGCCGAAATCAGCAGCGTTGCGCTCAAACGCTGATTCGAATTATATCTTTCACAGGCGACTATATCAGGCTTGCGCCAGCCGCTGCGCCTCGGGTGACGGCGGCAGCCCTGGCACCGGCGGCGCACGGGGCGCTTCCACCTCTCCCCGGACGAGCGTTGCCGGCCGGACCGAATCCGTGCCGAAACGTCCCGCAATACGGTCCAGGGTTCGTTCGGCGTCACGCCAGCCTGGGCCCCGCTCCCCGAACGCCAGCTGGGTCGCCGCGCGGGACGCGGGGACCAGGCCCGTCGCCCGCACCCCCACGAGGCGGAGCCTGGCGCCTTCGTCAAGGCCGGACGCCGCGTAGAGGGCGCACGCGGTGGCGTAGATCTTCCGCGCCACGTCGGTAGGCTCGGGCAGGGTGCGCGACCTGGTGATCGTGGTGAAGTTGGCCAGGCGCAGCTTCAGCACCACCGTCCTGGCCATGGACCCGGCCGAGCGCAGACCACGCGCGGTGCGCCCGGACAGCCGGAGCAGCTCGCGGCGGATCAGTTCCGGGTCATCGACATCGACGGGGAAGGTCTCCTCGGCTCCGATGCTCTTCTCCTGGACGCCGCTGACCACCGGGCGCTCATCACGCCCCCAGGCCAGCGCGGCCAGATGCGAGCCCGCAGCCGTGCCTAGTTCACGCTGGAGCGTGTCGACCGGGATGTGAGCAATGTCACCCACCGTGCGCAGGCCGAGCCTGGCCAGCAGCTTCCCGGTCCGCTCCCCCACACCCCACAGCGCCGCCACGGGCAGCGGGTGCAGGAAGTCGAGGACGCCATCCGCGGGGACCACCAGAAGCCCGTCAGGCTTACACCGGGCCGACGCTAGCTTGGCGATGAACTTGCAGCTGGCCACGCCGACGGAGCAGGTGATGCCCTGCTGGTCCTGGATGCCGGCCCGGATCAGCTCTGCGATCCTGACCGGCGGGCCAAGCCGCCGGAT
The DNA here is from genome assembly GCA_036394075.1 of Streptosporangiaceae bacterium. GTDB lineage: Bacteria > Actinomycetota > Actinomycetes > Streptosporangiales > Streptosporangiaceae > JAWWPY01. The sequence goes on from DASWFT010000057.1 coordinate 27,628, forward strand.
GGCACCCGAGACGTCGAGGAAAGCCTCGTCGAGCGCGAGCGGTTCGACCTCCGGGGTAACTGACCGGAAGGCCGCCATGACCTCCCTGGACGCGGCCGCGTAGACCGCGTGGCGGGGCGCGATGAACACCGCCTGCGGGCACATCCGCCTAGCCCGCGTCACCGGCATCGCCGATCCGACCCCGAAGGCCCGCGCCTCGTAGGACGCCGACAGCACCACGCCGCGATTCCCGGTGGCACCCACGATCACCGGTGATCCGGCGAGTTCCGGCCGGTCACGGATCTCGACGCTGGCATAGAAGGCGTCCATGTCGACGTGCAGGATGTGGCAGCCCGCGTCCCCGGCGTGGCTCATCGGTACCCGAGAACGTGGAACTGCGTAGCGAGGTCGTGGAAGGCGGGATCGGCAGACGCCGCCCGCTCGAGTGCCAGCAGGGCATCGGCTGCGCCCGGATCGGCATCCGCGAAGATGCCGGGCACAAGATCCGCGAATACGCGGACTCCGTGCGCGGCGCCGGGGCGCAAGCCCGCCGCCTCGATCAGCCCGACCACCCCGGCCAGGGTGAATCGCCGTGGGCGGGCGGCGCCGCGCCCGCCGCCGGGCCCTTCCAGGCCGTCTGGCCGGTCTGTCGCCTCCGCGTTCTCGTCCTGCGCCGCTAGCCCCGTGCTGTTGGCGCTGATTTCGCTGAGCAGGCGGCGGGCCTCGTCGAACCGGCCCGCCAGGGCGCGGTGGACCACGGCCGCAACGGCGCTGGCGGCGAGGACGCTCACGGTACCGCCCGGCCGCAGCACCCGGGCAATCGCCGCCATGGCTGCTGAGGGGGCGTCCACATACTCCAGGACGCTGTGGCACAGAATCAGGTCGGCGCCCTGCTCGCCGACTACCCCCGGTAGGTCAGCGACATCGCCCTGGATGGCACGGAGCGGCACGGCTATCTCAGCGGCCCGGCGCTGTGCGGCAGCGAGCGAGTCCGGGCTCGGGTCGATCACGGTCACGGTATGCCCCAGGCCGGCCAGCGGCACGGCGAAACCTCCGGTCCCGCCCCCGGCATCGACGATGTCGAGCCGGGCCCGCCCGGTCTCGGTCACCAGCCCCGAGATCACGGCCCGCAGCGCATCCCGGACCACAGCGGTCCGCGGATCGTCGTCCTTCCACCGCCGAACCGGGCCGACCTGGACCGCCCGCCCCTGCTGGGCGCCCGGTGCGCCTTCCCCACGACGATCGCCGGCCACGGCCACCTCCTCGTCACGCCCTCCCGCGAGCACGCCCTCGCAGTCCCAATCTAGTGCGGACCACGGACAATTCCTGCGGGGACCGCGCTAGGCTCACTTCATGGCGCAGGACCTGGAAGTCCCCCGGCCGCTGCGGTTGCTGCTCACGGCGGGATGGAGCCTGACCGAGTCCGCCGGGCTGCCTGTGGCCGCTTACGCGGTCGCCGCCTGGATCGACGGCCGCAACGCGGGCCTGGTCGCGGGGCTCGTGGCCACCTGGCTCACCGCGGTCATCCGCAAGGTCGTGACGGGATCTGTGCCCAGTCTGCTGACGATTTCCGCGCTGGTGCTCACGGTGCAGACCGCCGTGGTGCTCGCCACCGGCGAGCTCTGGCTTTTCCTGTTGCAGTTCCCGCTCGCGAACCTCTGCATGTGCGTCCTGTTCGCCCGGACAGCGAGCGGCCCGGACCCACTCGTGGCCAGGCTGGCGGCTGAAGTGGTGGCCCTCAGGCAGCCGTCCACCCATCACCCGGGCCTGCACCGCTTCTTCCAGGGGGCGACGTGGCTGTGGGCAGGCATCTTCTTGATGCTCACGGCCGGCCTGGCGGTGCTGATGGTGACCGAGCCGACCAGGATGTTCCTGATGCTCTCCACCGCTGTCACCGCCGCGCTCGTGGTCGCCGGAACGGGCGCGTCCACGCTGTGGTTCCTCACGGTGCTGCGCAGGCTCGGCTTGAGGCTCCGTTTCGCCCCGGCTTGAGGTTGCCCGCTTCGCCCCGGCTTGAGGGCGCCGCAGGCAACTGCTCAGCGCGTGCTGAGCGAGGTCACAGCTGCAGAGTCGGCTTGAGATCGAGCAGCCGGGCCAGCAGCCCGTTCACGAATGCGGGGGACGCTTCTGTGGACAGGTCACGGGCCAGCATCACCGCCTCGCTGATGGCGACCGCGTCTGGCACGTCGTCGGCCCACAGGAGCTCATAGAGGCCGATCCGCAGCAGGTTCCTGTCCACGGCTGGCATCCGGTCGAGCGACCAGCCCTGCGCGTACTGGCCCAGCAGTTCGTCGATCCGCTCGCGGTGCGCCTGCACGCCACGGACCAGTTCCCTGGCGTACTCGGGGACTGGCGGGCTGGCCTGGTCGGCCCGCTGGTCCAGCATCTCAAGCACGGGCTCATCACGCACTTCGGCCTCGAACAGGACGTCAAGCGCCCGCTTGCGGGCTTTGCTGCGGGCAGGCACGGAGGGAGATCACGCCCGGCCGAGGTAGTCGCCGGTGCGGGTGTCCACCCTGACTTTCTCGCCGGTGGTGATGAACAGCGGGACCTGGATCTGCGCTCCGGTCTCCAGCGTGGCCGGCTTGGTGCCGCCAGTGGACCTGTCCCCCTGCACGCCAGGGTCGGTATGGCTGACCGTGAGCTCGACCGCGGCTGGTAGTTCGACATAAAGCGGGACACCCTCGTTGAAGGCCACCACCGCCGTCTGCTCCTCAAGCAGGTAGTCGGCGGCATCCCCGACCGTCGCCGCCGGAATGTGCGGCTGGTCGTAGTCCTCGGTGTCCATGAAGACGAAGTCCTCGCCCTCGCGGTACAGGTACTGCATCTCGCGCTTGTCGACACTGGCCACGTCGACCTTCACGCCGGCGTTGAAGGTCCGGTCGACAACCTTCCCCGACATGATGTTCTTCAGCCGCGTGCGCACGAAGGCGCCGCCCTTGCCCGGCTTAACGTGCTGGAAGTCGACGACGTTCCAGAGCTGGCCGTCGATATTCAGCGTCATGCCGTTCTTGAGGTCGTTCGTGGTGGCCACGTTTGTCGTGTCTCCTGCGTGCGGGGGCATCCGCCCCGGGGTCACAGGGCGAGCAATTCCCGCGTGGTCGTGGTGAGCAGTTCGGGGGGTACCGCCGTCCCCGCGCCGGCGCGAACCACCAGGGTGTCCTCGATCCTGACGCCGCCCACACCAGGAAGGTAAATCCCTGGCTCGACGGTGATGGGAACTCGGTCCCCGAGTCTACCTGTCTTCCCATGCCCCATGATCGGTGCCTCGTGGATCTCCAGTCCGACGCCGTGGCCGAGGCCGTGCGTGAAATGCTCGCCGTGGCCAGCCTCCTCGATCAGGCCACGGGCCGCCCCGTCCACAGTCGACACGTCGGCACCGGGCACGGCCGCCGCCACCCCGGCCCGCTGGGCCGCGGCGACCAGGGTGTAGATATCACGCTGCCACGCGGCGGGCTCGCCCACCGCGACCGTACGGGTCATGTCCGCGTGGTAACCGCCATAGCGGGCACCGAAATCGACCGTGACCAGGTCCCCCAGAGACAATTCACGGCTGGTCGGCACGTGATGCGGGATAGCTCCGTTGGGCCCGCTGGCCACAATGGTGTCAAAGGCCGGCCTTTCCGCCCCGCGGTCGCTCATCACACGTTCCAACGCCGCGGCCAGCTCACGTTCGGTCGTGCCGGGACGGATGAGCGGCACCACCTCCTCGAAGGCGGCCGAGGTGATCGCGCACGCCCGGGCCAGGAGGGTGATCTCCTCTTCGTCCTTGACCACCCGCAGCTCTTCGACCGCCCGGCCGAGCTGGATGAACTCCACGCGGGGCGCGGATGCGGTGAGCGCCTCGTACCGTTCGACGGTCACCTCGTGCGCTTCGAACGCCAGCCGGCGCAGCCCGCGGCCGGCGGCCCGACCCGCGAGGGCCTGCTCCACGAGGCGGTTGACGACGAGCTCGACATCAGGACAGTCGCGCACGGCGGCCAGCGCGTACCGCGCGTCGGTGGCCAGCACGCAAGGGCCATCGGCCGGCAACAGGAACGCCGCGTTCGAGCTCGCCAGCCCGGTGAGGTAGCGCACGTTGACCAGGCTGGTGACGAGTGCGGCGTCAGCGCCGAGGGCTGCCACCGCGGCCTGCAGGCGCTCGCGGCGCACCGCATGGTTGCCAGGCATCCTCCTGACTGTACGACTGACGGCACGACTGACTGCACGACCTCACCCCGCGCACCCGCTGCCGCGCGCTGCTGTCAGGTGAGGTACTTGGTCATCAGTACGTCGTCGACGTACTCGCCGTTGATGAGGAACTCCTCGCGGAGGAGACCTTCCCGCTGGAAGCCGAACCGTTCGTAAAGGCGGATGGCGGCCACGTTGGTGCTGAACACACGCAGGCTGAGCTTGCGCGCGCCGCGGGCCCGCGCGAAGTCCTCGGCGGCCGCAAGCAGCGCGGACCCGGCGCCCCGCCTCCGCGCGGCCGGCCCGACAGCCAGCCCGAACACGCCGATCACATGCGCATTCTCCGGCAATGGCGTGGCAGGCCTCAGCTTGATGTAGCCAGCCAGCGTGTCGTCAACCTCGCACACCAGGTGAGCCTCCGGCGGGCTCTCCGGGGAGAAGAACGATTCAGCGACGCGCTGGGCGACCGATGGAAACCCCGATTCGGCCGACCACGCAGTAGCGTTCAGCGCTGCGAGTGACCCGTCGTCGTCAGCGCGGGCCACCCGTATCCGGATGACCTTCTCGGATCGGGCCACCAGGCCATCCTGCCCGATGACCGCTCCCCCCGCCTGGCCGGTACCTGTCGGTGGGTGGTGGCACGATCGGGCCATGGCAGGTACCGGTCCAGCCGCCGAGCCATCCGCAGTGATCGGCGAACGGTGCACGGCCCAACTGCTGTCCGGCCCCCGGGCCCGGCGCGCCGTTGACGTCGCCGAGCGACTGCTCGCGGTGCAGGGGCAGGACCCGAGGGGGCTCCGGCTGGCCGTCCGGGCGAGGACGGCAGGCCTGTTCGCGGCGGACGTCGACCGGGCGCTGACGGCAGATCGCTCGCTCCTGGTCACCTGGCTGAACCGCGGCACGCTGCACCTGGTCCGCACGGCCGACTACTGGTGGCTGCATCAACTGACCACCCCGCCCCTGTTTACCGGCAACGCCCGCCGTCTCGGCCAGGAGGGCGTCTCCCCGGACGCGGCGGACCGGGGCGTCCAGGCCATCGAACACGCGCTGGCGCGGGAGGGACCGCTCACCCGGCAGCAACTCCGCGATCGGATCAGCGCTGCCGGGGTCCGCACGGACGGCCAGGCCTTGGTGCATGTCCTGGCGCTCGCGAGCCTGCGGGGCATCTGCGTGCGCGGACCAATGATCGGCAACGAACATGCGTATGCGCTGGTCCGGGACTGGCTGGGCGCACCACCCGGACTGATGGACCGGGATCGGGCCCTGGCCATGCTGGCGCGCCGCTACCTGGCCGGGCACGGCCCCGCCACCGGCCGTGAACTCGCCAGGTGGGCCGGCCTGCCCCTCGGCGACGCCCGGCGCGGGCTGACGGCGATCGCTTCCGAACTCGGCGAGCGCGACGATCGGCGGGCGGCACTGGCGGGCGAGCCGGACGGAGCGCAGATCCCGCCGCCGCGACTGCTGGGTACATTCGATCCCCTGCTCCTGGGCTGGGAATCACGCCAGCCGATCCTGGGCTCCGAGGAAGCGAGCGTCATCCGGGGCGGGATCTTCCGCCCGTTCGCGCTCGTCCGCGGCCGGGCCACCGCAACCTGGAGTATTACCCGGGGTCAGGTCGAGATCTCACCTTTCGACCGCCTGGCGGCGGCGGACGCGGCAGCACTGGCCGCCGAGGCGTCGGATGTCGAGCGCTTCCTTCGCGGCCCGGATTCCGGCTCGCATGGCTAAGCGCTGCCGTTGCGGATCAGTGAGCATGGGTGAGCTCCTGTCCCGCAGCCAGCGGTTGCCTGCTGGCGGTCCCGGTCTGGCCCGCGGTCGCGGTGCCGGGTTCCTCTTTCACCGGGACGTGCCCGGGGTGGCCGGGTCTTACTGTCCCTCCGGAGGCGTTTTGG
>DASWFT010000058.1:0-9065 GCA_036394075.1 Streptosporangiaceae bacterium
GGCCGGGTGGAGAAGGTCAGACCCGCGTTCACGAGCCAGCGGTGCTCGGCGTGCGGGCAGGTGGACCGGGACTCGCGTGAGAGCCAAGCCGTCTTCCGGTGCACCGCCTGCGGATACGCCTGCCACGCCGACGTGAACGCGGCCATCAACATCGCGGCGGGGCACGCCGTGACTGCGCGAGGAGGCGACCGGGTTACCCGGCCCGTGAACCGCGAACCTCAACTGCTTGCCTCCTTAACCGGATGTGAGTAGCTGGAATCCCCCGCCTTCAGGCGGGGGAGGATGTCAAGAACCTTCACCTCTTCGCTACAGGCGGTAAATCAGGCAATCTCTGTCAGCTAATATTACAGTCGCTGTTTCACGTTAAGTGCTGACAGGCGAGCTGTACGTGATCGCTGGACGAGGTTCCGTCCGGGCTGTCCCGCGGCGGATGTGACGGTGAGTGACAGGGATCAGAGAGCGGCTGCCCGGCACGGAAGTAGAGCGCGTAAGTTGAGGCGGCCGTGACTCGTTCCTGAATTTGTGAGAAACAAGACGATGCCACGGCCGCGCAGGCCAGCATAGAGGATGTCGCGGCGTGCGCCGCGCAGGTAGATGCCCAGGTCAGGGTGGTCCTGGGCCGGGTGATGGCGCAGCGCCGCAGCGTGGAGGTGGCGTTCGCGTACGTGACGGCGCTGTCGCCGGGGGTGCGGGCGAACTGCTGGAGCGTGGCGGAGGCGGCCGGGCATGAGGGCTGGGGCCGGATGCAGGCCCTGCTGCGGACGTATGCGTGGGACTGGAAGGACCTGCGGGCGGAGCTGCCGGCCCTGGCCGCCGCCTGGCTGCCGGACCGCGACGGTGACCTGATCGGCCCGGGCATCGCGGTCGACGAGACCGCGCAGCTGAAGAAAGGCGGGGCGACCGCGTGCGCCGCGCCGCAGCATGCCGGGTGCACCGGGAAGGTGGAGAACTGCGTGACCACCGTGTTCTCCGCCTACGTCACCGCCAGCGGGCAGGCCTGGACGGACTTCGACGTGTACATGCCGCAGCGGTGGGCGGATGACCTGCCGCGGCGGCGGGCGGCCGGGATACCCGCCGGGCTGGAGCTCACCACGAAGCCGCAGCTCGCGATCGGCCAGCTGAGGCGGCTGACGGGCTGCCCGCCAGGTGGGCGGCCGCCGACGAGGTGTACGGCCGCAGCGGCGACCTGCGCCAGGCGTGCGAGGAGGCCGGCCTGGCCTACGTGGTGATCATCCCGTGCGACTACCAGGTCACCACCGCGGCCGGCGCGGTCATCCGGGCGGACGAGGCCGTAGCTGACGCGCTGTTCGAGCGGCGCTCGTGCGGCACCGGGACCAAGGGCCCCCGGTTCAGCGACTGGGCGATGGCCGCCACCCGGCGGCCGGGGCAGTTCCTGCTGATCAGGAGGCTGATCTCCCACCCCGGCCAGCTCACCTTCTACCTGTGCTGGGCCCCTGAGGACAGGCCCGCGACCATGACGTACTTCATCACCATCGCCGGGCGCCGCTGGCCGGTCGAGGAAACCTTCAAGACCGGGAAAGACGTGCTCGGCTGGGACCAGTCCCAGGTCAGGACCTTCGACGGCATCTGCCGGCACACCGCCCTTGCGGCCTTGTCCCAGCTCCGCCAGGCTGCGATCCGCATCGGCCTGGACGGCGGCATCCAGCCCGCCCCTGCTGAAGCCACGACCGCAGGGGAATGCGCCGCCCCCGACGGCAGCGATCACGTGAACGACGCTGACCTGGCGATTCCCCTCGGTGACGCGCCCGTCCCTGCCCTCGGCGGCCAGCCCTGCCCGCCGGGCATCGCCCCCATCAGGCTCTCCGTGGCCGAGACCGCCCGGCTGACCCGCCTAGCCGCGCAGTCCGCCGCCGGGCTGATCACCCGCGCCCGCCTCGCCTTCGCCCTGCGCTGGTCCGCCCGCCGCAGGCGCCACCAGGCCGCCGCCCGCTGGCACCACCACAGCGCCCGCCTCCTAGCCGCAGCCACATAACCCCCGGCGGCCCGGAAGGAGGTCACACCATGTAACCGGCAGCCGGTAAGCATCACATCACGCTAAGCGGCAGCGCGACCACAGATCGGAAAACCGCGACTGTAATACCTGGGTGATTGTGGCGTGTCCGGGCCGCGCGCCGGGCATGAGACGGCCACCTGGATGATCAGGTGCTGTGACACATCAAGATCAGCAGGTGGCCGCTGCGGCCATCGTAGAGGGCGGCAGCTGGCTAGCAAGGATCCGGGACGATCTGCACGCTCTGCTCGCGCCGGTGTTCTGCCAGGCCAGATCGCGTTTCATGGCGTTCGGGTATATCGGCGCGCTGCTGGCGGGGCCGGGGGATCGCAGGTCGTGCAGGCAGCTGGCCGAAGCTGCCGGGCATGCCACGCCGCGGCGGATGCAGGCGCTGCTGGGCGAGCATGCCTGGGACTGGAAGGCGGCGCTGGCCGCGCTGCAGGCCGCAGCGGGCCGTCCGGAGGCCGTCCGCCGGACCCCGCGCCTGCTGGAGTCCAGGCTCACGGACCTGGGCATCACGCCGGCCGCCCAGACCCGGCAGGTCGCCGCGTCCCTGCTCAGCGCAGCTCGCCGCCGCTCGTGAGGACGCGCAGCTTGAGGCTGCTCGATCCGGCGTTGACGACGAGCACGCGCGCCGTCCCGCTGGCCTCCATGCTCGCACCATAGCAGGGCCGCCACCGGCGTTCCCCGCTGCGGCATCATGTCAGGTCACGCGCTATCCGCAACCATCGTGACGGCCGAGGGGGAGGAGGTGGGGCCGGTCCGTGTGGCCAGCGCGCGCCAGCTGGGAATGGTCCCGTTCACGCCGGCCCTGATGCCGTGGGCGAACGCGTTGGTCACCGCCAGGTAGGTCGGGGCCGCGATGACGTTGATCCCGTACTGCGGGCTGGCGTTGCCGGTGCCGTTGTCGTCAACGCCCGGGTAGCAGGTGAACCCGTTCACCACGATGGGCGTGGTGGGACCGTTCACGGCCAGCCCCGCGTAGCCCGCGCTCGTGCTGGACGATCCGTCACGCCTGGTCATGAGGCCGTTAAACAGGATCGGGGTATTCCCGGTCGCGTCGATCAGTACGCCGTGCGAGGCGTTCCTGTCGGTGCAGCAGCCGGACAAGACGCAGCCCCCCGAGCCGGTGCCAGTGCCCCACTCACCTGTCAGGTAGAACCCGACGCTGTTGTTCAGCGCAGCGCGGCAGTTCACAAGCTGGGAGTTGGCAAGCGCGGACAGGTTCCACCCGACGCTGCGGCAGTTTTCCGCATGGCAGTTCACTGCGAACATGTCGGTCGCGCTGTACAGGGAGAACCCGTTGTTCCCCGCGCCGAACACGGTCACGTCGGTCAGGTGCAGTTCCAGCGGCAGGCCGCTCGTACCGCTGACCGCGTTCACGCCGTCCTTGATCCCGGTCCCGGTGATGAAAAGCTGCTCCAGGGCCGCGAACGACACGTTCGCCGTCGAGGAGTCGAGCAGCACTCCGTGGACGCTCCCGGCCGGGGCGGCGCCGCCATCGATGTTGAACCGGTCAAGCCGCTGCTCGTACGTGCCTGGAGGCAGGTAGAGGGCGGCGTTCCCGGAGAACGACGGGGAGAGCCGCAGCGTCGCCCCGGAGCCGTACTGCTTGCTGCCGTGACTGCCGGTCAGCCGGACGCCGCTGGGGATCCTCAGCGGAGATGAAATGACGTAGTTCCCGCGGTCGGGCAGGTAGACGACGGGGTAGCCGTGGTCGAGTGCTGCCTGGATCGCGGCCGTGTCGTCGTCGCGGCCATCTCCGGAGGCACCGAACCATTTCGCGTCAAGCCAGTCAGGGCCGAAGGCGGAGGGTGCAATGTCCGGCATTACGGCACGCTCCTCATCCTTATGATGTAGGGATCCAGAAGAGGTAACTGCCCGCCCCGGCGCTGGTTGTGAACGGGATCGTCGCCACCAGGCGGTAGTCGTGATACTTCTTTATATCCTGCTCGATGGCCTGATCGGTGCCATACGTGGTCTGGAAGTCGAGGATTATAACGCTGAAATAGCGATCCTGGATGGCGGCGGCGTACGCGTTCGCTGGCTGCCTCTTCGTTTTCTGGTCTCTGTAGCTGAACGTCAAGGTGTTCGACCACCGCGGCAGGGGTATCTCCTCGCGGAGATCGTATGTAAATTGATCATAATCATCTGTGAGGTACTCGCCATTTGGCTTTACGAGCTTGGTGAGTTCGGCTGCCGCAGCGCTTGAATTGGGCCAGTTATGGAATTGCCTGGTGGAGCTCGCCACGCCGATGGCGGCACTGGTGACCGCCACGAGAATCGCGATTCCCCGTCCGGCAGTAAGCCGTTTTCGTCGCGCTTCCGGCTGGCCGCGGCGCTTGTGCGCGTCGAACGCATAGGCCAGTATCCAGCCCGCCGCGGCGCAGGCGAACCAGGCCCCGAATCCGACATCCTGGTACAGGCTCACCGTGGTGTGTACCCGCGCCTCCTGAACCGGCGCCAGCAGCGCGGCCGCCACCAGCACCCAGGTAAGGAGTGCCGTCGGCAGGTTGCGGTACCGCCAGGTGATGGCGATGGCGGCGGCAATGGCAACTATGACCAGGAGCCCTATCCACCGGCCGCTGGCGGCCAGGACCTGCTCGGGCGGGGTGTTTCCGGTCGAGCGGGTAACGATGGAGGACTTGATGCCGGCCTGGTAATGGACTCCCGCAACCCGGTAGATGCCGGCCACGAGGACGGTAGTGGTGACAGCGGCCGCGGATCCGGCGCGGAAAGCAACGGACCATCGGCGTGCCCGCCATGTCGCCAACGCGAATACCGCGATGACAACCGGATCGTACAAGGCGGACATGTAACTGGTGGCGTTAGCCGCCACCAGGCAGATCGCCGCCATCGTGAGCAGCGCTACGCGCGCCGGAAGCCGGCGCTGGACCGCACCGATGCCAAGCCAGGTGGCCATGGCCAGCAGGGCGAGCGCCATCGCGTCGTAAGTGGCGAACGAGCCAAGGAACTGTACCGACCCGAGCCAGCCGAACAGCGCCGCGGCGAAGATCGCTGGCATGCGTGACGACCACAGCCGACGCGTCACCGCGTACAGTGCGCAGGTGGTGAACAGCATGAATGCCAGGCTGAGCAGCCGTGCGCCGGAGAGGCCGCCGTACTGTGCCGCCAGCGCACCCGCCGGCGGGTAGATTTCCGGGGAGCCGGTAAACCGGGACGCCAGCCCCTCTAGCTGGTTGAGCGTGATCTGGTGACTGACCTGAAGGTATCCGGCCCACAGATACAGGCTTTCATCCCCGAAACCAGCGTTAGCCCTCAGCAGCCGGATCGAAAGCGCGGCTTGTGTGAGCAGGATGACCACGATCGCCCAGCGATTGCCGAGTGAGGGGAAAACGTCTGATTGTTTCGGTGCCGCGGACTCACGGTCCTGAAGTAGGCTGGCGAACCAGCCTCCGGTCTGCCACGGGTCGCGGTATTCCGGCGGCGGGGGAGCGGCGGCATCCCATGGCACGGGAGAATCCGGCGACATCAGGGATTGCCATTGTCCTGAGCCGTGAGCGAGGCGAAGCACGACGAAATTTCGTGTTGCGCCGGCCGGTCCAGGAAGGTCAGGCGATCGGTAAGGAACTCGGCCGGGTGTACCGGGTTGGCATCGAAGCTGACCTCCCACCAGTAGATGCCGACGAGCTTATCCGCCGAAAAGGCAGTGCACACTGCCTTGTACCAGTTGTCCTGGATCTGGGGCACTATCGTGGCATGAGTGGTGCCGAGCCAGTTCCCGGGTGACCGGTACGCGCCGGAGGTCGCGGTGATACCTACCTCGCTGAGCACGGCCTTGTGCAAGACGGTGCTGTTATGGGTGCTCAGCCAGGTCTCCCAGGCCTGCGTGAGCTCGCTTACGCTGGCGCTGTCGGATAGCTGGAATCTCGGGTACGCGTCGACACCGAATTCCGAAAGCGGCAGGTTGGTATCGTGGTTCTGGAAAGAGTCGAAATTCTCGTCGTACGATAGCTCGCCGTGATAGACCGAGCCGATCGCCCTGACCAGGTCAGGCCATTCAGGAGCACCTTCGAGTGAGTTCAGTTCGGCGCCGATAACGAATGTAGCCGCATGTCCTGACTCGGCGGCCTTCGCGTATGGGAGGAGCAGTTTCTGGTAGCTGGCAAACCATGCCTGCATGCTGGCTGGCTCGATGCTGCCGCGCCATGCAAGGGGATTCTGCTGGACCAGGATGTCCTCGTTGAGTATCGGGCGGAGGGTAACCCTGATGTGACTTTCCGCGGCCATTGAGAGGAATATCGCGATGTGCTCGGGACTCGGTGTGGTTACCTTGTTCGCGTACAGCGTGTCGGAAGTTATGCCATCCGTGTAGAACGGAAACGATACCGCGATTGAATTCGCGTTCAGGCCTATCGCGTAATCGATGATCCGCTCGGCCTTAGCCCTGATCACGGCGTCAGAATCCTGGGAGTTCCCGGTCCAGTCCACGTCGATCCCCAGTTGCGGCATCCCCGGATGCCACGGATGCGCCACCTCGGGAACGCTCGGCGCCGTGGACGCCGGCTTGGGTCCGCCGGCGGAGTCCGGTGCTGAGGAGCCGGTGAAGGAACTGGGTGCTACGACAGAACAGGCAGCGACGATCGACGCGACACACAGGGTCGCCGCCAGCCTTACCAACACCAGGACCAACACCAGGGGCCGGCCGTGGAACACCCTGCTCATAGGCCCTCGCAATCACTATGTCGCTGAAGCCCGGAGATGGCTTCTGCGATGCCAGACGGCACGCGCCTGGTCAGCAGGGGATGGTACACAAGGATGTCGCCCTATATGCTGTATTTGACCTGCTCATCAGCTTGCCGCCTGGCTGCGGATTGTAACCAAACATGGACAAACGGTAATATTTGCTGCTGGCTGACTTTCTCGACTTTCGCAGTTTTTGGGTGCGGCCTGGTGGTGACGCTGCGCTCAGGCGGGCGGCGCCGGGTCTGTCCTTGGTGCTGCTTGCCGGGCGTTCGGATCGGTCGGGGGTTATCGCCGTCCAGCCGCCAGCGCTGGCCGCTACGAGCAGAGCCGCGCCGGTGGCGATCGCTGAGCCGGCGTGTTGCCGCCTCGGTTCCTGCGCTGCCGGGAGGATCTGGCCGACTGCGGCGCCCGCGAGGATTTCAGGGTGATCGACCAGGCCAGCCTCCGCGGGCAGGGCATCGGGCCGGTGAGCCTGGAAGAGCGGATCCGCTTTCACCGGGAGGTTTACGCGGGCGACCAGGTCGATGTGTCGTGCGTCTTCGTCTGGGGCGAGGGCAAGACCTTCCGCGTCGAGCAGGAGATCCGCACCCCCGACGGGACCCTCGCCGCGGAGGTCACCAACGTCGGCGGCCTGCTCGACCTCACCCAGCGCCGGCTCATCAACGACCCCGGCCGGATATGGCGATCAGCCGCTAGCACACCAGAACTTCTCGGTCTCGCGTGATCCGCGCTTTTGTGGTCTTGGCGGTGTCCGGGTGCCAGGCTGCGCACTATCAGCGGTCAGTTCTGGGGCCCGCGTAGAGGATGAAGGTGTCATCGACCCCTTCTTCGGGGGTGCCGGTCGTGGGACCGGAGGAGGCGGGCAGTTCGGACTCGGTGTACTGGCCGCTGCTGGCCAGGTAGATCCCGATGGCCCAGCGGTCGGCTGATCCCTGGTAGCGCAGGCGCAGGATCGGCGTGGGTTCGCGGTGGCCGGGCAGGAGGGCAGAGACGTAGCAGAATTGCCCGCGGTGGCGCACGATGGGCTGGCCGAGGCGGGGCCAGCCACGGGTGACGTGGGCGATGATCCGCTGGGTGACGGCGGTCCGGGTCTGCGGGTCGGGTGTGCCGGGCACGCTGTCCATGATGGCTACGGCCGGGCGGGCAGCCGCAAGGCGGGGCGGCGACGTGGCTGGTGTTGCCTGGCTTGCGCCGCCGTATGAGGCGGGGCACGAGTGCTGAGAAACCGCCCATGAGCCGGGATTGCCGGCGATGCTCCCGGATGTGACGCTGCCGCTTCCCGCTTCGCTGGCCAGCCTGCTGGCCGTCTTGGGGCCGTTGTTCACCGCCCGTCGTTCCGTACCTTCTGTGGCCTGGCCTGCGGGTTCCTCGCGCAGACCGGGAAGCGGACGGTGTGCGGGATGCTGGCCGGGGCGGGACTGTCGCGGCTGTGGCCGCACGACCGGGCGCACTGGTTCTTCGCCCGCGCCCGCTGGAATCCCGATGACCTGGGCCTGGCTGTCGCCCGGCTGGTGGTGGCGCTGCTGGTGCCGGCCGGGGAGCCGGTGGTCGTGGCGATCGATGACACCTTGTTCCGGCGGCGCGGCAAGAAGGTGTGGGCCGCCTCCTGGTTCCACGACGGGTCCGCGCCGGGACCTGCGAAAACGGGATACGGCAACAACTGGGTGATCGCCGCGGTCGTGGTGCGGCTGCCGGCGGTGCGCAGGCCCGTGGCCATCCCGGTGCTGGCCAAGCTGGTCATCAAGGACACCCGCTCCGCATCGAGGCTGTGGCTGGCCCGCCGGATGACCGCAATGCTGGCCGGGCGCTGCCCGGCCGCCACATCCGCGTCGTGGCCGATTCCGCCTACGCCGGCGGGGAGCTGAAGAAGCTGCCGGCCGCCGTGACCTGGACCACCCGGCTGCGCAAGGACGCCGCCTTGCACGGGCTCCCGCCCGCCCGCACCGGCAGGCGCGGGCGGCCCCGGCAGAAGGGAGACCGGCTCCCCTCCCTCGCCGAGCTTGCCGCTACTGCGGCGTTCACGCAGGTCACCGTCACCCGCTACGGCAAGGCCGCCACCATCTCCGCCGCCGCGGTCACCCTGCCTGTGGCCCTCGGTCTTCGGCACCCGGCAGGTAACCGTCGTGCTGATCCGCGACCGGTCAGCGGCCGGCTATGACCTGGCCCTGGTCACCACCGATACCGCCGCCAACGCCGCGCAGGTGATCGAGCGGTACGCCTCCCGGTGGTCCATCGAGGTCGCGATCGAGGACGCCCGGCAGGTCTTCGGCGCCGGGCAGGCCCGCAACCGCACCGCCCGCGCCGTCGAGCGGACCGTCCCGTTCCAGCTCGCCTGCCAGGCCATCAC
>DASWFT010000059.1:0-2239 GCA_036394075.1 Streptosporangiaceae bacterium
GCCACGACCTCGACCGATCTGGCGCCCTCCCAGCGCCGGCCGGTGGCGCCCGCCTGCTGCACGAGGGGGTGCGCGATCGGGCAGTCGCCGACGTCCACCACCTCGTGGGAGCGGTGCTTGCGCAGCCCGGCCGTGCCGTCGGGCCGCACCGCGAAGCGGACCCGGGTCCGCCAGTGCAGGCCCGCGTCGTCGCCGGGCAGTGGCTCCACCGTGACCTCACGCTCAATGCCCGCGATGCGCCGCAACTGCTGGGTGATCACGGCCGCCTTGAGGCGGCGTTGCGCGTCGAGGCTGGCGTGCTGCCAGTCGCAGCCACCGCAGCCATCCGGCCGGGCGTGCGGGCAGCCGGGCTCGACGCGGTCCGGGGATGCCTCGAGGATGTGCACCGCCTCGGCCCGGGCGAACCGGGCCGTGGCGTCGGTTACCCGGGCCAGCACCCGCTCGCCGGGCAGGGCGTGCCGCACGAAGACCACCCGCCCGCCGCCATCGGGCGTGCCGCCGGGCTCCCGGGCCACGCACCAGCCGCCGTGCGCGACCTCGCCGACCATCAGGTCGAGGAGGCCCTGCGCACTTCCGACCACAGGATTCACGCAGTCCTCCTTACCGGGCGGCGCGTGGCCGGGCGGCGCGCACGGGCTTACCGGGCGGCGCGTGCGGGCCGGGGTGCGCGGCCCGGAGCGTAAAGAGCCGAAGGCGAAGCGAAGGGCCGCGCACCCCGGCCCGCACGCCCCCTAAGTATGCTGGCTGGCCGGCCGTCTCAGGACGCGGCGAGAGGGAATACCGTGGGCGGGCACCACACTGACCAGAGGGGCCGCCGTGCACATCGTGATCATGGGATGCGGGCGAGTCGGATCCACACTCGCGCACATCCTCGAGGACCAGGGCCATTCGGTCGCGGTCATCGACCAGGACCGGGAGGCGTTCCGCAGGTTGCGTTCCTCCTTCAAGGGCCGGAAGATAAACGGGATCGGTTTTGACCAGAACATCCTGATCCAGGCTGGTATCGAGGAGGCAGATGCCTTCGCCGCGGTCAGTAGCGGGGACAACTCGAACGTGATCGCCGCCCGGGTGGCCCGCGAGTCGTTCGGCGTGCGGCGGGTCGCGGCCCGGATCTACGACCCCCGGCGCGCCGAGGTGTACCAGCGGCTGGGCATACCGACCGTGGCCACCGTCCGGTGGACCGCCGACCAGATGCTGCGCAGGCTGCTGCCCGAAGGCACGGAACCCTTGTGGCGTGACCCGACCGGCGCCGTGGTGCTGGCCGAGGTCGCGTACTCCGGCGAATGGGTCGGCGAGAAGACCAGCGTCCTTGAGGAAGCGGCGCGCGCCCGGATCGCCTTCCTGGCCAGGCTCGGCGAGGCCGTGCTGCCGGGGCCGGGAACGGTGCTGCAGGAGGGTGACGTGCTGCACGTGATCGCCCTGGAATCTGACCTGGAGCGGATCGAGGCGATCTTCGCCTCGCGCACACCGGGCGGCCGACCGGCAGGGAAGGGGAGCTCCTGATGCGCGTCGCCATCGCTGGAGCTGGCGCGGTCGGTCGCTCTATCGCCGCCGAACTGCTCGAAAACGGCCATGAGGTGCTGCTGATCGACAAGAACCCCAAGTCCATCACCGTGGACAGCGTGCCGCGGGCCGAGTGGCTCCTCGCCGACGCGTGCGAGATCAGCTCGCTCGACGACGCGGCGCTGGAGCGCTGCAACGTGGTGATCGCCGCGACCGGAGACGACAAGGCGAACCTCGTGGTCTCGCTGCTCGCCAAGACCGAGTACGGGGTGCCCCGGGTGGTGGCCCGCATCAACCACCCGAACAACGAATGGCTGTTCAACGAGTCCTGGGGGGTGGATGTGGCGGTCTCCACGCCTCGGCTGCTCTCGGCCCTGGTCGAGGAGGCGGTCAGCGTCGGCGACCTGGTCCGGCTCATGACGTTCCGGCAGAGCGAGGCCACGCTCGTCGAGCTGACCATGCCGGACGGCGCGCCTCTCGTCGGCCAGCGGATCGGGGACATCGACTGGCCCGCTGACACGGCCCTGGTCGCCATCCTCAGGGACGGCCGGGTCATCGTGCCGCAGCCCGATGATCCGCTGGAGAGCGGCGACGAACTGCTCTTCGTGACCAGTGAGGACGTCGAGGACCAGCTCGCCAGGCTGCTCGGCGGGCACGAGCACCCCAGCCACCACCCGGGCGGCCAGTGAGGGCACCCGGCTAGGACGTGATTAACGGGTCTCGGTGATCTCCGGGC
>DASWFT010000060.1:0-6737 GCA_036394075.1 Streptosporangiaceae bacterium
AAGGTATGAAAATAGGCACGAGCGGGATGATCGTGCCGAGCAGTGTGTCGAAATAGCCGCCTGAGGAGACTATCGCGGAGGCGGTTACCGGATTGTAGTCGGAGACAATCAGCAACCTGACGACCGAAATAAGGAGCAGCCCGACGGGTGACACGATAAAGGCGATGGTGGCCGACCGGCCCAGGCGGCCAGGAACGTCATAGATGCCCCGGTAAGGCTGCCAGGCGCGGCCAAGCGACTGGCGGGCATCATCTGCCGAGCCGGTTTGCCCCCCACCCGCCATGGCAGGGGAGTCTACGCCGGCCAATGTGATATCGGCCAGATTATGTTGTTGACGTAGGCTGTATTGTAATACGCGATTTACTTAGTTATTAGCTGTACTTGACTATTCCTTTACTCTGAGAGCTGGGGGAGATCCCAGCTCCCTGACGGGGGACGGAACCTGCATGGCATGAGGCTGCCAGCGGGGCGGACAGATCGGTGCCCAGGTGCGCCGGCGGTGCAACCAGGGCTGCTACTAGCCCAGCTCAGTGAGTGATCCAGCCCTTCTCGCCAGGGTCCACACGCGGTGGATGACTCCAGCGGGCTCGACGCAGCTGATCCCGCGTCAACCCGACGGAACCCCGGAAACCAGCAGAGCTGATGTCAGCACCGCTGAAGTCCGCGCCGGTGAGGACAGCGTGGTGGGTGAAGTCGGTTGAGTCGAGGTTAGCGTTATTGAGGTTGGCGCCTTTGAGGTTGGCGCTCTCAAGGCTTGCTCCGGGCAACTCGGCGTGTCCAAGGTCGGCGCCGTGGAGGTCAACACCCGTAAGGTCAGCAGGAAAGATATCGCATTTCAGGCGGGTAAGGTCGATGTGACGTCCGGCTTGGTGTAGAACCTGGAGGCCAGCAGTGACGGATTGCGGTGGTCCGGAGAAGGCGGCCAACTTCGGAACCATGTTCCGGCAGAGATGGCCGCGGACAAATGACAAGACGACCCCATAGGCGGTGCCGGCGTCGCCAGGTGAGTCCCGTGCCACTCGTGCCAAGGTGAACATCCCGCCGGCCTGGACGTTCTCATCGCTGCTGCCGAGTTCGTCCACACCATTCTTGAACCGCTCGGTGACCAACCCCTGCTCGGCGGTGCGCGCGCTCTGCCAGCTTAAGAACAACGTGCCTGACGTCCCGACAAGGCCGGCGAGCCCAGCCAGGAAGACGCCGACGATGCCCAGCGCCTTGAAGAACTCCCTGCGCCGACTCGGTGACGTCGTTCCTACGTGAGCAGACGGTGCTTGTGCAGACATGAGCATCCTCCCTTTGCGATCGGAACCGTGATGTCCACCGCGACCATGCACCTGCCGCGGGGCTGTCTACGATGGCTGCTCATCGACGCGTTCGCTTCAGCGGCTTGTCGGCGGGCGGCGACCATTCTGACGGCCGGTTGACTTGCAGCTGCCTGCCGCCACCACAGCCGCGACGCCACCCGGACCCTGGCTACCGTCGGCCTCAGCACAGGTTCTCGTCTCTGATGTCGCCTGACGCGGCGCTGACCTGGACTGGTGCGGGACCTCTCACCGGCCTGTCGTTACATTTCTCTCATTGATCTGGCATTTTCCTCAGCGGCCGGTTGTCTCATAGGCCACCGGCGACGCGGAGCACCGCGCCCGTTACGTATGAGGCTTCGGGCCCGAGCAGCCATGCGATGGCCGGGGCAACCTCGCCGGGTTCACCTGCCCGGCCCAGCGGTATGTTCGCGGCGACGCGGTCCGGGCGGCCGGCGTCTCCGGCTGCCGCGTGGATGGCGGTGCGGATTGTCCCCGGAGCCACGGCGTTGACGCGGATCTGGTCATTGGCGAGTTCCTTGGCCAGGCCGACGGTGAGTGCCTCGACTGCCGCCTTGGCGGCGGCGTAGTGGACGTACTCGTGCGGGGAGCCGAGTGTGGCTGCAGCGGAGGAGAGGTTGACGATGGCTCCGCCCCGCCCTCCGCGGCGTACTGACATGACCTTGCTGGCCTGCCGGGCGCAGAGGATCACGCCGAGGAAGTTCACATCGATGACCCGCCGTATCACCTCGACGGGAGTGTCGGCGAGATCGCCGATGTGAGCGGTGACACCAGCATTGTTCACTACGCCGGTCACCATGCCCACCTGGCTGGCTGTGATGGAGAACAATCGTTCCACGTCGTCCTGGAGGGTGATATCTACCTTGGCCAGGACGCACCGCGCTCCGGCGGCCTGCGCCTGGGCGGCGGTCTCCCGGGCTGCACTGTCGTCTTTCCGGTAGGCGAGGGCGAGGTCATGGCCGGCCTGGGCCAGATGGACAGCGGTTGCTGCCCCGATACCGCGGCTGCCCCCAGTGATGATGGTGATGGGCCGGTCACCGTTTTTCATTTTGCCGCCACCTCCGCTGTGGTGTTTCGTGTCGGCGAACTGGTAGCCGCCCCTGCGGTACCTCACACGGACGCAGCCAGCCCGAGACTCACGGCCCGACGGCACAGCCTGATCCTGTCACCGGGACGGCACGCGAGCACGGCACCCAGCACACAGCAGTCATCTACTTTCCTACTAGCTGGTAACGTCACGGCATGGCCGAGGACAGGCAGGAACCGCAGCCGCTGGCGCACGGCGGAGTGCTCGCCGTCGCGGCGGCGCGCGCACACGGGGTGTCCACGATGTTCACCCTGTCCGGGGGGCACGTCTTCCCGTTGTACGACGGCGCGGTCACCGCTGACCCGCCGATGCGCCTGCTTGATGTCCGGCACGAGCAGACGGCGGTGTTCGCCGCCGAGGCGACCGCGCGGCTGACCCGGACTCCAGGCCTCGCCGTGCTCACCGCCGGGCCCGGGGTGACCAACGGCGTGAGCGCGATCACCACCGCGTACTTCAACGGGTCTCCGGTGGTCGTGCTGGCCGGCCGGGCCCCCGACTACCGGTGGGGGTCCGGCAGCCTCCAGGAGTTCGATCACCCAGCGCTGCTCGCGCCGATCACCAAGCGGGCGTGGACTGAGCACGAGACGGCCACAATCGGCCCAGCGGTGGACGAGGCGTTCCGGCTGGCCACCGCCCCGCACCGGGGGCCGGTCTTCCTTGACTTCGCGCTGGAGGCCCTGTTCGGCCAGGCCGGGACCGGAACCGGAACTGGAGGGATCGGCGAGGCAGGAGGGACCGGCGAGGCGGGGGGAGGGGCCGACCGCGGCTTCGGAAGGATCAACGGGTCGAGCGGGGCAGGAGGGACTGGCGAGACCGGCGGGTCCGCGACAACGGCCCCGGCAGACGCGGATCCCGATCAGGTCAGCCGGGTCGCGAGACTGATCGCCGGGTCCAGCCGTCCCGTTCTCGTGCTCGGCTCGGACGTGTGGACTGGTGGCGCGGAATACGTCGCGTGCCAGGCAGCGGAGGAACTCCGGCTTCCGGTGATCACGAACGGCCAGGGCCGGGGGATTCTGCCGGCCGGCCATGACCTGCTCGTCACGCGCGCACGTGCCGTGGCATTCCGCGAGGCGGACCTGGTCATCGTCGTCGGCACGCCGCTGGACTTCCGGCTCGGTTACGGCGAGTTCGGCGGGAAGGACGGGGCGGCGCCCGCTCGCGTGGTGCACGTAGCCGACGCACCCGGCCAGGTCGCCGGGCACTGCCCGCTGGCCGCGTCTTACGCGGGCGACCTGGCCGCGTTCTTCGCCGCGCTGGCCGCGGCAGTAACCGGCGCGGCCACACGGGCCCGCACAGCCGACCCAGCAGCCCGCCCAGCCGACCCAGCCGGGCCGGCACGCCCAGCCGGGCCGGCACACCCAGCCGGGCTGGCGCGCCTCGCCGGGCTGGCGCGCCTCGCCGGGCCGGCACACCTGGCCCGGTCACCCTGGGAGGAGTCCTGGCTGCCTAGGCTGCAGGCGGCGGTCAAGGACGCTATGGCGGCCGACAGCGCCCTGCTGGCCAGCGCGGCGGACCCGATCCACCCGATGCGGATCTACGGCGAGCTTGCCCCGCTGCTCGACGACGACGCCGTGGTCATCGGCGACGGCGGGGACTTCGTCTCGTACGCCGGCAAGTACATCGAACCGAAACGGCCTGGTAGCTGGCTCGATCCCGGCCCGTATGGATGCCTGGGCACCGGGCTCGGATACGCCATCGCCGCGCGGGTCGCCCGGCCCTCCGGGCAAGTAGTGCTGCTGCTCGGGGACGGTGCGGCCGGCTTCTCGCTGATGGACGTCGACACCCTGGTCCGCCACCGGCTGCCGGTGGTGATGATCTGCGGCAACAACGGGATCTGGGGACTGGAGAAGCACCCGATGCAGGCGATCTACGGCTACGACGTGGCCGCCGACCTGCAGCCACAGTGCCGTTACGACCAGGTGGTCGCGGCCCTCGGCGGCGCGGGGGAACTGGTCACCAAGCCCGGTGACATCGCCCCTGCGCTGCGCCGGGCCTTCGACTCGGGGGTCCCGTACCTGGTCAACGTGATCACCGACCCCGCGGTCGCCTACCCCCGCTCCACCACAGGCATCTGAACCGTTGCAAGTCAGTGCACTCTGGTGAGTGCGTGGCTGGCAGCCGGGTCTTGCGGCCCGGCGGTCCCGGAGCTTGGCCAGCGCGCGGGAGGCCTGGCTCTTGACGTTGCCCACGGAGCAGCCGAGGGTCGCGGCGACCTCGGTTTCCGTCATGTCCATCCAGTACCGGAGCACCACCACGGAACGCTGCCCCGGCGGCAGGCTCATCAGCGCGGTCATTAAGGCCGAACGCTGATCGCGCTGGCTGGTCAGGTCGGCCTGACCGGGTTCCGGCAGCGTGTCGCTGGGCTGCTCGATCACCCGGCGCTTGCGGAACATGCTGCGGCTGGCATTGACCACGATCCGCCGCACGTACGCATCCGGATCGCCGGCCCGGTGCACCCGCGGCCAGGACGCATACGCCTTCACCAGCGCGGTCTGGGCCACATCTTCGGCCAGCCCCTGATCACCACTGAGGCCGTAGGCGAGCCGGACCAGCCTCGGCCACCGGCTCCGCACGAAATCGGTGAACTCGGCTTCCGCAGCAGCGTCCATGGCGACCTCCTCTCCCCGTCAGACCACCAGCAACCGGGAAACCGTTGCACGGCCGCCGGCACGTGGGAGGACTATGGAATTCGTGAGCAGTCCGAACGTGAGCAACACAGACTTCTGCGACCGCTGCGGCGGCCGCGCGAGCGACGGTGATCACGCGCAGTGCGCCGCCGCCCGCGCGCTTGAGCCGCCCAGGTACTGCGTCCAGTGCGGGCGCCGGACCATCGTCAAGGTGACGCCGCACGGCTGGTCAAGCCGGTGCGCCCGGCATGGCGTCGTCACACCGACAGCCTGATCCCAACAGCTGACCGCCGACCCCGCCGACGCCTAGCGGCCGGTTCCATGATCACGGAATATTCCTGGTCACACATATGACGACGGGAACATTCCGTAGTAATAGGACGAAGCGCTGGAGGCGGCTGTTTCTGCCGGAGGCTGTCGAGATGGGACGTCCTCCTGGTGCGAGTGATCATGGAAAAGTGGGTCGGGAGCGCGCCACATCGGGGCCGCACGGCACCGGGAGCCGCGCCAAGGCGACACCGGCCGGGCCAGGACGACACCGGCAGGCGAGGCCGGACGGCGCAGGGGCGCAGGCGGCTGCCGTTACTCGACGATCGCGATGAGGTCGCCTTCCTGGACCACGTCGCCCTCGGCGACCGCCAGCTTGGTCACCGTCCCCGGGGCTTCGGCCAGGACCGGGATCTCCATTTTCATCGATTCGAGGATGACCAGGGTGGCGCCGTCCTCGACCTGCTCCCCCTCGGCCGCCACCACCCTCCAGATGTTCGCGACCATTTCCGCGCGGATTTCGGCCACCCATCTCTCCTCTCCGGTCAGGGCCGCAGCCGGGCGACCAATGACGTGTCATAAGAACCGCTGGCGAATTCGCGGCTGTCGAGCAGTTCGGCATGGAACGGCAGGTTCGTCTTGAGCCCGCTGATGCGGAACGACGCTATCGCGTCCCGTGCGCGGCTGAGTGCCTCGGCGCGGCTGGCCCCGTGCACGCACAGCTTGGCCAGCAGCGGGTCATAGAACGGGGTGACCTGATTTCCGGCCTGGTATCCGGCATCCACCCGGATACCCTCCCCGGACGGTTCCGCCCATTCCGTGATCGTGCCGGGGCTGGGCAGGAACCTGCGCGGATCCTCGGCGTAGACCCGAAATTCACAAGCATGCCCACCATACCGAACGAATTCCGGATCGAAACTCACCTTCTCCCCCGCGGCGACCAGGAACTGCTGCTCGACAAGGTCGATACCGGTCACCATCTCGGTAACCGGGTGCTCCACCTGGAGCCTGGTGTTCATTTCCAGGAAGACGAAATCGTCCGCCTCGGCGTCGACGAGGCACTCGACGGTTCCCGCGCCGCGGTAGCCGACTGCCTCCCCGGCGCGCACGGCCGCCTGGAGCATGCGTTCCCGCAGCGCGGCGCCGACACCAGGCGAGGGAGTTTCCTCGGCGACCTTCTGATGCCGCCGCTGGACCGAGCAGTCCCGTTCGCCGAGAGTAAGTATCCGGGAATCGTTAAGGCCGAGGATCTGGATTTCGACGTGGCGGGCGCGGGCGATGTAACGCTCCAGCAGGATCGCGGGGCTGCCGAAGAAGCGCTCCGCCCGCGAGCGCGCGGTGTCGAACGCGGCCCGCAGTTCCCCTTCGCCGGCCGCGGCGCTCATGCCGATGCCGCCCCCGCCGGCCGCGGCCTTGACCATGACCGGGTAGCCG
>DASWFT010000061.1:0-10943 GCA_036394075.1 Streptosporangiaceae bacterium
CATCGCCATGTGCGTGGACGACTACCACCGATATGACCGTGTCGAGCGCCGCAACATCCCGTTCACCGTGCTCAACCCGGAGTGCAACTACATCGAGGTGATGGAGCAGCACCTGCAGCTACTCGCGCTGGGGCGGCCGATCCTCAAGCCGGTCTACGATCACGCCACCGGCAGGCTGGTCCGCCCGGTACTCGTGGAGCCCAAGGAGTTCGTGATCGTCGAAGGCCTGCTGCCCTTGCACACCAAGCTGGCCCGGGCGTGCTTTGACATCACTGTTTATCTCGATCCGCCGGAGGACATCAGGCGGGAGTGGAAGCTCAAGCGGGACTGCGCGGACCGCGGGTACTCGCCCGAGCAGGTCCTCGCCGAGCTTGAACGCCGCGAGCCGGAATCTGCCGCCTTCATCCGCCCGCAACGGCAGTGGGCCGACATCTCTCTGCGCTTCGCCCCGGTCGCCGGCCACACCGATCCGGCCGGCACGCCCTTGTCGGCCGAGATCCTGCTGCGGCCGACCATCCAGCATCCTGAGCTGTCTCACGTGCTGACCGACGATGACCGGCGGACTGTGCACCTGAAGCTGATCCGCGACAGCGACGGCCGCCCCGTGGACGCGCTGCACGTGCACGGCTACGCGCCCCGCGAGGACAGCCGGATCGTGGAGAAGGCGATATGGGAGCAGTTGTCCTTCGATCACAACACCGCCCTGCCGGACACGCTCGGCGAATACGCCCCGGGCAAGCGCAGCGAGTCCCTCGCCATAGCCCAGCTCCTGCTGCTCTGGCACTTGCTCGAGGGCCTGACGTGATCCGCCCGCCCATCCGGTGCTGCGGGCCCCGTCATGGCGACGGCGGATGGGTACGGTTCTCGGCATGGACCACCTGACGAAGGGGCCCTTGACATTGGTGATCGTCGACGATCACCAGATGGTGCTCGACGGGCTCAAGGCCATGCTCCGGCCCTACCGGGAGCAGGCTGAGGTGATCGGCGAGTCGAGCGACCCGCATGAGGCGGTGCGGCTGGTCGCCGAGCTGAAACCGGATGCGGTGCTGCTCGATGTGCGCCTGCGCGGTGCCAGCGGCCTTGACCTGTGCACCGAGATCCTCCGGGCCAGCCCGGAATGCAAAGTCGTGTTCCTCACCGTCTACGACGACGAGCAGTACCTCTTCCAGGCCCTGCGCGTCGGCGCGGCGGGCTTCTTGCTCAAGCGGATCCGCGGCGGCGAACTGGTCGACTACCTGCGCCGGATCCACGAGGGCGAGGTTCTCATCGACCCGAGCCTGGCCGGGCGGGTGGCTCTGTCCGCCGCCCGGCTGCGCAGCGGCGAGTTCTGGCCCGGCGCCCACCTGGGCCTGACCCAGCGGGAAAGCGAGGTCCTGTCGCTGCTGGTGGCTGGCCTCTCCAACCGCGCCATCGCCATGAAGCTGGTCGTCAGCGAGGAGACGATAAAAACCCATTCCCGGGGCATCTACCGCAAGCTCAACGTCTCCGACCGCGCCGCCGCCGTGGCCGTCGCCCTGCGCGAGGGCGTGTTCCATTGACCGGGCCGCGGCTCGCGGGCGACGCGGAGCACGAGGCTCAGCTGTTGTCCCGGGTCATCGACACGATCTCGGCCGGCTTCGATCTGGACCGGATGCTGCAGGGCGTCGCCAAGCTCGTCACCGAGACCACAGAAACAGATGTCTGCTTCGTGCACCTGCTCGACGAGCGGGGCCGCAAGCTCCAGTTGCGCGGCGCCACGCCACCCTTCGACGGCCTCGTCGGGAAGATCGAGCTCGGCCTCGGCGAGGGCGTGTCTGGATGGGTCGCCTCGCACGGGCAGCCGGCCGTGCTCGTCGACGACAAGACCGCCGATCCCCGCTACCGCTACATCCCGGCGCTGCGCGGCGAGGACTTCACCTCCATGCTGTCGGTCCCCGTGGTGACCCCGCTCGGTCACCTGATCGGGGTCATGAACGTACACACCAAGCTGCGCCGCGAGTTCACCAGTGCCGACGTTGAGCTGCTCCGGTCGGTGGCTGGCCTGGTGGCCGGGGCGATCGAGAACGCGCGGCTGCATACCCGGCTCGCCGAACGCGAGGAGGCCCTTGAGGCGTTCGCCGAACAGTTCATGCAATGGCAGGAACATGAGAGCCGCCGCCTGGCCGGGGAGATCCATGACGGGATCAGCCAGCGGATCGTGAGCCTCTTCTTCCACCTCTCCGCCGCCGCCGATGCCATCCCCGGGGATCCTGAGGTGGCCGCCGAGCAGGTGGCACGGGCTCAGGAACTGGCCGCGGGGGCCCTGGACGAGACCCGTTCCGCCATCGCGGGCCTGCGCCCGCCGATCCTGGACGACCTTGGCCTGGCCGCAAGCCTGGAGAGCCTGGGCAACTCCTTCCCCGGGCTGGATGTGCGGGTCGAGGCGGCCAACTTCCGGATGGCCGAACATGTGGAGGCGGCCGTCTACCGGACCGCACAGGAAGCGCTGCAGAACGTGGCCAAGCACGCCGATGCTAGGTCCGTCCGGCTCCGGCTCTACCAGCAACGGGACCGGGTGCTGCTAGAGGTCACCGACGATGGCATCGGGTTCGATGCCGCCGCGACAGGCTCGCCCAGGGCCGGCGCCTCCGCGGCGGTGGCACCCACCGGCTTCGGCCTGTCCGGGATGCGGGAGCGGGCGGAACTGCTCGGCGGGAAGCTGGAGCTGTCCAGCGAACCGGGCCGCGGCAGCACGGTCCGGCTGGCTATTCCGTTCCTGGCGCCGGCGCAGCCCCCTGCGGCGCCTCGTTGAAGACCCGGCTGGCCCGCACATCGGAATCGCTGATCTCCATCAGGTCATCCCGGACGATCGACCCGCCGGCCGTGACCAGCCGGCGGGCCTGGCGCAGCCGCAACCGGTCGATGGCGTTCCGGATGCTCCGGGCGTTGGCAAACCGTGGCTGACTCATCCGCAGCGCCACGTACTCCCGGAAGGCGATCTGCGCGGCCGCCGACAGCCGGTACTGCTCACGCTCCAGCATCAGCTCGGCGATCTGGATCAGCTCGCCAGCGGAGAAGTCGGGGAAGTCGATGTGGTGCGCCACGCGCGAGGCCATGCCGGGGTTGGACCGGAAGAACACGTCCATCCGATCGGCGTAGCCGGCCAGGATGACCACCAGGTCCTCGCGGTGTGCCTCCATGAACTGCAACAGGATCTCGATGCACTCCTGGCCGTAGTCGCGCTCGTTTTCCGGCCGGTACAGATAGTAGGCCTCGTCGATCAGCAGGACCCCGCCCATCGCCCGCTTGAGTACCTCCTTGGTCTTGGGCGCGGTGTGCCCGACGTACTGCCCCACCAGGTCGTCACGGGTCACGCTGACCAGCTGGCCCTTGCGCAGGTAGCCGAGTTCGGCCAGCAGCTCACCCATCCGGGTGGCCACGGTGGTCTTGCCCGTACCGGGACTGCCGGTGAAACACATGTGCAGGCTGGGCCGCGAGGACGACAGCCCGTACCGCTGCCTGAGCCGGTCGATGAGCAGCAGCGCCGCGATCTCGCGGACTCTGTCCTTGACCGGGGCGAGGCCGATGAACTCCCGGTCGAGCCGGTCCAGCATCTCCGATATCCGCCGCGCCTGCTGCTCCGCGCCCAGTTCCACAGTGGCGTCCGGCGGTAGCGGTTCCAGGCCAGCGGCCCCGTTAACCTCGGGCGGCGCTTGCCCGGCGCCGCTGCCTGGCCGGGGCATGCTGAAACCGCGCGGGCTCTGCTCCCCGCTCGCTCGCCGGGGCCCCACCCGGCTCCCCATTCCCCCTTCACTGCGCTGCCTTCCCTCGTCGCTCGTGCTCTGTTCCCCGCTCGCCTCCGGGGCGCTTTTGGGGCGCCGCCTTCCCTCGTCGCTCGTTCCTCGCTCCTCAGTCCAGGCGGCGCCGCGCCCCTCCGGCTCGCTCATGTTTCGCCGCGCGCCCCGTTGCGGAGAACCCCGTTGGGGGCATAACGCTCACCGGCTGGCTGGTCAGCCGCGTACGAGTGCAGCGTGTAATGGATGCGCCGGTCCGCGGCCTCCTGCCGGTCCAGCCGGAAGCCCGGCTCGCGGGCCGGGCGGTTGACGATGAAGCTCAGCGCGGTGGTCTGACGGCCGAGGCTCGCGTCGTAGGCCATGACCCGGATGTAGTGATCGGGGTGGGCGGCCCGGCACGCCGTGACCTCGTGCAGCCCCGCCGAGGCGTCCGCGATGTCGAACATCGGCAGCCCCCACATCTCCCAGAGCACGTTGCGCGGATGCGGGTCGTCGCTGAATTCGACCGCCACCGCCCACCCCTGGTCGATGGCGTACTGGATCTGGGCGCCGATCTCGTCGTCGGTGAAGTCGGGCAGGTAGGAGAACGTGCCCTGGGTGATCCGCATGAAGGCTCCTGGCAGGTGCGAGAACGTGGCCGGCGTGCCGGTCAGGTCAGGCGGTCGGTGTGACGACGACGTCCGGGGTGTCGGTCGACTCGTAGTTGAAGGTGATGTCTCCCCACGTGTCGAGGGCGATCTGGAGTTCGCGGCACTGCTTGGCGGCGTCGGCGAGGATGTCCTCGCCTTCGCGGACAAAGTCCCGGCCCTCGTTGCGTGCCTTGATCATCGCCTCCACCGCTACCCGGTTCGCCGTGGCGCCGGCTGCGACGCCGCTGGGGTGCCCGATGGTGCCGCCGCCGAACTGGAGCACGACGTCCTCGCCGAGGTAGCCGAGCAACTGGTGCATCTGCCCGGCGTGGATGCCGCCTGAGGCCACCGGCATCGTGCCCGGCATGGACCCCCAGTCCTGGTCGAAGTAGATGCCCTGGCTGAGGTCCAGCGGGATACGGGACTCGCGCAGCGTGTCGTAGTAGCCGCGGACCATCGACGGATCCCCTTCCAGCTTGCCGACCACCGTGCCCGCGTGAATGTGGTCGACGCCGATCAGCCGGCACCATTTGGAGATGACCCGGAAGCTCACCCCGTGTGTCTTCTGGCGGGTGTAGGTGCCGTGTCCCGCCCGGTGAAGGTGCAGGATGACCCCGTTCTTGCGCGCCCACCTCGACATCGAGTGCATCGCGGTGTAGCCGACCGTCAGGTCGATCATGATGATGACGCTGCCGAGTTCCTTCGCGAAGTCGGCCCGCTCGTACATGTCCTCCATGGTCGCGGCGGTGACGTTGAGGTAATGCCCCTTGATCTCGCCGGTGCGCTCCGTCGCCCGGTGCACCGCTTCCATCGTGAACAGGAACCGGTCCCGCCAGCGCATGAAGGGCTGGGAGTTGATGTTCTCGTCGTCCTTGGTGAAGTCCAGCCCGCCCCGCAGCGCTTCGTACACCACCCGGCCGTAGTTGCGTGCGGACAGGCCGAGCTTGGGCTTGGTTGTGGCCCCGAGCAGCGGCCGGCCGTACTTGTTCAGGTACTCGCGTTCCATCACGATGCCATGCGGCGGGCCCTGGAAGGTCTTCACGTACGCCAGCGGGATCCGCATGTCCTCAAGGCGCAGGGCGCGCAGCGCCTTGAAGCCGAACACGTTGCCGATGATCGACGAGGTCAGGTTCGGGATCGAGCCCTCCTCGAACAGGTCGATGTCGTAGGCGATGTAGGCGATGTACTCGCCCTCGCGCCCCGGCACCGGATCGACCCGGTAGCACTTGGCCTGGTAGTGCTCGTAGGCGGTGAGCCGATCGGTCCAGACCACCGTCCAGGTCGCGGTGGAGGACTCACCCGCTACCGCGGCGCCCGCCTCCTCAGGCGGCACACCGGGCTGCGGGGAGATCCGGAACGCCGCCAGCACGTCAGTGTCCTTCGGCGCATAATCGGGCTCGTAGTAGCCCATCTCCGCGTACGGGATGACGCCCGCATTCCAGCGTCCCGGCCCGGCCGTGCTGGGCCCTGCGGTCTGCTGCCCTGCCGCCATGGTTTCCTCCGTAATATTCCCGCTCGCCTCCGGGGCCCCGCCCACCTCCCCTTCCCCCTTCACTGCGCCGCCTTCCCTCGTCGCTCGTGCTCTGTCTCCCGCTCGCTTCCGGGGCGCTTTGGGGCGCCGCCTTCCCTCGTCGCTCGTTCCTCGCTCCTCAGTCCAGGCGGCGCCGCGCCCCGGCGGCTCGCTCACGCTGCGCTCCTCAGTCCAGGCAACACCGCGCCCCTTCGGCTCGCGGTGCCGTGTGATCGCGCCCTCAGCCTTCACGATGCCAGCCGATATCTGCGCTGTCTATTGAGAGTTTGGCGTCCTATATCAAGTAAAACGTTGATATACCCCTCGACCTTCCTGTGGATAACCCTTATTCGTTAAGTTCTTGGCCTCGCGCGGGGCCAAGAACTTAACGGATACCGAAAATGCACGGCCGCGGGCGGGCGGTCAACCCGGTATGTGGAAGTCGCCGTCCCGCAGCATGTGGGCAACGAGCCGGGCCGCGGCGGGCGGCAGGTCGCCGGGATGGGCCACCAGGTACCAGTCGCGGTGCAGCGGTGTGCCGGGCACCGGCAGTTCCACCAGCCGGCCGGAGGCCAGCTCGGCGGCGACCGCGTCCCGGGACACGAGGGTGACGCCGAGCCCGACGCTCGCTGATTCCGTGATGGCGCCGTTGGATCCCACCATGAGGGTCAGCGGCGCGATGTCGAGGTCCACGAGCAGGGCGTCAGTGCTGGCCCGGGTGCCGGAACCAGGCTCGCGCAGCAGCCACGCCTGGCGGGCCAGCCACGGCAGCAACCCCGCGCCGCCGGCGGTAGCGGCCAGGCTGGGCGCGGCGACGACGACCAGTTCGTGCGCCCGGACGGCCTGCACCTGCACGTCCCAGCCGGGCTCGGGCCGGCCACCGAGCACGAGGTCCACCTGATGACGGTCCAGCAGCGCGCGGACTCGGTCACGGTTGCCAGCCTCGAGCCGCACGCCAATCTGCGGATGGCGGCCCCGGAAGCCGCCGAGGAGCCCGGGCAGGATCTGCTCCGCGGCGGTGGTGACGGCCGCTATGCGCAGCTCGCCCCGCTCGGGATCGGCCGCGGCCGCAGCGGCGAGCCCGGCCTCGTCCAGCAGGCCGAGGATGCGGCGGATGTAGCCGGCATACGCCTCGCCCGCGTCCGTCAGCCGCAGGCCACGGCCATCAGGGCGGAGCAGCGCCACGCCGAGGGACTTCTGCAGGGCGGCCAGCGAGGCCGACACCGCCGCCTGGGTCACCACGAGCTGCTGGGCGGCGGCGCGCACAGAGCCGGTCTCAGCGACGGCCAGGAATGTCCGGAGCTGGTTCAGCGTCACGTCGCCCGCCTCGCGCGTGGTCAATCGACGATAGATAACTATGAGGCTATCTTTTAGCGTCTACCATCAATAGCGAACTGAACAACCGCCGCTCGTTGCGCGTGTAGGGAGTCACCGAAGATGTCCGGAGAGGTCGCCTACTTGTCCTTCGGGTGTCCGGGTGGTCCGTCTATCTGTTCCGCTGGCGGGAGGAGTTGCCGACGTTTCGCGGCGGATGTCGGCGGTTCCCGGCTTGCCTGAGTCCAAGATCGTGGTTCATAGGTCTTGCGGGTGTTCGGGTGAGTTTCAGGGACGCGGCTGGCGCGATGCAGGAGACGGGCTGGGGCCGGTTTCGGCTGAGGCCCTGGCGCGTGGCCGGCCGTGCCGTCGCTTGTGTACGAGCGGTCACTGACCGTGTATCTTTCCGGGGTGGATCATCGGGGGACGTGGACGGTGCACTTCGCATCGCGCGAGGTGGCTGAGCCGGACGGGGCGCGGCGGTGGCTGCGGGGCGCGGCGGTCGAGGTGGTCTCGTGGCTGGATGTGGCGGGGATTCCGGATGGCCTGCCGTTCTTGCTGTCGCCGCGGTTTGAGTACGACGCCGCGCTGAATTCGTATTTCCGCCGGCCGGCGCTGATCGGCGCGCCGGTGAACAGCAACGCCAGCAGGGCGTGGGCGCTGGCCGGGTTCTTGAATTTCCTGTACAAGTCCCGGGGCGGCAGGTCGTGGCGGGAGGCGACCGAGGGCGATCATCTGGCGTTTCATCAGTGGCGGCGCCGTGATGCGGCCGGGCCGCAGGTGGCGGGCGCCACGTGGAGCCAGGAGGTCGCCCACGTCAACCAGTTCTATGCGTGGGCGGTGGCGCGCCGAAGCGCGTTCCCGCCCCGGTGTCCCCGGGCGTCCGGGCGAGGCTGAGACGCAGCCGAGCCGTTACGAGGTCCTGGCCGCTCGCAACGCCCGGCTCCGCCGCGCTAACCGCACCCTGACCGGCAACCTCAAGCTCGCCGCCGCCCAGATCCAGCGCCTAGGCTTCGAGAACGCCCGCCTGCGCGAAGCTCTCGAAGCCAGCAGCAACATCACGCACATCGGCCGGCCCGGGAGCCGCTAGCAGGAAAAATCCGTCAGGGTCGCAGGTAGTGCAAGACGGCGAGCACCCGCCGGTTGTCGGTTTCGGAGGCCGGCAGGCCCAGCTTGGCGAAGATGCTGGCGACATGCTTTTCCACCGTCCCGAGGGACAGGACGAGAGCGTCCGCGATGCCCGCGTTGGAGCGGCCCTCGGCCATCAGGGCCAGCACGTCGCGCTCCCGGGCGGTGAGCGGGTCCAGCCTGCCGGAGCGGCGGCTGGCGGCAAGGAGGTGGCGGACCACCTCGGGGTCGAGCGCGGTGCCGCCGGCGGCGATCCGGGTCACCGCGTCGGTGAATTCGTCCACGTCGGCGACCCGGTCTTTCAGCAGGTAGCCCACGCCGGACGGGCTGGCGCTCAGCAGCCGGGCCGCGTACCCGGTCTCGATGTACTGTGACAGCACCAGCACCGCGGTGCCCGGATGGGCCCGGCGCAGCTCGACCGCGGCCCGCAGCCCCTCATCGGTCCAGGTGGGCGGCATCCGGATATCGGCGATGACCACGTCGGGGTGATGCTCCGCGACCGCCGCCAGCAGGGCGGCGCCGTCGGCGACCGCGGCGCGCACCTGGTGGCCCTCGTCTTGCAGCAGCCGGACCAGCCCGGCCCGGAACAAGGCGGCGTCCTCGGCGATCACGATGCGCATCGGCCTGCTCTCATGTGTGCAGCGGCAGCTCGACGGTGACCCGGGTCGGCCCGCCGGGCGGGCTGGTGATGTCCAGGCGGCCGTCAACGACGGCGGCCCGCTGGGCGAGCCCGGCCAGGCCGCTGCCGCGGCCCGGGTCCGCCCCGCCGCGGCCGTCGTCGGTGATCGTCAGCACCAGCAGCCCTGCTCGCTGCGACACGTCGATCGTGATCGTGGCCGCGGCGCTGTGCTTGGCGGCGTTGGCCAGCAGCTCGGCGGCGCAGAAATAGGCGATCGCCTCGATCGCCGGCGCCGGCCGGTCCGGCAGCCGGCAGGCCAGCCGGGCCGGGATGGCGCTGTCGGCGGCCAGGCTGGCCAGGGCGTCGGGCAGGCCGTTGTCCAGCACCGGCGGGTGAATGCCCCTGGCCAGCTCGCGGAGCTCGCCGAGCGCGTCGCGGGCGCCCTGCAAGGCGGTGTCGACCAGTTCGCGGGCCGCGTCGGCGTCTGGCACCGCGCCTGAGTCGCCGAGTTTCTTCTTCGCCATGCCGAGGTTCATCGCCAGCGTGGCGAGCCGGATCTGCGCGCCGTCGTGCAGGTCGCGTTCCAGGCGGCGCAGCCGCGTGGCGGCGTCGTCGACCGCCAGCGCCCGGGTCCGTTCCAGGTCCGCCAGCCGCCGGGCCAGCGGCCCGGGGCTGAGCAGGCCGCGGATCAGCCGCCGGTCGGCGGCCACCACCGTCCTGGTCACCCAGGGCGCGGCCAGCACCATCCCGGCCCCGGCGGCGAACGCGGCGAACGTGCCGGGAAAGGTCGCGACGGTGAAGTGGCCCTGGCCGATCCAGTCGAATGGCGTGATAACCGGCACTGGGCTCAGCCGCGTGCCCGGGGAATGGTTGCGGAACGACAGCCACCAGAACGGGTAGGTCAGGTTGGCCAGCCCGGCGCCCCACAACACCGCGACGGCAAAACACTCAAGCAGCATGACCGGGAACTTCAGCAGCAGGTATGCCAGGGCCCGCCAGCCGGGACCGTCGGCGATACGGGCCGCCAGCCCGCGAGCGCCGCGGCTGGCCAGCGGCGGCGGCGCCGTGACCTGCTCGCCGAGCAGCCAGCCCGCCAGCCCGCGGCAGGCCGCGGTGAGCCTGCGGGCGGCGCCGGTCGTCACCAGGAGCACCGTCAACAGCGCCGCGACACCCACGGCAGCGGCCACCGCCTGCCCGGACGGGTTCCCGTCCGCCACCCACGGCGAGCCTGAACCCAGCAGCAACCCAGCATCCACCGTGACGAAGAAACCCGCCAGCGGGATGAACACGCCGAACGGCAGCGTCAGGACGCAGAACGCCACCTCGCGGCGGGCACGGCCGGTGAACGGCCCGCGCAGGACCGGGCTCACCAAGCTGACGGCGTCCATAAACTCATTGTCCCGCTCACGCGTCCCGGCGGCTCAGCAGCCAGCCGCCGACCACAAGCAGCACCACGGCATAGCCGCAGATGATGCTCAGCCCGGCCCACGGCGACAGCGTGACCCCGCCTGCGGCTGGGTAGCGCCCAGCGAGTTCGCGTAGATGAGCCCGGGCAGGACTTCCCCGCCCCAGTCTGCGCCAGCCCGAACAGCGGCGCGGCGAACACCAGCGCACCGCCCGCCAGGATGTTATTGGTCACGTCACCGTGGGCATTGCGGGTGTTGAACCTCGCCGCGATCCCGATCCCGGCCATCCCGGCCAGGCCACCAGCAACGCCCACTTCACCGAACGCAGCGTACGCAGCTTGATCCACTCCATCCGCGCTGCCTGGCGGAACCCGTAGAGCCCTGGCGGAACCCGCGACGCCGGCACGATCGCAGTCATGACGTCCTCCGATTTCATGCATCACGACGGGCGAGCAGCCACCCGCCGGCCGCCAGGGCCGTGGCGGCATACAGGCAGAGCACGCCGAGCCCGGTCCACGCCGGCAGGGGCTGCGGGCACTGCCCGGCAGGCCCCCCGCAGGACACGGGCTTGGTCGTACTGATGGA